>JBBQNG010000095.1:0-14734 GCA_038329645.1 Burkholderiales bacterium
GTACATCCTGCGCGACGAGTCGATGCACTGCAATTTCGGCATCGACCTCGTCAACCAGATCAAGATGGAAAACCCGCACCTGTGGACGGCGCAGTTCCGCGAGGAGATCCAGGGCCTGTTTCGCCGCGCGGTCGAGCTCGAATACCGCTACGCCGAGGACACCATGCCGCGAGGGGTGCTCGGCCTGAATGCGCCGATGTTCAAGGAATACCTGCGCTACATCGCCAACCGCCGCTGCCAGCAGATCGGCATCGACGTGCAGTTCCAGGGGGCGACCAACCCCTTCCCTTGGATGAGCGAAATGACGGACCTGAAGAAGGAGCGAAACTTCTTCGAGACCAGGGTGATCGAGTACCAGACGGGCGGGGCGCTGAGCTGGGATTGAACCCGGCTCTTTTTTTGTCCGCACCCGGGCAAAACGGAGGGAGTGAACGATGCATCGAGTGACTGCGTGCAAGGCGGAAGACGATTACAAGCTCTGGCTGCGTTTCGACGACGGCCTGGAGGGCAGCGTGTTCCTCGGCAACCTGCTCGAGATAGGCGCCTTCAAGCTGTGGCGCGACGTGCGGGAGTTCGAGAAGGTGGTCGTGGACCCTGAGTCCGCGACCGTGACCTGGGAGGGCGGCATCCGGCTCGATCCGGAAGTGCTGTACCAGGATGTGCTGGCGAAGAGCGCCAAGTGACAGTGGGGCAAAGCATTCAATCTGTTCGGCCATCCGGCCGGGCGGTTTGGATAGTCCGGGCCGTTTCGGTTCGGGCTCTTTCAGTGCAATAACTTGATAGGAGCTAGTCATGGCAAAAGCCAAAAAGAAAGCAGCGAAAAAATCAGCCAAGAAAAAGGCCACCAAAAAGAAGGCCTCGAAAAAGAAGAAAGCGGCTAGAAAACCCGCTAAGAAAAAAGCCGCAGGCAAAAAAAAGAAAGCCGCAAAAAAAAAGAAAAAGGCAGCTAAGAAGAAAAAGCCGGCCGTAAAGCCGGCCAAAGCTGCCACCAAAAAAGTGGCTAAGAAGCCTGCAAAAAAGGCTGTTCAGGTAGCACCGACGGCGCCAGCACCAGTAGTAAGGCCGTCAACCGCTGCGACACCAGGCGCGCGTACCGCGCTGAATCCAGCAGCTGCCTGGCCTTTCCCCACCGGCTCCCGGCCGTAACCGGGAACCGGAGGGAAAGTGACCCGAAGCGAAAGTTTCGGGTCCGGCCCTCGAAGCTCTGCGGACCGCCTCGGTCGCGTCGTAGCACCGGGCGACCAAGGCTGGTCCGCGAGTCTTCATTTCTTCCCGGTGAAGGACTCACCGGGAATCGACTGACGGACTTATTTTACCGGGCTTCCGGTCCCGTCAACAAAGAAAATCGAAGCTGGAAGCGTGAGATTTTTGCGATGCGCAACAATGACTTGCGTCAAAGAGGTGAAGTTATTGACTAATTAAGGAATTTTCCTATAGAATGCGTCCCGTTGCGTTGCACAAATATGCGTTAGTTCTTTTGACCGATCCCCCCTCGCAGGGTATTTCCCCTGCCAGGCAGTGGCATCGGAAGGGCCCCCGGCAGCAGCCGGACCGGGCTCCAGCCAGCCCCAACTTCCGTTTTTCCCATCCCTTCGCTTAGATCATAGGCACCGGGATTGCTTAAGACGGACGGCAACGACTGAAGCCTCAGGAGGAACACGATGGAATCCACCGAATCCTTGCAGGAATTACACGAGCGACAACCTGGCGCCGGCGCGTTTCTACGCGTCCGGGCCCTTGGCCAGGCACTGCTGGCAGTGGTTGGCTTCGTGGTCCTGGCCGCCGCCGGCCATCCGACTTCGCGCGAAAAGCTGGTCTCCATCACGAACGATGTATTGCTCTCTCAGGCCGCCGTCGCGCTGCGGGCGACCGAGCCGCCAGGGGCCAATTTCTCCGCCGGCCCGATCCAGCCGCCATCCCTTACGGCCAAAGAAAAAGAACAGCGCGCCGTGGCCGAGATGCTCGCCAAGCGCTACCGCGTCGCCCAGGAAGCCGTAACCGGCTTCGTCGCATCGGCCTACCGCGTCGGCAAGGAGACCTCGGTCGACCCCCTCCTCATCCTCGCCGTCATATGCATCGAATCGAGATTCAACCCCGTGGCCGAGAGCAACTTCGGTGCCAAAGGGCTCATGCAGATCATCCCCAAATTCCACAAGGAAAAACTGGTCAAGCACGGCGGCGACGACGCCCTGCTCGACCCGGAAGTCAACATCCTGGTAGGCGCGCAGGTGCTGCGCGAATACATCCGACGGTTCGGTGGAACCGAAAACGCGCTGCAAGCCTATGCCGGCGCCTACGAGGAACCTACCGCCATGTACTCCAAGCAGGTCCTGTCCGAGCGCTCGCGCATCGAGCAGGCCGTCGCCAAGCTGCGCCGCGCCATCTAAGCCGGCGCTCAGACCGGGCGCGCTACGTTCCGGCGCACGCGCGCTGGATGCGCTCCACGCCTTCGGCGATTTCGCCCATGCTGCGGGTATAGGCAAAGCGCACGAAGCGGGCCGTGGCATTCGAGCCAAAATCGATTCCCGGGGTAGCCGCCACGCCAGCCCTGTCCAGAAGCACATCGAAAGTGAACGTCCTCGCGTCGGCGTGGAAAGGCGTGCAATCGGCGTATATGTAAAACGCGCCGTTGGGATGGGCCGGCACGCCGAACCCGATCGATTCGAGCGCGGGAACCAGGAAGTCGCGCCGCCTGCGGAACTCGCTCCGCCGCTCCTCGAGGATTGCGATCGATTCCGGCAGGAAAGCGGCCAGTGCCGCTCGCTGGGAAAGCGTCGCGGGGCAGATGAAGAAGTGCTGCGCGAGCTTTTCGAACGCGCGCACCAGCCCGGGCGGCAGCACCGCCCAGCCCAGCCGCCAGCCCGTCATGCCGAAGTATTTCGAAAAACTGTTGATGACTACGATGTTGCCCGGCAACCCGAGCGCGGTGCCCACGTTCTCGGTGTACACAAGCCCGTGATAGATCTCGTCGGCGATCAGTACGCCGCCACGGCTGGCGACAAAACGCGCGATGCGCGCAAGCTCCCCGGGCGCGATGAGCGTGCCGGTCGGGTTCGACGGTGAACCCAGGATCAGCGCCTTGGTGCGCGCGGTCCATGCGGCTTCAACCTGCGTCGCGGTAGGCTGAAAATCGGCGTCTGCCGCGACCTCGAGCGCATGCGGCACGCCCTCGAAAGCGCGGACGAAATGACGGTAGCAGGGATAGCCGGGATCGGGCACCAGCACCTCGTCGCCCGGGTCGATCAGCGTCGCGAGCGTCAGCAGCAGCGCGCCCGACGCACCTGCAGTGACCGCAATCCGGTCGGGCGGGACCGAGGCGCCGTAGCGCTGCGCATAAAAGCCGGCGATGGCTTCGCGAAGCTCGGCGATCCCGAGGGCCGGCGTATAGGCTGTGAGGCCGTCGCGCATGGCACGGGCGGCCGCTTCGACTACCAGTGGGGGCGCGGTAAAGTCCGGCTCGCCGATCTCCATGCGCACGATATGCCGCCCGGCACGCTCGAGTTCGTTGGCGCGCGCGAGCACCTCCATGACTTCGAACGGTTGGATCTCCGCGGCGCGCGCCGCGGTCAGCAGGCGCTCGAGCGGAACGGCGGAAGGGTCGCGCAGGTGCATCGGATGGGTCCGGAAGTTGCCCGATTATACGGACCGCCCGCAGGGCAGGGCCAAGCGCCGGGGGTATAATTTCAGAGAGAAAAAAGCGTCGGCGCCCCGCCGGCGGCGAGGAGTAGCAAGTGGAAGAAGAGCTTAAGAAGAGCGCGCTGGAATATCACCGCCTGCCGCGCCCGGGCAAGATCTCGATCCTCCCGACCAAGCAGCTGACCAACCAGCGCGACCTTGCGCTCGCATACACGCCGGGCGTCGCAGCCGCGTGCGAAGAGATCGTCCGCGATCCGCGCGAGGCGATCAACCTCACTTCGCGCGGCAACCTCATCGGCGTCATCACCAACGGCACGGCCGTGCTCGGCCTGGGCGCGATCGGCCCGCTGGCGGCCAAGCCGGTCATGGAAGGCAAGGGCGTGCTGTTCAAGAAGTTCGCCGGCATCGACGTATTCGACATCGAGATCGACGAGCGCGACCCGGACAAGCTGGTTGACATGATCGCCGCCCTCGAGCCGACCTTCGGGGGCATCAACCTCGAAGACATCAAGGCGCCGGAGTGCTTCTATATCGAGAGGAAGCTGCGCGCACGCATGAAGATTCCGGTATTCCACGACGACCAGCACGGCACCGCGATCACGGTATGCGCCGCGATCATCAACGGCCTCAAGGTCGGTGGCAAGGAGATCGGCAAGGTCAAGCTCGTGACATCGGGTGCCGGCGCCGCGGCGCTCGCCTGCCTGGACCTGCTGGTGAAGCTGGGCATGCCGGTGGAGAACATTTTCGTGACCGACATCGAGGGCGTCGTCTACAAGGGCCGCAAGACGCTGATGGACCCGGACAAGGAGCGCTTCGCCAAGGACGTAAGAGCTCGCACGCTCGCCGAGATCATCGAGGGCGCCGACGTATTCCTGGGGCTGTCGGCCGGCGGCGTGCTCAAGCAGGACATGGTCAAGCGCATGGCGCCCAGGCCGCTGATCCTCGCGCTGGCCAACCCGGAGCCCGAGATCCGCCCCGACCTGGTACGCGAAGTGCGGCCCGATGCGATCATGGCCACCGGCCGCTCGGACTACTGCAACCAGGTCAATAACGTCCTGTGCTTCCCGTTCATCTTCCGCGGGGCGCTCGATGTTGGCGCGACCAGCATTACAGTTGAAATGGAGCTTGCCGCGGTCCGCGCGATCGCGGAACTCGCGCAGGCGGAGGCGTCCGACATCGTGGCGCTGGCTTATGGCGGGGAGGACCTCAAGTTCGGTCCCGAGTACCTGATCCCGCGCCCCTTCGATCCGCGCCTTATCGCGCGGATCGCGCCTGCCGTCGCGCAGGCCGCCATGGACAGCGGCGTGGCGACGCGGCCGATCGCGGACATCGGCGCCTACCGCGATTCCCTTGCCCAGTTCGTCTACCACTCGGGGCTCATCATGAAGCCCCTGTTTGCCGGCGCCAAGGAGTCGCCCAAGAGGATCGTCTACGCAGAGGGCGAGGACGAGCGGGTGCTGCGCGCGGTGCAGGTCGTGGTCGACGAGGGCCTTGCCGTACCTATCCTGATCGGACGCCCGTCCGTGATCGAGCGGCGGCTCGAGCAGTTCGGCCTGCGCATGCGCTCGGGCAAGGACTATTCGCTCATCAACCCGGAGAGCGATCCGCGCTACCGGGACTACTGGACCGCCTACCACCGGCTGACCGAGCGCAAAGGCGTATCCCAGGAGTACGCGAAGATCGAGATGCGCCGGCGCCACACGCTCATCGGCGCGATGATGATGTACAAGGGCGAGGCCGACGGCATGCTGTGCGGCACGTTCGGCACGTACGCACTGCACCTGCAGTTCGTCGACCAGGTGATCGGATTGCGCCCCGGGGTCAGGCACTACGCAGCAATGAACGCGTTGATGCTCCCCGATCGCACCGTCTTCATCTGCGACACCTACGTCACGCCCGACCCGACGGCGGAGAACATCGCCGAAATGACCATCCTCGCCGCCGAAGAGGTGCGCAGGTTCGGCATCCAGCCCAAGGTGGCCCTGCTATCGGCGTCGAACTTCGGTTCGGTCGACCTGCCTTCGGCGCGCAAGATGCAGGCAGCGCTTGCGATCCTGCGCGAGATCGCGCCGGACCTGGAGGTGGAGGGCGAGATGCACGGCGACGCCGCCATTTCCGCCGAGATCCGCATGCGCGTGTTCCCCAACTCGCGCCTCAAGGGAGAGGCGAACCTGCTCATCATGCCCACCCTGGACGCGGCGAACATCGCATTCAACCTGCTCAAGACCTCGGCCGGGGACGGCGTCACCGTCGGGCCGATCCTGCTGGGGGCCGCTCGCGCAGTCCATATCGTGACGCCGTCTGCTTCGGTGCGCCGCATAGTCAACATGACCGCCCTGACGGTCGTCGACGCGAACGCGCCGCGCGGCGCCGAGCAGACTCTGTTCTGAGCAGCGCGCCGGTTCGGCCACAATGAGCAACGCCGGCAGCGAGGGCAACGTTTCGGAGCTGCGGCCCAAATCGCGCGCGGGCCTCGTGCTGACCGGCGGCGGCGCGCGCGCGGCGTTCCAGGTCGGGGTGGTCAAGGCCGTGCGCGACATCCTCGGCAACCCGGTGAAAAACCCGTTCCCGATCCTCGTCGGCACCTCCGCAGGCGCGATCAACGCCGCGACGCTTGCGGCCTACTCGGACAATTTCACGCGCGCGGTCGGCAACCTCCTGGAGAGCTGGGAGAACATGCATGTCGACCAGGTGTACAAGTCCGACTTCCCGAGCATCATGCGCAGCGGGGCCAGGTGGCTGGCGTCCCTCATGCTTCTGTCGCGCCACAACCCGATTTCGCTGCTCGACAATTCGCCGCTCGCGGACATGCTGGCGCGCACCCTGCCTTTCGAGCGCATCCAGGAAAACATCGACAGCGGCGCCCTGTACGCGGTCTCGGTCACCGCGTCGGGCTATACGTCGGGCCAGAGCGTCTCCTTCTTCCAGGGCGGATCGGGTACCGAAGGCTGGGAGCGCAACCAGCGCATCGGTGCCGCGGTGACCCTCAAGCTCGAGTACCTTCTCGCGAGCTCGTCCTTGCCGTTCATCTTCCCGGCCGTGAAAGTACACCGTGAATATTTCGGCGACGGTTCGATGCGCCAGATCGCCCCCATTAGCCCCGCCCTGCACCTCGGGGCGGACCGGGTACTCGTGGTGGGGACCGGCCGGCAGACGCTGGACACCGCGCGCAGCCGCTCGAACGTCTATCCGTCCCTGGCGCAGATCGCCGGCCATGCGCTGAACAGCATCTTCCTCGACAGCCTCTCGGTCGACCTCGAGCGGCTCGAGCGCATCAACCGCACCGTGAGCCTGATCCCGCCGGACAAGCTCGCGGAGGGCAAGCTCCCGCTGCGCCCGATCAAGGTGTTGTTCATCTCGCCCAGCCAGCCGATAGAGCGCATGGCGGCGCGGTTTATCCATGAGCTGCCGCGGGCGGTGCGCTTCCTGCTGCGCCCGACCGGGGCGCTGAACCGCTCCGGATCGAACCTCGCCAGCTACCTGCTGTTCGAGGAGTCCTTCTGCCGCGCGCTGGTGGACCTGGGCTACCAGGACACGATTGCGCGCGCAAATGAAGTCGTCGAGTTTTTCGCAGGCGGATCATAATTCCCGGTCTTACCGGCGCCCCTCGCGCCCGAGAAAAGGAACCGACATGGCCAATCCAGGTGGAAGCGGCGGCGGCAGCGCCCCCGACCCGTTCGAGATGTTCCGCCGGCTATGGGCGCCGCTCGGCCTGCCGGTGCCCGGCATGGCGATGCCGACGCTCGATCCCGCTGAAGTGGAAAAGCGCATCGCCGACCTGAAATCCGTCGAGACATGGCTGGGGATGAACCTCAACATGGTCAAGATGGCGATCCAGGGGCTGGAAGTGCAGAAAATGGCGCTGGTTGCGATGAAGGCGAACGCCGGCGCCGCGTCTGATGCGGCCAATGTTTTTGCCACCCTGGCGCGCAGTGCCGCTGCTGGAGCCACGCCGGTTGCGCCTCAGCCCGGCGCGCCTGCGCCCGACGCGAATCCGCTGGCGAACCCGATGCTGTGGCCGTGGGCGATGATGCAAGGTGGGGGTACCCCCGAGCCGCCTGCCTCGCCCAAGTCGAAGGAAGGCAAGGAGCGCAAAGAGGGCAAATGAACGGTGGCTTTCGCTTCGCCCATTCGACCGGGGCCGACTGGCAGGAGTGTGTTGCACGCTGCGTGGCGACCCTCGGCAAGCCAGCGGGCAGCCTCGGGTTCGTCTATTTCACCGACCCCCTGCTGCCCTTCGCGGCCGAGATGGTCGACACGCTCAGGGAACTCACCGGCGTCCAGGACTGGGTGGGTACGGTGGGCGTCGGGATCATCGCGAGCGGCGTGGAATACGCGGGCGAGCCCGCGCTCGCCGTGATGGTCGCCGACCTGCCGTCCGACAGTTACCGCATCTTCTCGGGCAAGCGCCGCGCGCCGCCCGTCGGCGAGCGTAAGCCCGGGGGCGCCGTGTCAGCGCACTTCGGCATCGTGCATGGCGATCCGCAAACGCCCGACATGGCCGACCTCGTGGCGGACATGTCCACACGTGTGGCAAGCGGCTACCTGGTCGGCGGGCTTTCGAGCGCCGCAGGCGAAACGGTCCAGGTGGCGAACGAAGTGCTGAGTGGCGGGCTGTCCGGCGTGGTGCTCGCCTCCGACGTTCCGGTCGCTACCCGCCACACGCAAGGCTGCACCCCGCTCTCCGCTCGCCACGTGGTCACCGAATGCGAGGACAACATCGTCATTGCGCTCGACGGCCGCCCCGCGCTCGACGTGTTCCGCGAAGACGTGGGCGAGGTGCTCGCGCGCGATCTGCGCCGAGCCGCCCAGTTCATGCACGTCGGGTTCCCGGTGAAGGGTTCGGACACCGGCGACTACGTCGTGCGCAACCTGGTCGGCATCGATCCCAAGAACAAACTCATCGCGGTGGGTGAGGTTCCCGAAACGGGCTCGGCGCTGGTGTTCTGCAAGCGCGATGCGCAGACCGCCCGCGAGGACCTGGCGCGCATCCTCGCCGAGCTCAAACGCGAGGTGCCTGCGCCCCGCGGGGCGCTGTACTTCTCGTGCGTGGGCAGGGGCGAGCACATGTTCGGGCGCCGCGGGGCGGAGCAGGAGCTGATCCGTGACGCGCTCGGCGCCATCCCGCTGGTAGGATTCTTCTGCAACGGCGAAATCTCCCACGACCGGCTGTACGGTTATACCGGCGTGCTCACGCTTTTCCACTGATCGGATCCACAGGAGTAAACGATGGCGAAGGCAATCAGGTTCCACAAGACGGGCGGTCCCGAAGTCATGCAGCTCGAGGAGGTCGCGGTCGGCGACCCGGCCGCAGGCCAGGCGCGCATCCGCCAGAGCGCGATCGGCGTCAATTTCATCGATACCTACCACCGCTCGGGCCTGTATCCCATGCCGCTTCCCTCGGGCCTGGGCTCGGAAGCCGCAGGCGTGGTGGAGGCCGTCGGTCCCGGGGTTACGGGGATCAATGTCGGCGACCGCGTTGCCTATACGGGCAACCCCGTCGGCTCATACGCGCAGGCCCGGCTGTACCCGGCCGACCGGCTGGTGAAGCTCCCGGAGGGCATCTCCGACCAGCAGGCCGCGAGCATGATGCTCAAGGGCATGACGGTGCAGTACCTGATCCACCGCACCTACAAGGTCAAGGCGGGCGATACCGTGCTCTGGCACGCCGCGGTCGGCGGCGTCGGGCTGATCGCCTGCCAGTGGCTCAAAGCGCTGGGTGTGACGGTGATCGGCACCGTCGGCTCAGACGAGAAAGTCGCCCTCGCGAAAAAATCCGGTTGCGCCCACGTCATCAATTATTCGAAAGAGAATTTCCCCCAGCGCGTGAAGGAAATCACCGGCGGCAAAGGCCTGCCCGTGGTCTACGACTCGGTCGGCAAGAGCACGTGGGAAGGGTCGTTGGATTGCCTGCAGCCGCGCGGCATGATGGTGTCTTTCGGCAATGCCTCGGGGGCGGTTGCGCCAGTCAATATCGGCATCCTCGCGCAGAAGGGGTCGCTGTTCCTCACGCGCCCGACCCTTGTCAATTACACCGGCACGCGCGCCGACCTGGAAGAAACGGCCAAGTCGCTGTTCGATGCGGTTACCTCGGGCAAGGTGAAGATCGGGGTCACCGGCACGTACAAGCTTGGCGATGCGGCCAAGGCACACAGCGACCTCGAAGGCAGGAAAACCACCGGTTCGATCATCCTGGTGCCGTAGCGGCACTGTAGAATCGGCAGTGGAGACAACACAAAACGGTTTACCAAAGGGAGGCTTCATGAGGGCAGGACTGATTGTGATGGCGGCCGTGGCCGCGACTTTTGCCGCGGGGAGCGCGCTTGCGCAGCAGAAGCTCAAGTTCGCGCATGTCTACGAGACGAGCGAGCCGTACCACACCGCCGCGGTGTGGGCAGCAGGAGAGATTGCCAAGCGAACCGCCAACCGGTACGCGATGGAGGTGTTCCCTGCGTCGTCGCTCGGCAAGGAGACGGACATCAACCAGGGGCTGACGCTGGGCACCGTCGACATCATTTATACCGGGCAGCTTTTCGCCGGCCGCAGCTACGGGCCGATCTCCATCGGCGGGGCGCCGTTCGTGTTCCGCGATTTCGACCACTGGAAGAAGTTCGCCGTCTCGAAGCTGTTCAGCGACCTGTCGGACGGGTATTCCAAGGGCACCGGCGGCAACAAGGTGCTCGCGATCACCTATTACGGCGACCGCCAGACCACCGCGAACAAGGCGCTCAACAAGCCCGATGACATGAAGGGCCTCAAGATCCGCGTGCCCGATGCGCCGCTGTACACGCTCTTCCCGCGCGCAGTGGGCGCCAATCCCACGCCGATCGCGTTCGCGGAGGTATATCTTGCGCTGCAGAACAAGACGGTCGACGCGCAGGAGAATCCGCTGCCCACGATCGACGCCAAGAAGTTCTACGAGGTGCAGACGCATATCAACCTGACGGCGCACATCACCGACGCGCTGCTCACGATCGTCGGCGCGCCAACGTGGACGAAGCTCAGCGAGGCTGACAAGAAGGTGTTTGGCGACGTGTTCCGCGAAGCCGCGGTGCGCGCGTCCGGCGAGATCGTCGACAGCGAGAAGAAGCTGGTCGGCGAGTTCGAAAAGCGTGGCAAGACGGTCGTGCGCGTCGATCGCAAGCCATTCATCGCCGCGGTGCAGAAATTCTACAACGAAGGCAAGCAGCCCGATGGAAGCGCGCTGCCCTGGCCCAAGGATGTATACGACAAGCTGCAGGCCATCAAGTAGCCTGCGCCTGAAGGTCGCGCGCCGTGACCTCCGGAGGTCACGGCGTTTTCATTTGTGTCGTGCCCGCGGATTGCCCGCATGAGCGGCGAGCCGGCCGCGATCGAAATCGATTGGCTGCGGCAGCGATTCGCGCGGCCCGGCGTCGCGGCGAATACGGTCTATGGCGATCAGGGCGCAAGACCGGGGGCCGGCGAGCTGCATGCGGCGTCCGTGCTCGTGCCGATCGTGGCGCGCGACGCGGGACCGACGGTCCTCTTCACGCAGCGCACCGCCCATCTCAAGAACCATTCCGGCCAGATCAGCTTCCCGGGCGGGCGGGCCGAAGCCCACGATGAGAGCGCCGAGCGCACCGCGTTGCGCGAAACCTGGGAAGAGGTGGGCCTTCCGCCCGAGAGCATCGAGGTGCTGGGCCGGCTCTCGGACTATCACACGCGCACCGGCTACCGCATCACGCCGGTGGTCGGCATCGTGCGGCCGCCTTTCGACCTGAACCCGGACCCGAACGAGGTGGCGGAAGCTTTCGAAGTGCCGCTCGGATTCCTCCTCGACAAGCGCAACCACCAGCGCCATTCGCGCGAGTTCGAGGGCAAGCAGCGTTACTTCTTCGCAATTGCCTTCCAGCACCGCTACATCTGGGGTGCCACCGCCGGCATGCTCGTCAACCTGCAGAGGTTCCTGGCCGCGTGACCGGCTCGCCTGCCGCGGGCGCCGCGGGGCATGTGATATCTTGCGCGTTCCGCTTTTCCCCCCCCCCCGCATCCCAACCCGGTAACAATGAGCGTCGTCGCGATCATCATTGCACTGCTGCTCGAGCAATGGCGGCCTCTCGTCGAGCGCAAGGCTTACCACGCGCTCCTCGCGCGCTGGGCCACCTGGCTGGAGAACACCTTCAATGCGGGCGAGTCGCGCCACGGTCGCATTGCGTGGATGGTGGCGGTCGCGCCGGTCGTCCTGGGCTCGCTCGCGCTGTACTACGTCCTCCTCTGGATGCACCCGCTGTTGGCGCTAGCCATCAACGTCGCGGCGCTTTACGTCACGCTCGGCTTTCGCCAGTTCAGCCACTACTTCACCGCGATCCAGCTCGAGCTCAAGGCGGGCAACCTCGACCGGGCGAGGGAGCTGATCGGGACCTGGCGCGGCGATTCCGCGGCGCACCGCACGAAGGAAGAGGTGGTGCGCCTTGCAATCGAGGAGGCGCTCGCCGCCTCGCACCAGCATGTCTTCGCGGTGCTGTTCTGGTTCATGGTGCTGCCGGGCCCGAGCGGGGCTGTCCTGTACCGCCTCGCCGGCTTTCTAGCGCGCCGTTGGGGCGGACAGGGCAATTTCGGGCTTTTCGCCAAGCGCGTGCATCAGGCGATGGAATGGCCCGCCGTGCGGCTTACGGCAATCGCCTTCGCGGTAGTCGGCGACTTCGAGGATGCGATCTATTCGTGGCGCACGCAGGCGGCGGGCTGGGCGGATCCGCAGCTCGGCATAGTGCTTGCCGCGGGGGCCGGGGCGATGGGCGTGCGCCTCGGAATGCCCTTGGCGGAGGCCGATGGAACGGTGCTCCCGCGCGCCGACCTCGGGCTGGGCGAGACAGCCGACGTTGCCTTCCTCGACAGCACCGTGGGCCTGCTCTGGCGCTCGCTGGTGGTGTGGGTGTTCCTGCTGGCGCTGCTGACGGTGGCGCGGATTTTCGGCTAACGCCGGCGGTAGCTGGCGCAGCGCCAGCACTGGGTGAACTGCGCCTCCTGGATTTCGCCGCAGACGCATTGCCAGACGTCGCCTTTTTGCGCCGGTGCGAGCGGCCCCTCGTGCAGCAGCCGCCGCGCACGCTCTTCATCCGTCGGGTCGACCAGCCACAACTCGGGCTGGCAGTCCGCGAACGGCAGCTGGCCGATCGCGGAGGCGAGCATTTCGTTCTTCACGAAGCTGCGGATGCCGACCGAATCGAGCAGGTTCTTGGCGTGATGCACGTCCGCGATGCTGAGCGAGGCGAAGATACGCTTCACCGGCGCGCCCCCGCGGCTTCCTCCGCCAGCACGATCCGCTGGTAGAGCGCCAGGCGGCGCGGATGGATCGTGCCGGCGTCGGCGGCTTCGCGCACCGCGCAGCCCGGCTCGTTCAGGTGGCGGCAGTTCTGGAACCGGCACGCGCCGCGAAAGGGCGTGAACTCGCGGAATCCCGCCGCGATATGCAGGTAGTCCATGCCCGCCAGCCCGAACTCGGCGACCCCCGGCGTGTCGATGATCTCGGTGCCGGGCGCTACTGCGTACAGGCGCGATCCCGTCGTCGATTGCTTGCCCGCGTCGAGGAAGGCCGAAATCTCGCGGATCTTCACGTCCGCGTCCGGCACCAGCGCCTTGACCAGCGTCGACTTGCCCATTCCCGACTGGCCCGTGAACAGGCTGCGGAATCCCGCGAGGTAGGCGCGCAGCGGCTCGACATCGACCTTGCCCGCCAGTTCGACAAGCGGATAGCCCAGGCCGCGAAACGGGGCGAGCATGGCGAGCGCACGCTCGCGCTGCTCGACGAGGTCGACCTTGTTGAGGACCAGCACGGACGGCAGCTCGGAGTGCTCGGCCACCACCAGCATGCGGCAGATGAGCTCGTCGGAGAACGAGGGCTCGCACGCCAGCAGGATCACGAGCTGCGAGACGTTGGCGGCGAGGACCTTGCGGCGGAAATGCACCGCCCGCGAGAATTCGTTGGTGCGCGGCGCGACGGCTTCCACCACGCCCTGGTCGGCCGAGCTGCGCGCAAGCTGCACGCGGTCGCCGCATACGGGCTGGAGCTGGCGGCCGCGGACCTGGCAGCGCAGGAGCTCGCCGCTGTCCAGGCGCGCGAGGCATTCGCGCCCGAACCCTGCAACGACGGTGCCGTGGAAGAGCGCCGCGGCGCTCACGCCCCCTCGCCTGGCAGCGTCAGGACCGGCGGTTCAGAGCGAATACAGCGCATCGCATTTGGCGGCGCAGATGAAATCGTTTTCCGACAACCCGCCGATGGCGTGGGTGCTGTATTCGACGCGGCACTTGTTATAGCCCACGGACAGGTCGGGATGGTGGTCCTCGCGGTGCGATATCCACGCCAACGCGTTCACGAAGGCCATAGTCTGGTAGTAGTTGGTGAACGGGTAGAGCTTCACCAGCGTGTCGTTCTCGATGATCCAGCCCTTGAGCGAGGCGAGCATCTCCCTGGCCTGAGCCGGCGAGTAGGGCATCGTTCCTCCTTCGCACGAGACACATTTCTTTTTCGCCAGATCGATCACGGGGCGTTCCTCAGGCGGCGGGCAGCTGCTGCAGGCGCGCGATCCGGGTGGCGGCGGGCGGATGCGAATCGTAGAACGCCGAGTGGAGCGGGTCCGGCGTCAGCGTGGCAGCATTGTCCTGGTACAGCTTGACCAGCGCGTGCACCAGGTCGGCGGGGCTCGCGTGCACGGCGGCATAGGCGTCAGCCTCGAATTCGTGCTTGCGCGAATACAGGCTGGTGAGCGGCTGGATGAAGAAGGTGAACACCGGTACGGCCAGGAAGAACAGGATCAGCGCGACGGCCGTGCCGTGCATCTGTACGTTGAGGCCCGCGTAGAACCAGTCCTCGCCGATCAGGCGTCCCAGCACGCACAGCATGGCGAGGCTCATGGCGAACAGGACCGCCACGCGCTTCCACACATGGTGGCGTTTGAAGTGCCCCAGTTCATGCGCGAGGACGGCTTCGATCTCCGATGGCGCAAGACGCGTCAGCAGCGTGTCGAACAGGACGATCCGCTTGGCGGCGCCGAACCCGCTGAAATAGGCATTGCCGTGGGAGGAGCGCTTCGAGCCGTCCATCACGAACAAGCCCTGCGACTTGAACCCGCAGCGCGCA
>JBBQNG010000096.1:0-14643 GCA_038329645.1 Burkholderiales bacterium
CGTGGTGGATCTTCTCCTTCGGGATCACCGTGCGGTCCTCGACCACGTAGCCGTTGCCCGAGAAGAATTCGCGCATGTTGTCGAAGTAGGCGTAGCCGCCGTAGAGGTAGCGCACGTCGTAGCCCTTGGCGCCGAACACCGACCCGATCGTGAACATGCCCTCGTTGTGCGGGCGTTTCACGATCGACTGGCCGGGCGTCGGCGGATAGGCGAGCGAGAGCGCCTCGAGCCCCCTCACCGTCCGCGTCCCCGTCGCATACAGGTTGCTGAAGAACAGGCCCTTGTCGGCGAGCGCATCGAGGCGCGGCGTAATCCTCTTGTCGTTGCCGAATTTCGCCATGAAATCGGCCGAAAGGCTCTCGACGGAAACCAGAACCACGTTGAGCCGCTTCTCGGTGCCGGGGTAGCGCACTGCGCGCGTGAGGTCCGGCGCCGGCCCGGACAGCTTCGAATGCGGTGTCTCCAGCTTCGCGCGCAGCATGGCATTCGCCCTGGCCGGGTCGAGGCTCGCGTAGTGGGTGACGTAGTCGAGCTCGTTGCGATAGGCGGCGGAGAAGAATTCGTACAGCCCGTCGCCGGCAAGCTCGTTGGCCAGCGGATTGGTCGAAAAATCGCGCTGCGTGCGGTCGATCCAGGAAAACGCGAGCACCGGTGCGGCAAGGAGCGGCACCGCCCAGACGAGGCGGCGGCGCAATTTCTGCGCGTTGGCGCGCGGCGCGCGAAGCGGCGCGAGCAGCCGGTCGCGCAGGAGCCAGACGATCATGCCAGCCAGCGCCCCCAGCGCGAGCAGGATGCGCCCGACCGGGTAGGACTCCCTGATGTTGCCGATCACCTCGCGCGTATAAAGTAGATAGTCGACCGCGATGAAATTGAAGCGCGTGCGGAACTCCTGCCAGAAAAACCATTCGGCCACGAACAGGAACAGCATCCCGAACACCAGCGCCCAGCTCGCGAACATCCACAGCGCGCGGTGCCAGCGGCGGTGGAAAATCCAGCCGGGCGAGAGAAGAACGTAAAGCACAAGCGGCACGGCCGCATACAGCAATGCTGCCAGGTCGAAATACAGCCCCAGCGCAAACGCGGCCGCGAGCTCGCCGATGCCGAGCGCGCGGTGGTCGCCGCCGGAGGCCGCGAAGACGATGCGCATCAGGAGCGATCCCGCGCAGAACAGCAGGGCGAACACGAGAAGCGGCGCGAGGCGGTGCTCGCGCCAGGAGGCTGGGGTCATTGCGGGGTTGCCCGTGAATCCAGGCGCTGGGTTGCTGGAAGTGCGAAGCATATCGCCAAACTCGAGCGGGGCGCGAATCCGGCGCGGCCTATTCCCCGACCTGCGCGAGGGCACGATCGGCCCCGTACCGCTTGAAGAGCAATGGCAGGAGCAGCAGGGTAAAGAGCGTCCCGCTCACGATGCCGCCGACGATGACGACCGCGAACGGGCGCTGGGTCTCCGAGCCGATGCCGTGGGAAAGGGCCGCGGGCAGTAATCCCAGGCCGGCCATCAGCGCGGTCATCAGCACCGGGCGCAGGCGCTGCGTTGCGCCCTCCACGGTCGCAGCTGAAAGCTCTTCGCCGTTGCGGATACGCTCCAGGATGTGCTCGACCATGATCACCCCGTTCTGCACCGAGATGCCGGCCACCGCTATAAAACCCACGGCGGCGGATACCGACAGGTGCAGGCCGGCCAGGCCGAGGCCCGCGATCCCGCCGATCAGCGTGAAAGGCACCATGGCGAGCACGAGGAGCGACTGGGGCACCGAGCGGAACGCCCAGAAGAGGAGTGAGAAGATCGCCAGCGCCGAGATCGGCACGATGACGCGCAGGCGCTTGGCGGCGCGCTGCTGGTTCTCGAACTGCCCGCCCCAGGTGAGCGTATAGCCCGGCGGAAGCTTCACTGCATCGGCCACTTTCGCCTGCGCTTCGGCGACGAAGCCGCCCTGGTCGCGGTTCACCAGGTTGACCTTGATGGCGACGCTGCGCCCGCCCGCCTCTCGCGTCACGCGAGCGGCTCCCTGGCGGACGTCGACGCGGGCGATTTCCGAAAGATTGATCGTGCCCCCGGCACTGCCGCCCGCCGCCGCGGGCAGCGGCACCTGCAGGTTGGCGATGTCGTCCACCGCATCGCGGTAGGGCTTCGCCAGGCGCACCGTGATGTCGAAGCGCCGGTCGCCCTCGTAGAACGTGTTGACAGCGCTCCCCGCCAGCGCCGTCTGCACCATGGCGTTGGCGTCGTTGACCGAAATGCCCAGTCGCGCGAGGCGCGCCCGGTCAAGCGTGATGTCGACTTCGCTCTGGCCGCCGATCTTGATCGCGGCAACGTCGGTGGCGCCCCGGACCGCGGCCAGCACGTCAACGGTGCGCGAGGCGAGGTCCTCGAGGATGACCAGGTCCGGACCGAAGACCTTGACCACGATCTCGCCCTTGGCTCCCGACAGCGCCTCCTCGACGTTGTCCTGGATCACCTGCGAGAAGTTGGTCGGCAGCCCCGGCGTGGCGTGGATCTTCGCGGCCATGTCTGCCACCAGCGCATCCTTGTCCGCAAAGCGCCAGGTCCCGCGCGGCTGCAGGTCGGCAAGGATCTCCAGGTTGTTGGGGCCTTTCGGGTCGGTGCCGTCGTCGGGGCGCCCGACCTGGGTGATGACCTGTTTCACTTCGGGATAGCTTCTGAGGATCTCGCGCACGCCGCGCTCGACCTCCTTGGTCTTGTCCAGGGCGGTGGCCGACGGCAGCGTGATGGTGAGCCAGATGTTGCCCTCGTCGAGCTTGGGCAGGAATTCGGTCCCCAGAAGCGGCGCGGAGGCGAGAGCAACGACCAGCACGGCGAGCGACGCGGCGACGATCGCGCCCGCGTGGCCCATCGTGTAGGCAAGCAGGCGGCGATAGCGCACCTGCAGGCGGTCGAGCCATGCAACGTGCTTTTCCGCCATGCCGTCGCCGCGCACGGCCCACGACAGGAGCGCGGGCACCAGCGTGAGCGTGAGCAGCAGCGCGCCCGCCAGCGCGAAAGACAGCGTCAGCGCCACCGGCGAGAAGATTTTCCCCTCGACACGCTGGAAGGTGAAGATCGGCAGGAACGCGGTAATGATGATCGCCTTGGAAAACAGGATCGGGTGGCCCAGCTCGATCACCGTGTTCTTGAGCAAGTGCAGCCGGTGCCGGTAGCTGTGGTGCTGCGCAACGGAATCGTCCCGCGCGAGCGCGAGCTTGACCATGAGCGCCTCGACAAGCACCACGGCGCTGTCGATGATGATGCCGAAGTCGACCGCGCCGAGCGAGATCAGGTTGGCCGACACGCCGCGCGCATCCATCAGGATGAACGCGAAGAGGAGCGCGAGCGGGATTACCGCGCCCACGATCAGCGCCGCGCGCCAGTTGCGCAGGAACACGAGGAGTATTGCGATGACCAGCGCCGCGCCTACGGCGAGGTTCTCAACCACCGTGTGGACAGTATGGCGGATGAGTTCGGTGCGCTCGTAGATGGGCTTGATGCGCACGCCGGGCGGCAGTTTCTTCTGCACCTCCTCGACGCGCGCCTTGAGGCTCTCGACCACCTTGGCCGCATCGTTGCCCTTGGTCATCTGTACGATGCCCTCGACCACGCTGTCGCGGTCGTTCCAGGCGACCATGCCCGACAACGGCCGCGGGCCGATGGCGACCTCGGCGACGTCGGAGACGAGGATCGTGCGCCCGCCGCGCGCGGCAACCACGGTGTTGCGCAGGTCCTCCTGCGTGGCAAAGAGGCCGATCGAGCGCACCACCAGCGCTTCGTCGCCGCGGCGCAGGAGCCCGCCCCCGGCATTGGCGCCGTTCGCCGTCACCGCCTGGCTCACCTGGTCCAGCGTGACGCCGAAGCGCCGCAGCGCGTAGGCATTTACGCGTACCTGGTATTCCTTGACCTCGCCGCCGAACGACACCACGTCGGCCACGCCGGGCACCATGCGCAGCACCGGCCGCACCTGCCAGTCCTGGATTGCGCGGATGTCGGTCGCGGGCATTTCGGGCGGAGCTTCCAGCACATAACGGTAGATTTCGCCGACGGCGGTCGTCAGCGGGCCGAGGCCGGGCTGCACACCCGCCGGAAGGCTGACGGTCTGCAGCTTCTCTAGCACCTGCTGGCGCGCGAAGTAGTCGTCCGTGCGGTCGGCAAAGGTGAGCGTCACGACCGACAGGCCGGTGATCGACACCGAGCGCAGCTGCGTGAGCCGCGGTACGCCGGACATCTCGCGCTCGATCGGCAGGCTCACGGCGCGCTCGACTTCCTCGGGCGCCTGGCCCGCGTACTGCGTGACCACCTGGACCTGAACGTCCTGCACGTCGGGAAAAGCCTCGATCGGCAGATCGTCCAGCGCGCGCAGGCCGAAGACCAGCAGGGCGGCGGCGAGCAGCAGGACGAACACGCGCTGGGTGAGCGCGAAAGTGACCAGCCGGTCGAGCACGGTGGCCCCTGGCTACTGGCCCGACGCCAGCTCTGAGGCGAGCAACAGCGCGCCGGCCGTCACCACGCGCTCGTTCTGCGCGACGCCGCCGGACAGGTAGCTGTACTCGCGGTCCTGCACCGCGAGCTGCACCCGCCGCCGCACAAGCACGCCGGGGTCGCGCTCGACGAACACGAAGTGCTGGACGCCCTGCGTGACCAGCGCAGCGTTGGGCACGCGCACGGCGGTGCGGTTTTCGTCCGCGAGCAAGGTAGCGCGCGCATACATCTCGGGCCGCAGGCGGGCATCGGCGTTGTCCACCGAGCAGCGCACCTGCACGCGGCGGGTGGCGGGATCGACCCCCGGCGCGATGCGCTCCACGCGCCCGGTAAACCGCTCGTCGGGATAGGCGTCGACCTGGACGCCTATCCTCTGGCCGACGCCGATCTTGGCCAAGTGCGCTTCGGGCACATCGACCAGCACCTGGAGGCGCCTCAGGTCGGTGACCACGAACAGGGGGTCCGCCAGGTCGGGGCGCACTTCCATGCCCGGGTTGGCCTTGCGCTCGGCCACCACGCCGGCGAGCGGCGCGGCCAGCACCATGCGCTGCCCCGATAGCTTCGAATTGCGCGGGTTGAGGTTGGCCAGGCGGAGCGCCGCGCGCTGCACTTCGGCGCGCGACTGCTCGAGGTCGGCCTCGCTTGCCTCGAGGTCCTTGCGCGGCAGCACGTCGCCCTTGTAGAGCTCGTTCGCTCGCGCGAACGCAAGGGCCTTGCGGCGCTCGTCCGCGCGGGCCTTGGCGAGGTCTGCCTGCGACGCGCCGAGGTCGGGGGCGTCGATGACGGCGAGCGCCTGGCCCGCCGTGACCGTGTCGCCGGCCTGCGCACCCAGGCTCACGATGCGGCCCGCCACGGGGCTTGCGATGCGTGCCGTTGCGCTTTCGTCGAACACGATGCGCGCGTTGAGCGGCTCGGCCAGCGGCACCGGCATCAGCGGCGCGGCGAGAATCTGGAGCATGGCCAGTTGCGGCGCGCCGGCAGCGAACCGCAGTACGTCGGGGTCGTGGGCTGCCGCCACAGCGCCGATCGGCGCCGGGCCCGGGCGCGCCTGCCACCAGGCGCCGGCCGCGAAGGCGCCGGCGCACATCAGTACAACGGCGATGAGATGGGTCCTGCGCATGGCGTCTTTCGTGTGCGATTACGCGAAGGACGGATTGTCCGCGAGCGGACTTGCTGGAGTCTTAACGCGCGCTTGCAGGGGCCTGAAGCGCCTTCGGGCCCGTAGTCAGGACTGCGGTCAGGCGCTGCGCTCGCGGTACTCCTCGAGCATGTAGCCAAAGCCGCGCACGGTGCGGATGCGGATCCCGGAAGGCTCGAGCTTGGCGCGCAGGCGCGAGATGTAGACCTCGATCGCATTCGAGGAGAGGTCCTCCTCCCAGTTGGTGAGCGATTCGATGAACGACTCCTTGCTCACCACCTTCTCGACCTTCTCGAGCAGGATCTGCAGCACCGCCCATTCGCGCGCAGCGAGCTCGAGCGGGGCGCCTTCGAGGAAGGCCCGCCGACCCGCGCGGTCGAGCTCCAGGGGCCCGTGTGTCGTGCGCGGGCCGACGTCGGCCTGGCCGCGCCGGATGAGCGCGCGCACCCGCGCGGCGAGCTCGGGCAGAGCAAACGGCTTGGTCATGTAGTCGTCCGCGCCCAGGTCCAGGCCATGCACGCGGTCGCCCACCGCGTCGCGCGCGGTAAGCACGAGGACGGGCATCGCGTGGCCGGCGAGGCGCAGCCGCCTGAGGACCTCGAATCCGTCGATGCCCGGCAAGCCGATGTCGAGCACGACCAGGTCGAAGGCCGTCTCGCCCATGCGGGCCAGCGCCGTCTCGCCCGCGTCGAGGTGCTCGACCCGGTAGCCTTCGAGGCCGAGAGCGCGCGCGAGTCCCGCCGCGAGGCTGCCGTCGTCCTCCACTATGAGCAGCCGGGGCTGGTGCCCCTCCTGGCCAGGTACGCTGCGGGAGGCGCTGGGAATATTGCGTTCGGTTTCCATCATGTTCATCCCTTTTGGAGAGTCAGGAATCAGGTTTCCTGCGGCGTTTTGTCTTTTACGCTGCGCGCTCGCGTGCGCACTTTCGAAAAGATCACGTAGAGCACGGGCAGCACGAACAGCGTGAGCAGGGTCGCGCTCACCAGGCCCCCGATCACCACCACCGCCAGCGGCTTCTGGGTTTCCGCGCCGATGCCGTGCGACAGCGCCATCGGCAACAGGCCGAGCGATGCGAGCAGCGCGGTCATGAGGATCGTGCGCAGGCGCATGAGCGCCCCTTTCACCACGGCTTCCTCGGGCGAAGCACCATGCTCGCGCAGGTCGTTGAAGAGCGTGACCATGACTACCCCGTTGAGCACCGCCTGCCCGAACAGCGCGATGAAGCCGATGGCCGCCGACACCGAGAGGTAGATGCCGGTGATCCACAGCGCGCAGATGCCGCCGATCAGCGCGAACGGAATGTTGGCGATGATGAGCAGCGCGTTCCTGAACGACTTGAACGCGTCGAACAGGATCAGGAAGATGATCCCGATCGAGATCGGCACGATCACCGACAGGCGCGCCATGGCGCGCTCCTGGTTCTCGAATTCGCCCGACCAGGTGATCTCGTAGCCCTTGGGCAGCTTGACGTTCTTCTGCACGCGGTCCTGCATGTCCGACACCACGCTGCCCATGTCGCGGCCGCTGATGAACACGCCGATCGCGTATACCCTGCGCCCGTTCTCGCGCGCGATGTTCATGCTGCCGCTCACCGTGCGGAAGGTGGCCACCTCGGACAGCGGCACGTAGGCGCCGCCCGGCGTCGCCACCAGCAGGCTCTGCATGCGCGTGAGCGAGCGCTCGGTCTCGGCCAGGCGCACCGCCACCGCGAAACGCCGCTCGCCTTCCCAGATCTGGGTCACCGGCTTGCCGCCGAGCGCGGTCTCGATGACGTCCTGGATGTCGGCGACGTTGAGCCCGTAGCGTGCCGCGCGCGCGCGCTCGACCTTGACCTGGATCTGCGGCAGCTCGCCGAGGCGATCCACAAAGGCGCGCGCCACGCCGGGCACCGACTCGACGTTCTTCAGCACGTCGCGGGCCTGGTCGGCGAGCACGTCGAGGTCGTCGCCAAAAACCTTCACCACGATCTGGCCGTCGATCTGCGAGATCGATTCGAGGACGTTGTCGCGGATCGGTTGCGAGAAGGTCGGCTTGAGGCCGGGAATCTTCGAGATCTCCGCATCCATCTCGCGCAGCAGCGCCGGCTTGTCGATCTTGCGCTGCCACTCGCCCTCGGGCTTGAGGTCGACCAAGAACTCGGCCATCGAGATCAGCTTCGGGTCGGTGCCGTCCTCGGGCCGCCCGGCCTTCGAGGTCACGCCCAGCACTTCGGGCGACTTGCGCACCGCCGCGCGGATCCTGGCGGTCATCTGCTGCGATTCGGTCACCGACACGCTGTTGGGCAGCTGCACGTTGATCCACACCGCCCCCTCGTTCAGCTCGGGCAGGAACTCGGTGCCAAGGCTGGGCACCAGCGCCAGGCTTGCGGCCAGGCTCAGCACCGCCGCGACGAGCACCGTCTTCTTGCGGCGCAGCGCCCAGGCGAGCGCGGGCTCGTACGCGTTGCGCGCGGCGTGAACGAGGAAGTTCTCCTTCTCGGGCAGGTTGCGCTTCAGCATCACCGAGCACAGCAGCGGCACCAAAGTGAGCGACAGGATCAGCGCGCCGACGAGCGCCGACACGACCGAGTAGGCCATCGGCGCGAAGATGCGGCCCTCGTGGCGCTGCAGCGTGAAGATCGGGATATGCGCGGCAATGATGATCAGCATCGAGAACAGCGTGGGCCGCCCGACCTCGACTGCCGCCTCGAGGATGAGGTGCTTCCTCTTGCCATCCTCGAGCACCCTGCCGCCATGGCTCGCCTCGGACAGTTTCCTGAACACGTTCTCGACCACGATCACGGCGCCGTCGACGATGATGCCGAAATCCATCGCCCCGAGCGACAGCAGGTTGGCGGGGATGCCGACCCAGGTGAGGCCGATGAAAGTTGCCAGCAGCGCGAGCGGGATCGTCAGCGCGACGATCGCGGCGGCCCGCAGGTTGCCCAGGAACAGCCACAGCACGAACGACACCAGCAGGGCGCCCTCGATCAGATTGGTGAATACGGTCTTCAGTGTCTTGCTGATGAGCCAGGTGCGGTCGTAGATCGGCACCACCTTGACCCCGGGCGGCAACCCGGTCGAATTGAGCAAGTCGATTTTCGCGCGCACGCCCTTCAGGACGTTCGACGGGTTTTCGCCGCGCCGCATGAGCACCACGCCGGTGACCACGTCGTCCTCGTCGTCCTGCCCGGAGATACCCTGGCGCGGCACGGCGCCAACCGCGACCCGCGCGATGTCCTTCACGAGCACGGGCACGCCGTTGCGCTCCGCGACTACCACGTCGGCAATGTCCTGCGGGCCGGTAAAGAGGCCGATGCCGCGGATCAGGTATTGCTGCCGCCCCTGTTCCACGTAGCTGCCGCCCGCGTTGGCGTTGCCCCGCTCGATGGCCTGCGAAAGCTGCGCGAGCGTGACCTTGAAGTCGCGCATGCGCGCGGTATCCGGGTTGACCTCGTACTGCTTGATGAGGCCACCCAGGCTCACCACGTCGGCCACGCCGGGCACCTGCTTCAACTGGCGCAGCACGGTCCAGTCCTGGTAGGTGCGCAGGTCGGTCGCGGAAACGCCGTCGCCCTTCATGCGGTAGCGGTAAATCTCGCCCACCGCCGTGGAGAATGGCGCGAGCTCCGCTTGCACGCCGGCGGGCAGGTCGATCTCGCGCAACCGCTCGACCACCTGCTGGCGCGCGAAGTAGCCGTTGGCCTTGTCGTCGAACGTGAGGATGATGAACGACAGGCCGAACTGGGTGTGCGCGAACATGCGCACCGCGTTCGGCAGGCCGGACAATGCCACCTCCAGCGGAATGGTGATCTGCTTTTCGACTTCCTCGGCCGCGCGTCCCGGGTAGAGCGTGATGACTGTGACCTGGGTGTCGGTGACGTCCGGGAAGGCCTCCACCGGCAGCGAGTTGAAAGCCGTGATGCCCGCGCCGATGAACAGCACCAGCCCCAGCACGATGAAGAGCGGCTGGTACAGCGAGAACGAAACGATTTTGCGGATCATCGCAGGAGCTTCAGGAGGCGCGGGTCAGCGGTTGCCGGCGGTGGCAAGGATGCGCTGCAGGAGCAACGCACCGTCGGACACCACCTTGTCGCCCGGATTGAGCCCCTGCAGGACTACCTGCGAGCCGTTGAACGCCGTGCCCAGCTTGATGTTCTTGCGCGTGAAGCGCCCCTCGCCCGCCTCGATGAACGCGAAGCTGCGGTCGCCGCGCAGAAACACCGCGTTGGCCGGCACCACGAGGCCCGGCGCGGCGCCGGTCTTCAACTCCGCGGTCACGAACATCTCCGCCTTCAAGCGGCGGTCCTTGTTGTCGACCGTGCCGCGGACTTTCACGGTGCGCGATTGCGGATCGACCGAGTCAGCCACGCGCACGACACGCCCGGCAGCGCTCCCGTCGCCCAGCAGCGGCGAGCGCAGCGTCACGGTCGCCTCGGGTTTCAGCGCGCCGACGTCCGCTTCGGCGACGTCGAGCACGAACCACAGGCGCGTCGGGTCGGAAACCACGAACGGCGCCTTGTCGCCGGGCTGGTCGGGCCGCAGTTCCTGGCCGGGATTGAGGTTGCGCTCGACCACCACGCCGCCGATCGGGCTGCGCAGCGCTAACTGCTGGTCGACCGCGCCGGCGCGCGCGCCGTACAGCGCGAGGCGCGCAGAAGTGCGCGCGAGCTCCGACTCCGCACGAGCGACGTCCGCCTGCGCGGCCTGCAGCTCCTTGGCAGGCGCCACGCCGGCCGTGTACAGCTCCTCGACGCGGGCAAGCGTCTTGCGTGCGAGGGCGCGGTCCTGCTCGGCCTTGCGCGCTTCGGACTGGGTCTGGCCGAGGTCAGGGGCGGAAACTGTCGCGAGCGTCTGGCCCGCCTTGATCGGGTCGCCCGCGCGCACGGCAATCGAAAGCACGCGACCTGCCAGCGGCGGAAACACGCGCACCGTTCGCTCTTCGTCCCAGACGATGCGGCCGTTGAGCTGGTGCACCGCCTCGCCGCGCGGCTGCACCGGGACCGATACGATCGAGGCGAGCTGCGCGCTTGCCTTGGGGAAGATCACCGTGTTGCCCTCGACCGTCGATGGCGGTGCAGCCTTTTCGGGCTCGGACTCCTTGCAGCCTCCAAGCAGCGCGGCAAGGACGACTGCCGCGAGTACACCCCGGTTTCTCATTTTTCGCATCGTGCCCGTCGAAAAGGTAGTCATCTTGCCGCCGGCGCTTCAGCGGTCTGCAGGCTGGAGCGCCACGCGTGAAGCGCCTTCACGTACTCGACTCGCGCGCCGAGCGCTTCGAGCTGCACAGCACGCAGCGTGCGGCGCGCGTCCAGCACCTCGAGCACCGAGGTGGCGCCGCGCTGGAAGGCGAATTCGGCGGCGTCGGCCGAGCGCTGCGCCGCGGCCAGCAGCGAGCCTTCGTACCGCGCGCGCCTTTCCGTAGCGGCGCGCAGGTCGGAAGCGGCGCGCGAGATCTCCGTCAGGGCCGCGGCGCGCACTTTCTCAAGCGCATCCAGCGCCGCGTAGTGATCGACCTCGGCCTTGCGGATGTCACCGGAAAAATCGTTGCCGATGAACAGCGGGATCGAGACCCCGAAGCCGATGCTGTTCGACGGCAGCGTTCCGGGATAGCGCTCGAACTGCGCGCCGACCGTCACGTCGCGCGTGCGCTGGCTGCGCGCAAGGTCGCGCAGCTTTTCCGTGGCTTCGATCTTGGCCTTGGCCGACAGCACGTCGGGCCGGGTCTCCATGTACTGCGCGATTGCGCGCTGGATTTCGGCCATGTCGGGCGCGATCGCCGCCGGCCACGGGTCGGATGCACGCAGCGCAGGGGCCGCCGCTTCGTCGGCGATTAGATAGGCGAGCGCGAACTGGGCGCGCGAAAGCTCGGCCTGGGCGACGCGGAAATCGTTCTGGGCGCGCTCGTAGTCGACCTGCACGCGCGCCACGTCCGCGCTCGCCAGGTCGCCCGCCTTGAGGCGCGTCTGCGCGGCCGAAAAGGTGCGCGAGAACAGTTCCGACAGGCCGGCGAGGATGTCCACCTTGCCTTGCGCCTGCTGCAGGTCCACGTAC
Organism: Burkholderiales bacterium; assembly: GCA_038329645.1. GTDB lineage: Bacteria > Pseudomonadota > Gammaproteobacteria > Burkholderiales > SG8-39 > SZAS-79. The sequence goes on from JBBQNG010000096.1 coordinate 11,642, forward strand.
GAATTGCGGGTGAGCAGGAGTTGCTGGCGCAGGATTTCGCCGGAGTCGTTGATCGCCACGCGCTCCAGGCCCTTCGCCGCCTCGACGCGCAGCCCGCGCTTGTTGCCGCGCTCGAGGACCTGGTCGATGCGCAACACGCTGTCGATGCGCTTGTCGGTGATCGCCCCGGGCCCGATGCTGCTGCCGATGCTCGAGGCGTTGTAAGACACTATCGGGTTGGGCCTCACGTCGGCCTGCAGGATGCCCGCCTCAGCGGATTCGATCCCGCGGCGGGACGCGAGCACGTCGCGGTTGCCGCGCGCGACCAGCTGCTCGGCTTCAGCGAGGCCCAGGTCGCGGGCGGACACCACGGCGGGCAAGGCGCCGCACGCGGCAAGGAGCAGCGCCAGGATGAAACGATAAAAAATGACCGACCCCTCTCATACGAAGGGACTGGACGCTAGCAGCGGGGCTTTGCCGTTACCTTTCACCAAGCTGTCGACCGGCTGACATCTGCCATTTGGATGCCCCGCCGGGTGTCACGCCGAGACAAGTGGGCGACACTACGACCCCATCAAAATATTCGTTTCTGGAGCTTGTCGGTTGCGTCTTCGAATCCTCGATATCGACGGGTCCCTGCCGGTCCAGCCCGGCATCGCCGAGGCCATCGATGGAGGGCGCGCGCAGCGGATCGACCTGAGGAACGAAGAATTTGCGCTGCGCCTGTGGGCAAGCAAGCGCCGCATGCGGGCCTTGGCAGATCGGCTCGCCGCCCTGCCCGCCCCGCCGGGCGACGGCCCGCTGGTCACCTACTACGGCTCGGGCGATTACCACCATGTCGCCACCGCCCTGATCGCGACAGCCGCGGAGCCGGTGAGCGTGATCCATTTCGACAACCACCCCGACTGGGTGCGCCTGCCGGCTACCCACAATTGCGGGGGCTGGGTCAACCGCGCGCTCGAGCTACCCCAGGTGGCGCGCATCGTCACCCTGGGCATCTGCAGCGACGACCTGGTGCTGCCGCAAACCAAAAGCGGCAACCTGGCCGCGCTTGGCTCCGGAAGGCTCGAGATCCACCCGTGGCGCGCGGCACCCTCCCGCGTCTGGGGACGCACAGGCGACGGCTTCGGCCACCGGCGCAAAGGCGGCTACATCGAATGGGATTGCCTGGCGGATGCGGACTGGCCTTCATTCATGGCTGCGCTCATCGCGCGCCTGCCCACCGAAGCGGTATGGGTCACCATAGACAAGGATGTGCTGCGCCCGGCAGACGCTGCGACCAACTGGGACCAGGGCCAGATGCCGCTCGATGCCCTCCTCCAGGCGCTGGAAATGATTGGCCGGCGGCGGCGCGTCCTGGGCGCGGACGTGTGCGGCGAATATTCGGCGCCGCGGTTTCGCGACCCGGTCAAGCGCGTCGCAGCGTGGCTCGATCACCCTGATGACGCCCCCCCGCCCGCCGAAGCGCTCGAGCGCAACGACCGCACGAACCGCGCGCTGATCGCCGCCTTCGCGCAATTCCGGCCATGACCGGCTACATCATCCTGCTGCTCGCGCTCTGGACCGCGTGCGAAGCACTCGGGCAGGTGCTCTTCAAGCGCGGCATCGACGCGACCGACAGCGGCGAAGCGCATTTCGGGCCGCGAACGCTGCGCCTGGCGCTCGCCTCGCCGGCGATCTGGGGCGGCATCCTCATCCACATCGTCGAGTTCGCTGTGTGGGTCGAGATCCTCGGCCACTTGCCGCTGAGCGTGGCTTTCCCAATGGAGAGCATCAGCTATGTGACGGTACTCGTGGCCACGCGCTTGTTCCTGCGCGAAGCCGTCCCCCCGCGGCGCTGGATGGGGATCGCGCTCATTTGCACGGGGATCGCCATGCTGGGCGTGGCGCCATGAGCGCCAGCGTCGCGGGCAAGATCGAGGTTCGGGTCCACCGCACGATTCGCGATATTCCCGCCCACGCCTGGGATGCGTGCTTTCCCGGCGACCCGGAAGGCTGGGCGTATTACCTCGCCATCGAGGAGGCCGGGCTCGACGCGTTTTCCTGGGCCTACCTGGTCGCATGGTCCGGCGACCGCGTGGTCGCCGCAGTCCCGGCATTCATCACCGACTACAGGCTCGACACGACGATACAGGGGGCAGCGCGGTCAGCGTTGAAACCGGTTCTTGCGGCCTTGCGCCGGGTGCTCACGCTGCGCTTGTTGAGCCTGGGCTCGCCCCTCGCGGATAAATGCCATCTCGGCTTTTCGGGCGCCCTGCCCGTAGCGCGCCGGTACGAGGTGGCCGGACGCCTGCTGGAGGGTCTCGAAGCGTTCGCTGCCGCGCAGCGCATCGGCCTTCTCGCGGCCAAGGATGTTGCGGATGGCGATCTGCTGGAAGGCGTCGGCGAAGCCTTCGAGGCGGCCGGCTTCGCGCGCCAGCCCGGACTGCCCAACGCAGTGCTTACCCTGCCCGAAAGCGAGGCGGCGTACCTGGCCTCGCTCCCGGCCGCGGTGCGCCGCGACGTGCGCCGCAAGCTTAAGCGCCCGGCACTCGTGCGGGTGGAGGAACATCACGGAGCCGCGGCCCTCGCTCTCGTCCCCCGTGTGGCCGAGTTGTACGAGATCCAGCGCGAGCGCTCGGACGCCGACTTCGAGCAGTTCGAGGAGCTCACGCCGGCCTATTTTCGCGGCGTGCTGGAGCACTGCGGGGAGGCTGCGGTGCTCTTCGTTTACCGGGTTGACGAACAACTGGTGGCCTTCAACCTCTGCTACCACACCGCGCGCGTCTTCATCGACAAGTTCATCGGCTTCAGCCTGCCGGCGGGGCGCGCCCACAACCTTTATGTGCTGAGCTGGATGAACAACGTGCGCTACTGCATCGCGCGCAACATCCCGGCCCTGCAGACCGGCCAGACCGGCTATGCGATGAAAACCCGCATGGGCAGCGAGCTGCGGCCCAACTGGGTCTATTTCCGCCACCGCAACCGGATTCTGAACTTCTGCCTGCGCCTGGCCGGCCCGCTGCTCGCCGCCGACCGCCATG
>JBBQNG010000097.1:0-14546 GCA_038329645.1 Burkholderiales bacterium
CTCGAGACGGGCGAGCTGATCACGGCGGTGACGTTTCCCACGGCCAAGCGCGCCGGCTACATCAAGTTCAAGAACCCGGCCTCGCGCTTCGCGCTGGTCGGCGTGTTCGTCGCGGAAACCGCGTCCGGCGTGCGCGTTGCGGTCACGGGCGCGGCGTCGTGCGTGTTCCGCGTGCCCGCGATCGAGAAGGCGCTCACGGGCAAGTTCGATCCGGAGGCCGTTCCCGCGAACACGGTGAAGGCCGACTCCCTCAACTCCGACCTGCACGGGTCGGCTGAATACCGCGCGCACCTGATCACGGTCATGGCCAAGCGCGCCGTGACCCAGGCGCTGGGAAAATAATCGGGGTCAGACCCCGTTTAAGCGGGCCCGCTTCGGCGGGCCTTTTTTTCACCTGGGGAAAATATGACGTTCGTGCGCGATGAATGTACTGGTATCGGTACAGGAATTGGCTGGAGAATGGCTCTGGACAAGGATCTTGAATTTGTAAAGTTCAGGATTTGCGCGGCCGCGACGGCCCCCCTGCTGACGGCAAGCGCCTTCGCGCAGGACCACCGCGGATGACAACTCCCCATTCCACCCAACCCGTCCGCACCGTCGCCGTGGGCGGTCTCGGGGCGATCGGGCGCAAGGTCGCCGCGCGCCTGGACGAGGGCATCCCCGGGCTGCGCCTGGTCGCGGTCTCGGCGCGCAACGTCGAACGCGCGGCGTCCGTCGTTGCGAAGTTCGGCACCAAGGTCCCGGTGGTTCCGCTGGCCGAGCTCGGCGCGCTTGCAGACATCGTAGTCGAGTGCGCGCCGGCGGAAGTCTTCATGCAGATTGCCGAGCCTGCGCTGCGCGCGGGGAAGACGCTGGTCGTTATCAGCGTCGGCGCGCTGGTCGAGCAGCCCGGACTAGCAGACCTCGCTGCGGAGCACGGGGGGCGCATCCTGGTCGCCACCGGGGCGCTGCTCGGGCTCGACGCGGTGCAGGCAGCGCGCGAAGGCGAGATCCACTCGGTCACGATGGTCACGCGCAAGCCCCCCGACGGCCTCAAGGGCGCGCCCTACCTGGTGAAGAACGGGATCGACGTCAGCGGCCTTGCGGCGCCGCTCAAGGTCTTCGAGGGCAGCGCGCGCGATGCGGTGCGCGGCTTCCCAGCGAACGTCAACGTGGCAGCGGCGCTCGGGCTGGCGGGAATCGGCCTGGACCGCACGACCATCGAGATCTGGGCCGACCCCTCGATCAGCCGGAACATGCACACGATCAGGGTGGACGCCGACAGCGCATCCTTCACTCTCTCGATCGAGAACATCCCGAGCGAGAATCCCAAGACCGGGAAGATCACCGCGCTCAGCATCATCGCGGCGCTGCGTAAGCTCGGCAGCCCGATCAGCGTGGGGACCTGAACCGGCTTCCCTACTCCGCCTTGATGTTGCGGGCCTTGATGACCGTGGCCCAGCGCGCCATCTCGCTTTTGATCAACGCGTCGAACTGCTCCGCCGTACCGCCCACCGGCAGCAGGCCCGTGGCAAGAACCTTCTCGCGGACTTCCGGCATCGCCAGCGCCACATTGATCTCGCGGTTGAGCTTCGCAACGATGTCGCGAGGCACGCCGGCGGGAACGATCATCCCGAACCAGGTATTCACCACGTTGTCCGGGTAACCCTGTTCCACCAGCGTGGGAACGTCGGGCGCCATGGCAACGCGCTCACGCGTGGAAACCGCGATCCCGCGCAGGCGTCCGGCCTTCATGTGCTGCAGGACCGACTGCCCAGCAGCTCGGTTACCGCGGGCGCATCGCCTTTGTACGGCACGTGCGTGTAGTTGGCGCCGGCCACGAGGAACAGGAATTCCATCGACAGGTGCGGCCCCGTGCCATTGCCAGCCGTGCCGATGGTCACCTCGCCTGGCTTCGACTTGGCCAGTGCGATGAGGTCGGCGACATTCCTGACCGGCGACGCGGCGGGCACCGTCAGCACGAGCGGCGCATCGACCAGGTGCGCGAGGCCGGCCAGGTCCCTGAGTGTGTCGTAGGGCATGGCGGGAAACAGCGCGGGATTGGTCGCGTGCGGCACGCCGGTCACCCCTATCGTGTAGCCGTCGGGCGCCGATTTGGCGACGAACTCCGAGCCTATGCGCAGGTTCGCGCCCGGTTTGCTCTCGACCACGAAAGGCTGTCCGAATTTCTGCTGCAGCTTCTCGCTCACCGTGCGCGAGATGAAATCGGTCGGTCCGCCGGCCGCGTAGAACACCACGACCTTAACGGGCCTGGATGGGTAGTCCTGCGCCGCTGCGCAGAAGGCGCTCGCCGCCAGCAAGGCGGCAAGCCAGCCCCGAGCCCTTATTCGGGCCGGATGCCCGCGTCCTTCACCACTTTCGCCCATTTCGCCGCCTCCTTTTTCTGGAACTCCGCAAACTCGTCCGGGGTGCTCGCCACGACCTCCGCGCCTACGGCCTCGAGCCGCGCGCGCACTTCGGGAGGCGCGACGGCATTGACGATCTCGGTATGCAGCTTCATCACGACGTCCCTCGGCATGCCCGGCGGCCCGGCGATGCCGAACCAGGTGTAGGCGTCGAAACCGGGCAAGCCGGACTCGGCTATGGTCGGCAGGTCGGGCATCGCGCGCGTGCGTTGCGCGGTGGACGCGCCAAGCGCCTTGATGCGGCCGGCCTTGATCTGCGGGATCGCGGTTGGACCCAGCTCGATCATCATGTCGACCTCGCCGCTCATGAGCGCGGCCATCGCCGGCGAACTGCCACGGTAAGTGATCGGCAGGATGAAGGCTTTCGCCATACTCTTGAAGAGCTCCGGGTTGGTGTGCTGCGAAGTGCCGTTGCCCGCCGAGGCGTAGGTGAGCCGGCCAGGGTTGGCGCGTGCGTACTCGATTAGCTCCCTGACAGAATTTGCGGGCACCTTCGGGTTGATCACGAGGTAGCTCGGCACGCGGATCACGAGTGACACCGGCGTGAAGTCCTTCGCCGGGTCGTACGTGAGGTTCCTGAGCAGGCTCGCATTGACCGACATGATCCCGGTCGAGCCGACGATCAGCGTGTAACCGTCGGGCGCCGCCTTGGCGTTTCGCTCCGCAGCGATCACGCCGCCGGCACCGGGAACGTTCTCCACTACAGCCGGCTGGCCGAAAGCCCTGCTGAAGTGCTCGGCAATCACGCGCGCGGTGAAGTCGGCGCTTCCTCCCGGCGGGAATGGTGCGACGATGCGGATCGGCTTGGACGGGAAGGGCTGTGCCGAAGCGACACCGGAGGCCAGCAACAAAGCCAGCGCCAGAGTCTTCACCGGGCCGGGTCCTTTTCCGCGGCGAACGCCTTGCGCAGCTCGAACTTCTGCACCTTGCCCGTGCTGTTGCGCGGCAGCGGGGCGAGGAAGCGAACGTGCTTGGGCTTCTTGTAGCTTGCGATGCGCTCGCGGCAGTGTTCGATGATCTCCGCCTCGGTGGCGCGGGCGCCGGGCCTGAGCTCAATGAACGCGGTCACTGCTTCGCCGAACACGGGATCGGGAACGCCGATGATCGCCGCATCCAGCACCGCCGCATGCTGCTGCAGCACCAGCTCGACTTCCTTCGAGTAGATGTTGTAGCCGCCCGAGAGCACCATGTCCTTCTTGCGGTCCATGATGTAAAGGTGGCCGTCAGGCTCCCGGCGTGCCATGTCCCCGGTGGCGACCCAGCCGTCGCGGATCGTCTCGGCGGTCTCCTTCGGCTTGTTGAAGTAGCAGCGCATGGTGAGCCAGCGGCCGGGCTCGCCGGTGCGGATCCACATCTCGCCGACTTCGCCGGGCGCAACTTCATTGCCCGCCGCGTCGAGCAGCTTGAGCTCGGCGCCGGGATTGAGCCGCCCGAGCGAGGTCGGGTGGGTGAATTGCTCGTCGGGCCCGAGCAGCGTCAGGCCGCCGACCTCGGTCATCGCGAAAAAAGAGTACAGGCGCACATGCGGCAGCGCCTTGAGGATGCGCTGCTTCACCTCGAGCGGGAAAGCCTCGCCGGTCACCGGAATCACCTTCACTGAGGCGAAGTACTCCGGGTGCGCCTCGATCTCGGGCAGCAGCATGCGGCCCACCGTGGGCACCATGCCGATCACGGTGATCCGCTCGTCCCTTATCAGCTTCGCCGCGGCTGCGGGATCAAAGCGCGGCATCACGAACAGCGTCGAGCCGTGCAGCAGCATATTTGCCATGCGCGAAAACCCGGTGCGGTGCGCAAGCGGCGTAGTGACGAGGTGCCGGTCTTCGCCCGAGATCCCGTACTGGATCGAATTCAGGTATCCGTTCGGCACGATCGAGTTGGCCTGAGTGACGATCGCACCCTTGGGATTGCCCGTGGTGCCCGAGGTATAGATGATGATGTTGTCGTCGAACTCGCTCGGGACGGCGGGCGTGCCCGTTGCACCCTTTGCAATGAGGTCCGCGATGGCGTGCTCGCCCGGCCTGGCGGCTCCGACCGAGATTCGCACGATATCCTTTGCGTTGGTGGCGGCGCGCTCGAATGCTTCGCGGGTCTCGTCCGAAATGAAAGCGGCCTTGGGCGCGCAGTCGGCGAGGATGTACGCGATCTCGCCGGGCGCGAGCCGTGTATTGACCGGCACCGAGATGCCGCCGGCCTTGGTCACTGCCACGAACGCACGCACAAACTCCACGGTGTTCTGCAGGTGGAGCGCGACCCGGTCGCCGACCCCGACGCCCAGTGACCGCAGCGAATTCGCGAGCCGGTCGGAGGTCTCGTCGAGCTGCGCGAACGTCAAGCGCTCGCCCCCGCAGATGATTGCGTCCTTGCCCGGCGTCAAGCGGGCGTGCCCGGCGAGGAAGGAGGCGAACTTCACAGGCGCGAAACGTGCGGTGGACTACGCCGGCTGGAAGGCCGGGTAGTTGATGTCCTCGGAGAGCTTCTCCCAGTACAACTTCACCGGCATGCCGATCTTCACGTCCTCGGCCTTTACGTTGAAAAGGTTGGCGAGCATCCGCACACCCTCCTCCAGCTCCACCAGCGCGACCATGTACGGCACACGGTCCTCGTGGCCGGGCCACGCGCTGAAGGTGTTGGTGAAGCTGTACACCGTGCCCTTGCCGGACACTTCGCGCCATTCGAGGTTGCGCTTGCCGTTGGCCATGCTGACCGGGCGCGGGAAGAACTGCGGCTTGCCGGTGTCCTTGCAATACTGGATCACCAGCTTGCCGTTTTTTGCCGCTTCCCAGAACGGGCGCGTGTCCATGTAGGTGTTCGGGCGCGGCATGGGGCGCGGGATCTTTTTCGCCTCCGGCGCCTTGGCCGGATTGCCAGGGATAGTCACAGACGAGGGTTTCATTTCGCTCATGATTGCTCCAGGACGAGGACGCCGGAGACGCCCCAGTTGCGGCCATAGGGAATGACGCCGATGCCGGTCACCATGCAATTGCGCGGGTCGGAGACCTGCCGCGCGCCGGCTTCGCCGAACATCTGGCGCACGCCCTCGACGAGGTTGAGCCCGCCGCCGGCCAGGCCGGGCTGCCCGGCGGAGATCTGCCCGCCTGAAGTATTCAGCGGCAGGGTGCCCGTGTACGACAGGTCGGTGTTCATGACGAATTCACAGCCCTTGCCCTTGGGGCAGAAGCCGATGTCCTCGAGCGTGATGATCAGCGCGATGAGGAAATCGTCGTACGGCATGATCATGCGGATGTCCTTCGGGGTCATCTCGGCCTGCTTGAGCGCCTTGGGGCCGGCGACCGAGAAGCCCGACACCGTGATGTCGGCCAACGGCTCGGCGCCCTTGAAATTGCTGATCTCGCCATAGCCAATTGGGTGGATCATCTTTTTCGCGCCGAGCTTCTTTGCGTTCTCGGTCGAGGTGACCAGCACGCCGTTCGCCCCGTCGCAGACCATGACCGAGTCGAGCATGCGCAAGGGTTCCGACACGTATTTCGAATTGAGGTAGTCGGCCTCCGTGAGCGGCTTCTGCAGCTTGTCTACGGCGTTCGGGTTCATGAGCGCATGGTTGCGCTGTGTGACCGCGAGTTTCGCAAGCGCCCGGTCGTCGAGCCCGTACTGGTACTTGTAGCGCTGCGTGATCAGGCCGAAGGCGCCGACCGGGCCGCGCAGGCCGATCGGGTACTGGAACTCGCCGCGCTGTGCGCCCTGCTCCGGGTTGCGGCCCGAGGATTGCGCGTCCGACGCCAGAACGAATACGGTCTCGCACAAGCCGTCGCGGATTGCGGCCGCGGCGCGCGCGATCCCGCCGATGCCCGACGTGCCGCCCAGGCCGTTGAGCTGCATCCAGTGCGGCGACAGGCCCAGCATCTCGGACATGTACACGCCCCAGAACGGGTTCGACGTCTCGCTCATCGTCTCGGCGATCGACAGGCCGTCGATCTTGTCCTTGTCGATGCCGGTCTGGTTGAGGACCTGCTCGAGCACTTCGCCGGCGAGATCATACGAACTACGGCCGCCCTTGAGCGTGACCTTGGTCTCGCCGTAGCCGATGACGGCGATGTCTTTGCGTTTTGCCATGAAAATCCCTTGGTTGCAGACCCTGCGGATCATAACCATCTTTGCCGCATCGGCCGGGGCGCCGTGCGAAACCGCCGTACGAAACTTCGCGCACGGGTTGCTACAGCCCTGCGAATGGCTTAACTTGGCCGGACCGCATGGAGGAAAACACGATGCAAGCCAAGTCGTTCGAAGCAAGCACGCTCCCGATACGCCCCGATCTCGTCGCTGCGCATGAGAAAGCGTGGGCGGCCATTGCAGCCCCCGGTACCTGGCTCAGCGGCGCGCAGCGTATCGCGATCGCTGCAGAAATCCGGGCCGCGTTCAGTTGCACCCATTGCGTGAGGATCAAGGCCGCGCTGTCGCCCAATTCGGTCGCGGGTGCGCATGAGACCCTCGGCGTGGTGCCCCCGGCGCAGGTCGAGCTCATCCACCGCGTGGTGAACGATCCCGGCCGCCTCACCGAAAAGTGGACTAATTCCGTACTGGCCATGGGCGCCTCGGAGGGCGAGTACGTTGAGATCGTCGGGATCATCACCATGGTCATGATGATGGACACCTGCCAACGCGCGCTCGGTCTGCCGCTGCGTGCACTCCCGGTTCCGGCCAAAGGCCAGCCGACCCGCTACCGTCCCGCAGGGGCGAAAAAGAAAGCCGCTTGGCTGTCCCTGGTAGAACCGGAGGACGCCGTTGAGGCAGACGGCCCGATGTACCCAAGCCCCAAGGCCGGTTACATCTATCGCGGGCTGTCGCTCGTCCCTCAATCGCTGCGCGACTACTGGGCGCTCGCCAATACACATTACCTGCCGGGCGAATTCGTCTACCAGTTCGACAAGTCGATCCGCGCAATCGAGCGCCCGCAGGTGGAGATCCTGGCGGCACGGGTTTCCTCGCTGCACCAGTGCGCCTATTGAACGACGGCTCACGCCTACATGCTCCGTGAGAGCATGCAAATCACAGGCCGCCAGGTGGACGTGCGCGGCGTCGGCGACGGGTTCCACGACGGCGTCGATATCCCCCACGCAGCGGCGCTGGTTGAGTTCGCGGAAGCGGTCGTGTCGCGCGACGACGCGCGTGTTATCTCCGCACGCTCGGTGTTGCTGCCGGCGCTTGGCGAGGCAGGCCTTGTCGATGCAGCCGCTGTGGTGGGCGCTTTCCACGGCTTTGTTCGCATTGCCGACGCAATCGGCATCCCTTACACAACGGCAGCACGGGGCGGAGACGTGCCGGAGTTGCGCGAGCGGGCGGGGGTCAATGATTTCTATCGTGTACGGGGCGGGGAGTAGACGAAAGCTATTTCAATCTTCGAAGGCGCCCCGTGGGGGCTCGGAACACGATCACGCGGACGGTGCTATATTCAAATCCCGTATTGGAGGCGTCTGCGATGGACTGGAAGCCCTACATCACCACCAATCCCGAAATCATGCATGGTGCGGTGTGTTTCCAGGGAACACGCATCCCGGTCTCGGTTGTTCTCGACAATCTTGCCGAAGGCGAAACTCCGGAGCGGATCCTGGCCGCGTATCCTTCCCTTAAGCCCGAGCATATTCCCGCCGCAATCGGCTATGCGGCCGACTTGGCTCGAGATCGGATCGTCCCTGTTCCCGCGTAGTCCGGCCGATGGCCGTTCGGTTCAAGCTGGACGAGAACGTTCCCGGAGATGCAGCGGTCTTGCTCCGCAATGCCGGGCACGATACCCATACGGTGATGGAGGAAGGTCTTGGGGGGCGCGCGGATTCGAGAATCCTCGACGTCTGCCGGACTGAGGGTCGAGTGCTTGTGACGTTCGATATCGATTTCTCCGACCTCCGCCTGTATCCGCCAGCGGACCACAAAGGCATCTGGGTGCTGCGACCGAGAACCCAGAGCATCGCCAGTACCCTGGTATTGCTGAAAGGCGCGCTGGGCGTGCTCGAAACCGAATCGGCCGACGACCGGCTGTGGATCGTCGAGCCGGGCCAAGTCCGCATTCGGGAGTAAAGGACAGTCATTCCATGACGAATAAGATTTCTCTTGCCGTATTCGCCAAGCGCGACTGCCCGACGTGCCAGCTGGTGGAGCCGGTCATCCGCGCACTCTCCGCGGGTGCCGCAGGCCTGAAGGTGTATTCGCAGGACGACCCGACATTTCCCGAGCGTGTCGAAGGCGTCGTGGATGATCGCGAGCTGGGCGAGTCTTTCAGGCACGGGATCGAGATCGTCCCGACCATGATCAGGTTCGAGAACGGCAAGGAGGTGACGCGCACCGAAGGGTGGGACGTGAAGGAATGGCGCCGCGTTACCGGCGTCGCAGACCTCGGCGCGGGACTGCCGCCGCACCGCCCCGGCTGCGGGTCGAAGAGCGTCGAGCCCGGCCTCGCGGAATACCTGCAGGTAAAGTTCGGCGACCCCGGCTTCCGCTCGCGCAAGATCGAATTCGGCGACTACGACGATCCCATAGAGGTGTGCTTCGAGCGTGGCTGGAGCGACGGCCTGCCGGTCGTCCCGCCCACCGACGTCCGCGTGATGCGAATGCTGCAGGGAACGACGCGCCGTCCAGGCGAGGTAGTCGGACTGATCCCACCCAACCTTGCCGAGTGCACGGTCGAAAAAGTTGCGATCAATGCGGTCATGGCGGGCTGCAAGCCGGAATACATGCCGGTGGTGCTGGCCTCCATCGAGGCGGCCCTCGAGCCGGAGTTCACTCTGCACGGCCTGCTTGCGACGACTTACTTTTCGTCGCCCATCATCATCGTCAACGGTCCGATTGCAAAGCGCATCGGCATGAACTCCGGGCTCAACGCGCTGGGCCAGGGCAATCGCGCCAACGCCACAATAGGCCGCGCGCTGCAGCTCATCGTGCGCAACGTCGGCGGCGGCCGGCCCGGCGAAGCCGACCGCGCCACGCTCGGCGGGCCAGGCAAGTACACGTTCTGCTTCGCGGAAGACGAATCCGACCCCGGCTGGGAGCCGCTTTCGGTATCGCGTGGTTTTGCGCGCGGCGTGTCAACCGTCACCCTCTTCCAGGGCGAAGGCGTGCAGGGATTCGTCGACCAGAAGTCGCGCTCGCCCGACGACCTTGCGCGATCGCTCGCGATGGGGCTGAACGCCATCGGCCACCCGAAGCTCGCCGGCGCACAACGGGCGATCCTGGTGCTGTCGCCCGAGCACTACGCGATATTTGCCGAGGCCGGCTGGGATCGCAAGCGCATCGACGCCGCGATCAATGCCGCGACTTCGCGTCCCGGCAAGGATCTGGTCGCGGGCGCGCACGGCGTGGGCGAAGGCCTGCCCGCCGCTTTCGCCGACAAGGCCGTGGCAAAATTCTACGAAGACGGCCTGTTGATCGTGCGCGCCGGCGGACCCGCCGGGCTTTTCTCGGCGATCCTGCCGGGCTGGATCGCCGGCCGCAATCGTTTCGAGCTGCTGCCCATCACCAAGGAGATCAAGCCATGAACGCACAGAACTGGATGCGCGACCCGACCCCTGAGACCTCGCCGCTCAAGCGCGCGCGCCTCAAGCCGCCGGCCTCGCTCGAAGGGAAAACAGTCTGCCTCTTCGACATCGGCAAGGCGCGCAGCAAGGAGTTCCTCGAACGCGTCGAGATGCGGCTGCATGAAAAGAACATCAAGACCATGCGCGCCGGCAAGCCCACCAACGCCAAGATCGCGACGCCCGAGATCCTGCAGAAAGTGGCGGCCGAAGCCGACGTGGTGCTGATCGGGCTTTCCGACTGAGGGTCCTGCACGTCGTGCAGTCTGCACGACCTCATGAACCTCGACTCGCGTGGCATTGCGGGTGTTTCGGTCGTTACCGTCGGCTTCACCGAGGCGGTCGAGTCGCAATCGAAGGCGCTGGGTTTCGAGCCGGGTATCGTATTTGTTCCGCACCCTATCCAGAACCGGACCGCGGAAGAGCTTGACAAGCTTGCGGATAACGCCGTAGTGGCGGCGCTCAGACTGCTGGTCGCGGAAGACAGTGGCAGGTCACCAGGATAAATTTCGGAGCTGGGATTACCACCGCCGGTAGTAGTCCGACTCAGGATAGGGCTGTGAATACACTTGCTGCGGATAGCCATAGCCTTGCTGGGGATAACCATAGCCCTGCTGCGGATAGCTTTGCTGGGGGTAGCCATTGCCCTGCTGCGGATAGGATTGCTCCGGGTAGGACTGCTGGGGATAGGATTGCTGCGGATAGCCCTGCTGCGGATATCCGTAGCCAGGATCGTATGCAGGAGCAGCCGGTGCAGAGCTACGCTGGACGTTGTGATTTCGGGAAGCAATCATGACCGCTGTTAACACCCCCACGCCAAGTAGGACCCCCAATCCACTGTCAAATCCCCGGTTATGGCGACCAACGTCATGACCACGGTAGTCGGAATGACCCCCACCACCCCAAGGTGCCGCTTGGGCAAAACCAGGGGCCACAGTGGCAAAAGCCGCTGCTGTCAGGGCAACCGCCACGCTACGAAGTTTCATTTGGTATTCCTTCACGGGTCGTTAGTTAAACAGTACAAGTAAGACGACTCGGGAAGGGATAGATTCAGGCCTATTGTGTATCGACCGGTTACGGCAGTTACAACTGGATTCTCTGGAGGACAGGTGCCTCGGTTACAACTCAATCGGTACTGATAACCTTGCGCCATCACCTGCTGCCAGCTCTCCGGAGTCAACGCCGGGAGAACCCAGAACGCAGTAAGCTAACTTCCTTCGTTGATTACGGAGAGGTCTCTATGAGATTCCTTTCGATCATTCTCCTGTTGTTGGCTACGGCTTGCGCAACGACTGAGCAAAGGACGGAAGAAACCGTCAATTACATCAATGCTCACTACGGACCCGTGTGTGAAAAGCTCGGGTACGAGCCCGGTTCGGAAAAGCATCGTGACTGCATGGTGTCCATGTTCAACACCGACCAGATGCGTTATGCCCCAAGCCTTTATGGAGGCTGGTATGGCGGAATGGAAGTATGGGGAACAGGTAGGCGGAGACGTTAGTCCCCTTCTCCCACGTCTAAACCCCGGATCTCGTCGGACCTCTTGGGAAGACCTTTTGGCGGAAGAGAGTGGGAGTCGAACCCACACAGGGACATCAGATGGCCCACACCGGGTTTGAAGTCCGGCCGCCCCACCGGGAGCGATTCCCTTCCTCTGGTAGCACCCTGGCAAGTCTATCGCAGGTACGCCCGGGCGGATTTGGCCGCGGCAATTCCCTCGGTCATCGCGTGGACCAATTGGCCGCCGTACCCCGATCGCACCGCACCGGCGGCATACACCCCAGGCATTGCGGTGAGGAAGTTTGCGTCAGTGACCAGGCCGCCGGCCGGATCGCGCGGTACCGAAGCCGGCACGAATTCGCACACCGGCTCGAGACCGATGTAGGGGAAAAATCCCGTGCATGCAATCTCGCGCACGGCCTCCCCGTCGCCGATTGCGCGAACTCCGCTTACCGCCTGCACTCCCAGAACCGCTTCCACCCGCGTGCCCATGTGAGGCGTTACATTCGCTTGCCCCCTGAGCTGCGCAATGAGATGGGGTCGGGCGCGAAACTTCGCGCCCCGATGCACCAAGTGAACCGTTCGCGCGAATTCGGCCAGCACGATCGCCTCCTGCAGCGCCGAATCGCCCCCACCGACAACCACCACATCCTGGCCCTGGTAGAACGGCCCGTCGCAGTCGGCGCAATGCGACACGCCGTTTTCCTCGAACTCGGCCTCGCCAGGAATCCCGAGGCGCTTGAGGCGTGCCCCAGATGCGACGATGACGGCACGCGCACGATGGCTCCCGGCATCGCTGCCGACCACTAGGTCATCACCATCCCGCTCGATCGAAGCGGCCGCAGCTGCGACGTTCTTCGCCCCAAGCCTGGTGGCTTCCATCATCAACCCGGCGGCCACGTCGCTGCCCGAGCCGGCGATCGCGCCGTCGAGCTGGTTGATGTTGGTCACCAGACCGCCGAAGAACAGCTTCTCGAGCATGACTACCGACAACCCGTCCTGCAGGGCCTGCCGCGCAGCGGCCAGGCCGGTGATGCCGGTTCCGATAACGAGGACGTCGTGTCTATCAGCCATGGGGCCCCTGCGTGGGTGGAGTGGCCGCGCCGAGGATAGTCACGAAATCCTTGTGCATGGTGCGCAGGTCGCCGGTGCGCCGAGTGATCCCAAGCCGATCGAGGCACTCGAGGATCTCGATGGCGCGCCCGCGCCCGATGTCGGTCCGGTCGCGCACCTGCGCGGCGCTGAATTTCCCGCCGGGTACCGCGCGCGACACGTCGGTCGCCAGGGCCGCAAACGCAGCCAGCGTGCCGCGCAAATAGAAGCGGGTTTCGGTCGCCTTGACCACTTCGCCGGTCTTCGCTTTACGGTGCAGGAAATCCTTGAGCTGCGGCTCCCGGATCGACGCGGCGGCGGCAAGCTCGGCCACCGTCAGGCCGCCGAAGCCCGCGCCGTCGAGCAGCGGCTGCACGCGGCTCCATAGTTTTTCATCCGCGGGATTGTCGGTTGCAACGTGACGCGGCACGCGCGCGATCGAGCCGGTCACTTCGACCTGCTTCTTGTCGGCGAGCATGCGCAGCAGCGTCGAAAAAACCGGCGCGGGCAACTGCGGCGCGCATGCCTTGCGCAGCGCGGCGATCTCGATGCCGAAGGCCTGCGGCGTGGCAGCGTGAAATTGCGCCAGCGACTTGCGGATTTCCGCGCCGATTGCCTCCACGACCGAGTGAGGCAATCCGATCCTCGGATCCTTCCCGATCACGTCGAGCCCGCTGTCTTTCACGAGCGAGGCGACTAAGGTACTGTCGATGTTGAATATGCGCGCAAACCAGTCCAGGTCGATGCCCGCCGGCGAGCACGCCTGCAATGCCCTGAGCGCGAGCGCCGGATCGTTCCCTTCGAGCGCCGCCAGCTGCGCGACGCGCAAATCCGCGCTGCGGCGTTGACGTTGGGCGAACGGGTCGATCACGACGCCGCCGCCAATAGTACGCACGGCCGACTGGTCGCGCAGGATGAACCGGTCGCCGTTCAGCGCGGCCACCGGCTTGTCGGCAATGAGCTGCACGAGCGCGGATTCCCCCGGCTTCACCGAAGCGCCGCGCCGGATCGAGATCCTGGCAGTCACGTCGCCGGCGCCCAGGTGCAGGTGCACGGGCGTCCAGTGCTTGAGCGGTCGGGGCTCCGATTCGAGCACCCGCAGGCGCACGTCCATGCGCTGCGTCGGTGCATGCAGCGCGGGGCTCACCACCCAGTCCCCGCGCACGACCTGCGCCACTTCGGCGCCGGTCAGGTTGAGCGCGCATCGCTCGCCGGCGCCCGCCTGGGCCGCGGTCTTGCCGTCTTTCTGGATGGCGCGCACGCGCACTTCGATCCCGGCGGGCGACAGCACCAGCTTGTCGCCGGCAGTCACGGTGCCGTTGAAAATCGTCCCGGTAACAACGGTCCCGCTGCCAGCCACCGCGAATACGCGATCGATCGCGTATCGGAACTGGCGACCCTGCCGCCCCTCGCGGCCGATTTTCGCGGCCGCAGTGGACAGGGCGGAGCGCAACTGCTCCATACCCGTGCCCGAGGACGCCGAAACCGGCAGCAGGTCGACATCCGCAAGGCCGGTGGACGAGAGCAGCGCGCGCACGCTGCCCGCCACCTCGTCGACGCGCTCCGGCGCCACCCTGTCCGTCTTGGTGATCACTGCAATGCCGCGCCTGACCGACAGCAGGTCGACGATATGCAGGTGCTCGATCGTCTGCGGCATTACGCCGTCGTCGGCAGCCACAACCAGGATCACGAAATCGATCCCGCAGACCCCGGCCAGCATGTTGCGCACGAAACGCTCATGTCCCGGGACGTCGACGAAGCCTATCGTGGCGCCCGCCGGCGTGCGCCAGTAGGCGAAGCCCAGGTCGATCGAGATGCCGCGCGCTTTCTCCTCGGGCAACCGGTCGGTATCGACCCCGGTCAGTGCCTTGACCAGCGTCGTCTTGCCATGATCGATGTGCCCGGCGGTGGCGGCGATCATTTCAGGCCGGCAGGCGAAGCTGCCCCAGCTGCGCGACGAAACCGACCTCGTCCGCTTTCCCGTCGAGGCAGCGCAGGTCGAGGATCAATTCGCCTTCGTTGATGCGGC
>JBBQNG010000098.1:0-14520 GCA_038329645.1 Burkholderiales bacterium
GAGGCCATGGTCATGGCCCATCCGTTCGACGGCCTGGTCATGATTCCCAACTGCGATAAAGTGGTCCCGGGGATGCTGATGGCGGCCCTCAGGCTCAACATCCCGACGATCTTTGTGAGCGGCGGCCCCATGCTGGCCGGAAGAATGGAAGGGAAGGTCATCGATCTGATCACCGTGTTCGAAGGCGTCGGCGCCGTCAAGGCGGGGCGCATCACGCAGAAAGAGCTGAAAACCATGGAAGACTGCGCCTGCCCCGGCTGCGGTTCCTGCTCCGGCATGTACACGGCCAACTCCATGAACTGCGTTACGGAGGCCCTCGGCCTCGGCTTGCCGGGCAACGGCACGATTCTGGCCGTTGACGCCGCCCGTCGCCGTCTGGCGAAAACGGCGGGCATGCAGATCATGCACCTTGTGAAAAAGGATATCAAACCCCGGGAAATCGCCACCCTGCCGGCCTTCAAAAATGCCCTGGCCGTTGATATGGCCCTGGGCTGTTCCACCAATACGGTGCTCCATATTCCGGCCATCGCCCACGAAGCGGGCATCAGGTTTTCGCTCGACGACCTCGCGCGCATCTCTAAAAAGACGCCGCTGATCGCCGACATGAAGCCGGGGGGGCGCTTCCTCGCCAAGGACCTGCACGTCGTAGGCGGCGTGTACAACATCCTTCGGGTGCTCCTGGAGCGCGGCGCGCTGCATGGCGACTGCCTCACGATCTTCGGCACTACGCTCGAAGAGGAACTCGCCGACCATCCCGGCGCCGACGGCGAAGTCGTGCGTAAGGAGCCGATCATGGCCACCGGCGGCCTCGTCGTGCTCAAGGGCAACCTCGCGCCGGACGGAGCGCTGATCAAGGTGGCAGGGCTGAAGAACCTCAAATTCACCGGGCGGGCGCGCGTTTTCGATTGCGAGGAGGATTGCGCGGCGGTCGTCGCGAAGCGCTCGTATTCCGAGGGCGAGGTGCTCGTGATCCGCTACGAAGGCCCCAAAGGCGGCCCGGGCATGCGCGAGATGCTCGGCGTCACCGCGCTCATCTACGGGCAGGGCATGGGCGAAAAAGTCGCGCTGCTCACCGACGGACGGTTTTCGGGCGCGACGCGCGGCATGATGATCGGCTACGTGTCGCCCGAGGCCGGCACAGGCGGCCCGCTTGCGCTGGTCAAGGACGGCGATACCATCGCCATCGATGCCAGGGCCGGGCGCCTCACGCTGAATATTTCCGACGCCGAGCTGGCGAAGCGGCGCAAGGCCTGGCGGGCGCCGAAAAGGGAACGACTGTCAGGCGCGCTGGAGAAGTATGCCGCGTTGGTGGGCCCCGCAAATCTCGGCGCTGTCACGCACAGTGGAGGGAGGAAAACATGAGCCTGCCCAAACTCGGCTTCATCGGCCTCGGCCTGATGGGCAAGCCCATGACGCTGCGGCTGCTCGCCGCTGGCTACAAAGTAGCAGTGTGGAACCGCAGCAAGGACAAGCTGGTTCCGGTGACGGCCAAGGGGGCGATCGCCAAGGATTCACCGGCCGAGGTCGCGCGCTTCGCGGACATCGTGATGATGTGCGTGACGGACCAGAACTCGGTGCGTGAGGTGCTGTTCGGCAACGGCGGCGTCTCTGAAGGTGCAGCCGAGGGGAAGATCGTCATCGACTTCTCCAGCATCGCGCCGTCTGCGGCGCGTGAGTATGCCGCGCAACTCTCCGCTAAAGGCATGGGCTACATCGACGCGCCAGTCTCGGGCGGCACGGTAGGCGCGGAGCAGGGCACGCTCGCGATCATGGCGGGCGGCAAAGCTGAGCACATCGAGTTCGTGCGCCCGCTGGTGGCGGAGCTCGCGAGCCGGTTCACGCGCATGGGCGAGTCGGGTGCCGGGCAGGTCACCAAGCTCGCCAACCAGGTCATCGTCGCCAGCCTGTTTCCGGTGATCGCGGAGGCGCTGCGCCTGGCCGAAGGCGCCGGCGTGGACGCCTCCAAAATTCCGGAAGCGTTGCAGGGAGGATTCGCCGATTCCAAACCGCTGCAGGTGTTCGGGCCGCGCATGGCTTCCCGGCAGTACGAGCCGGCGCTGGGCACGGTGAACGTGATGTTGAAGGACTTGCTGAATGCCGTGACGGTGGCCGAGGAGTCCGGGGTGCCGCTCCCGATGGCGTGCGCGGCGGTCGAGCGCTTCCGGCTACTGGTGGCCGAAGGCAAGGGCGAAGCCGAGCCCTCGGCGTTCATCGACCTTCTCGCCCGCGGGCGCTAGGAAAGTCCGGGCTGGACGCCGCGGCGGGAAAGCGGTGCAGGCGTGCGCCGCCCCTGGAATTCTCAGCCCATGACCAGGCGCGGCAGCCAGAGAGCGACTTCCGGCGCCGCCATCAGTAGGCCGACCAGGAAGATCATGGCGCCCACGAATGGCAGGGAGCCGCGGATGACCTCGTTGATCGAGCCGCGTCCGCGCATCCCCTGCACGACGTAGAGGTTCAGGCCAACCGGCGGGGTGATCAGGGCGGCCTCGATCAGCACGGTCAGCACGATGCCCCACCAGACCGGGTCCCAGCCCAGCTTGAAGACGATAGGCGCGATGAACGGCGTGGTCAGGATCATCATGGAGATGGTCTCCATGAAGCAGCCGAGGATCAGGTAGAAGATCACGATCAGGATCAGGGTCCCGATCTTGCCGAGGCCCAGGCCCTCGATGAGCTTGCCCAGGCCGTCGGTGAGTCCGATGGAAGCCAGCACGAAATTGAGGAACTGCGCCGCCATGATGATCAGCATGATCATCGCCGTGGTGCGCATCGTGCCTTCGGCCACGCCGCGCAGCATCGAGAGCGACACACGCCGCTCGACGGCCGCCAGCACGAGCGCGGCGATCACGCCGAGCGACGCGGCTTCCGTCGGCGTGGCGATGCCGACATAAATCGAGCCGACGACGACGAGGAAGATCGCCAGCGGCGGCAACAGCGCGGGAAGCGACCGTAGGCGTCGTCCCCAGCTGGTCTCGATCGGCGTGCCGCCCTTCGCGCGATCGGCGAGGCAGGCGATCAGCACGATGACCATGAACAGGAAGGCGAGGAGGAAGCCCGGGATGAACCCGGCGAGATACAGGCGCGGCACCGAGGTATTTGTCAGCAGCCCGTAAAGGATGAAGTTGATCGATGGCGGGATCAGGATGCCCAGCGTCCCGCCGGCGGCAATCGTGCCGAGGAAGAGCGCCTCGTTGTAGCCGTGCTTCCTGATCTCCGGGATTGCAACCGTGCCGATGGTGGCGGCCGTCGCCACGCTGGAGCCCGAGGTCGCCGCGAACATTGCGCAGGTCCCGATGTTTGCATGCATGAGGCCGCCGGGCAGCCAGGACAGCCACTGCGCGATGCCGTTGTAGACGCGCTCCGCGATCCCCGAGCGCAGCAGGATCTCGCCCAGCATCACGAACAGCGGGATCGCGATCAGGATGTATTCGCTGGAAGCGCTCCAGATGATCTCGCCCATTGCGCGGTGCAGCGGCATCGACGCGAAAAATTGGTTCAGCGCCAGCCCGAGGACGCCCATGACGGCGGCCACCGGCACGCTCAGCGCGAGAAGGAAGACCAGCAGGCCCAGGGCAGTGGCGAGCATTCGCTATCGTTCCGGAAGGGTGCGTTTGGTGGCGATGCCGAGCCCTTCGAGCTCGGTTTCGATCTCTTCGTCCTGCGTTACTGCGCCTGCCATCGCGGAGGCTGCCGCAAAATCTCCGCGCAGCAGCGCGACCCCGGTGCGCAAGGCGGCGAGCAGCAACGCGAAGGCGAATAGCGCTATGCCGCCGAACCAGGGGACCTGAGCCCAGGCGAGCGGGATGCGCAGCGGCGTGTTGGAGCGGATCTCGTCCGCAATGCTCGTATAGGCCACGTCCCACGATCGCTCGAGCAGCGCACCGACGAACACCAGCAGCGCCAGCAGGGCGAGAAAGTCGAGTACCGCGCGGGTCCGCGGGCCGAACTTCCCGTACAAGACATCTATCCTCACGTGCCCGCGCATGACGAGCACATGCGTCATCGACCAGGTGGTGCCGACCGCGAAGAGGTAGGCAGAAATCTCGTCGGAACCCGAAAAGACGAAATTCCAGCCTAAGAGGGCGCCGAGCCCCTTGCGCAGGAGGACCTCGGCGGTGACGACGCTTGCGGCGACGAAGAGCATTGCGCCGCCCAGCACGATGGCGACGCGGGCAACGGCGGCAACCGCCGCCCACGCGCGGTCGAGGACTTTCGTTGCGCTCAGCAATCCGATGCCGGCAGCGGGGAGAACGCGGGGAGTGTCAGTTGGCCTTGGCCGAGAGGTTGTACTTCTTGCCGACGAGGTCGTTCCATTTCGCCGCGCAGGCCTCCCCGCAGCGCTTGGCCCAGCGCGCCAGGACGACTTCGTTGAGTGCCTTCTCGCGCACCTTGAGGTCGGCGTCCGACGGCTTGACGAGTTTCAGCTTGCCCACGGGACCGACCGAGCAGGCACCCGTGCCGGTGCTGCACGCCACGCCCTCGTCGGTTTCGGCCTCGATCACCTGCCAGGATTTGTTCTCCAGCGCCTGCATTTGCTTTTGCACCAGCGACTGCGTGTCCTTGGAGAGCTTGTTCCACGTGTTGAGGTTGATCACCCAGGTGCCGATCGTATAGCCGACCGGCAGGCGGAACAGGGTATTCGTGACTTCCGTCCATTTCGCCTTGTAGCCCGGCATTGTCCCGGTGATGCCGCAGTCGACGACGCCTTTTTCGAGCGCCGGGACGACCTCCCCGAACGGGATCGTGACCGCCGAGGCGCCCATCGCAGCGGCAAAGTCGCTTTGCGAAGTGCCCTGCACGCGGATCTTCTTGCCCTTGAGATCGCCGATACCCTTGATATCGCCCTTGCAGTAGAACACCTGCTCGGGGAAAGGGAAGGAGGCGAGGATCATGGCGCCGTGCCGCTCGCGCATGACCTTCTGCATCTCCGGCATCCAGGACGTAACGATGTCACGGCCCATTTTGAAATCCCGTGCTACGCCTGCGATGTCGGACGCCTCGATGATCGCGCCACCGTCCTCCACATAGATCGGCAATGCGGCAGCGACGTCATAGACGCCTTGCTTGAGCAGGCGCAGCAACTCGGTGCCCTTGAGGTTGACCTCGGTGATCGACTTGATGTTGCCCTTGAGGTTGCCGCCGGAAGCGGCGGGCAGGTCCGTCACCCAGAAGGGCTGCTCGAGCTTCTGCCAGTTGGTGAGGAAGTTCCACGTGCCGACGACGTTGAACTCCTTCTTGTCGATGCTTTGTGCATGTGCGGCACCGCAAAATGCGGCGCTGCCAAAGATGACGGCCGCGACGATATTCGAACGCATGAGTCCCCTCCTTTTTTTGATTGCTTACCGGATGCAACCTCGCCCAATGACAATACTAGCAAATCCCCCCGCAGGCACGCCAAAGTGCCAAAGATCCTATATCTTGCGGATTCTTTCCGGACCTGGAAATGGATCACTACGACGTCATTGTCATCGGCGCGGGGGTCGTCGGCGCCTCGGTGGCCTTCCACCTGGCGCAGCTTGGCGCCGGGCGTGTGCTGGTGCTGGATCGCGCCACGATCGGCGCAGGCACGACCTCGCAATCCAGCGGCATCCTGCGCACCCACTATTCGGTCGTCGAAAACGTTGAGTTGGCCCGGACCTCCTGGAAAGTCTTCACGGACTTTGCCGCCTACCTCGGCGACGACGAGGCTTCGGCCGGGCTGGTGCCTTGCGGCTACCTTATCGCGTCTCCAGAAGGCCCGAGGTTGGCGCCGCTTCGTTCGGCCCTCGCCGCCCAGCAGGCGAAAGGAATCGAAGTACGCCTGCTGGATGCCCGCGAGGCTCTGGCGCTGCTGCCCATCGCGCGTTTCGACGATGCCGCGCTGATCGGCTATGAGCCCGAAGCCGGCTTTGCCGACGCCTACCTCGTGACAACCGGCTTTGCGCGTGCCGCACGGCGCCGGGGCGTGCGCATCCTGGAAGGCGTCGAAGTGCATCGATTGCTGCTGGAGGACGGCCGCGCGGCTGGCGTCGACACCTCGCAAGGCCACTTTGCCGCGGGCACCGTGGTGAGCGCGCAGAACATCTGGGCCACCGATATCGAGCGCTGGACGGGCATTGCGACCCCGGTGATTGCCGAGCGCCACCGCGTGCTTGCCCTGGAGGGGCCCGAACCCTATACCTTCGCAATGCCGGTCTACAAGGACCTTGGCTCCGAGGGCATGTTGTATTGCCGCAGCTATGGCGGCCGCCAGATGCTGGTGAGCGAAGGCATCGCGGGCGAAAGGCTGCCCGCCCCGGACAATGAGCAAGGCGACATAGGCTTGGACTACGTGGCGGGGGTCGGCACCCAGGTCACGCATCGTTTTCCCGTTTTCGCGACCGCCGGCGTGGCTTCGAGCTGGACCGGCGTCTACGATGTCACGCCGGATTGGAACCCGGTGCTCGGCCGCCTGCCCGATGTGCCGGGCCTGGTCGTCGGCTACGGCTTTTCGGGCCATGGATTCAAGCTCTCGCCGGCCGTTGGCCGCGTGCTGGCCCAGGAGGCGCTGGGGCTGCCTACGGACGTAAGTCTCGTCCCGTATTCGCATGAGCGCTTCCGCAACGGCAACCTCCTGACCGGCAAGTACGGCCTGGGCGCTGTGTCGTGAAACTCAGTGTCGTGAAAAATTCGGGCTGGCAGTTCTGGATCGACCGGGGCGGCACGTTCACCGATATCGTCGCCCGCAAGCCCGACGGGACGCTTGTTACGCACAAGCTGCTCTCGGAGGACCCCGGCCAATACCAGGATGCCGCGATCGCCGGCATCCGCCGCCTGCTCGAAATCGGCAAGGACACCCCCATCAGCGGCGAGCGGGTCGAGGCGGTGAAGATGGGAACGACCGTCGCCACCAACGCGTTGCTCGAGCGCATGGGTGAGCCGACCGCCCTGTTCATCACCAGGGGATTTCGCGACGCGCTGCGCATCGGCTACCAGAACCGCCCGCGCTTGTTCGACCGGAACATCGTATTGCCGGAGCCGCTGTACGCGCAGGTCGTGGAGGTCGCAGAACGCCTGGCCGCCGACGGCTCCGTGATCGAGCCGCTCGATCTTGCCGCCGCCGAGCGGGACCTGCAGGCAGTGTTCGACCGGGGCATTCGCTCGATTGCGATCGTCCTCATGCATGCCTACCGGTATCCGCAGCACGAATTGGCCCTCGAGCGCGCCGCTCTGGCGATTGGCTTCGCCCAGGTCTCGGTGTCGCACAAGATCAGCACTTTGATGAAGCTGATCCCGCGCGGGGATACTACGGTTGTCGACGCCTATCTATCACCGATCCTGCGGCGCTACGTCGACCGGGTCGCCGCCGAGATGTCCGGCGTGCGCCTGATGTTCATGCAATCGAACGGCGGACTGGCCGAAGCGCGGCGCTTCCAGGGCAAGGACGCAATCCTGTCCGGGCCGGCAGGGGGCATCGTCGGCATGGTGCGCACCGCAAACCTGGCCGGGTTCGACAGGATCATCGGCTTCGACATGGGCGGGACCTCCACCGATGTGTCGCATCACGCCGGCGAATTCGAGCGGGAATTCGAAACCCAGGTCGCCGGGGTGCGGATGCGCGCGCCGATGATGAGTATTCATACCGTTGCGGCCGGCGGGGGATCGATCCTGCACTTCGACGGGAACAGGTTTCGCGTCGGGCCGGATTCCGCCGGCGCGAATCCCGGCCCGGCCTGCTACCGCCGCGGCGGTCCGCTGACGCTCACCGACTGCAACGTCCTGCTCGGGAAGATCCAGCCCGGCCGTTTCCCGGCGGTGTTCGGGCCGCACGCCGACCAGCCGCTGGATGTGGCGGTGGTTCGCACCAAGTTCGACGCGCTTAGCGGCACCGTCCATGAGGCTACCGGCAATTGGCTCTCGCCCGAGCAGGTCGCGGAGGGATTCATCGCGATCGCGGTCGGCAACATGGCCAACGCGATCAAGCATATTTCGGTCGCGCGCGGGCACGACGTGACCGGGTACGTGCTGAACACGTTCGGCGGGGCAGGCGGGCAGCACGCCTGTCTGGTGGCGGACGAACTCGGCATGAGCCGCATCTTCCTGCACCCGTTTGCCGGCGTGCTTTCGGCCTACGGGATCGGCCTGGCCGATTTCACTGTGATGCGCGAGAGAACGGTCGAGCTTGCTCTCGACGAAAAGGCGTTGCCGGAACTGGAGCGGGTCCTGGCCCTGCTGGAGGAGGAGGGCCGCGCCGGGCTGGCCGGGCAGGCGATCCCCGGCTGCCAGATCCAGGTCGTGCGGCATGTCCACCTGCGCTACGAAGGGACGGACACGTTCCTGGCCGTGCCGTTCGACCCTTTGGAGTCGATGCTGCAAGCATTCACCGCCACCTACAAGACGCGTTTCTCGTTCCTGATGCCCGGCCGCAGGATCATCGCCGGTAGCGTCGCGGTCGAAGTCATCGGACCCTCGGAAGTTACGCCTGAGCGCGATGTGAAGTTTCCCCCCAGGCACGGCGCGTTGCGCCCGGCCGAAACGGTGCGTATGTTCAGCGGGGGGGTGCCGCATGAGGCGGCCGTCTACCTGCGCGAGGACTTGCGCCCGGACGACACCGTGAAGGGGCCGGCCATCATTGCCGAGCGAAACTCGACGACCGTGGTGGAGCCGGGGTGGCAGGCGCGGCTCACGGACCTGGACCACATGGTAATGAACCGCGTGGACCCGCTTCCACGGCGCCGCGCGGCCGGCACCGGCGTCGATCCGGTGATGCTGGAAGTATTCAACAACCTGTTCATGTCGATCGCCTCGCAAATGGGCCTGCGGCTGCAACAGACCGCCTACTCGGTCAACATCAAGGAGCGCCTCGATTTCTCCTGTGCGCTGTTCGACCGCAACGGCGACCTTGTCGCAAACGCCCCGCATATCCCCGTGCACCTGGGCTCGATGGGAGAAAGCATCAAGACGGTGATGCGGGAGAACGCGGGCCGCATGCAGGCCGGCGACGTCTATGTCATCAACGATCCCTACCACGGCGGCACCCACCTGCCGGACATCACCGTGATCACGCCGGTGTTCGCGCGGGACGACGGCGGCGGGATCCTCTTCTATGTCGGCTCGCGCGGCCACCACGCGGACATCGGCGGCATCACGCCCGGTTCTATGCCGCCGGATTCGACTTCGGTCTTGCAGGAAGGCACGCTGTTCAACAACTGGAAGCTGGTGGAGACGGGGCGCCTGCGCGAACGGGAGACGCTCGAAATGTTTTCCTCCGGCCCCTACCCGGCCCGCAATCCGGAGCTGAACATGGCCGATTTGCGGGCGCAGGTTGCTGCCAACGAGAAGGGCGTGCAGGAGTTGCGCAGGATCGTCGCCAGCCACGGCCTGGACGTCGTGCAGGCGTACACCAGGCACGTCCAGGACAATGCCGAAGAGGCGGTGCGGCGCGTCTTGACCGCACTCGAGGACGGCGCATTCGCGCTGGAGACGGACAATGGCGCGCTGATCAAGGTGAAGATCAGAGTCGACCGTGCCGACCGGTCGGCCACGATCGACTTCACCGGTTCCTCGCCTCAGATGGGCAACAATTTCAATGCGCCCTCGGCTATCTGCATGGCTGCGGTGCTGTATGTGTTCCGCACACTGATCGACGACGAAATCCCGTTGAACGCGGGTTGCCTGAAGCCACTGAAGGTCATCATCCCCGAGGGCTCGCTGCTGAATCCCCGCTTTCCCGCGGCCGTCGTCGCCGGCAACGTCGAGACCTCTCAGTGCATTACGAACGCGCTATATGGGGCCCTGGGGGTCATGGGCTCGTCCCAGTGCACGATGAACACCTTGTCTTTCGGCAATGCGCAGTACCAGTATCTGGAGACAATCGCCGGCGGCTGCGGCGCGGGCCCGACATTCGACGGGGCGGACCTGGTCCATTCGAACATGACGAACTCGCGGATTACCGATCCCGAAGTGCTGGAGTTTCGCTATCCGGTGCTGGTCGAAAGCTACGCGATCCGCGCAGGAAGCGGCGGCCGCGGCAGGCATCGCGGCGGAAACGGCGGCACGCGCCGGATTCGTTTCCTGCAGCCGATGACGGTCTCGATCCTCTCGAACAACCGCCGGGTCGCCCCGTTCGGCATGGCCGGCGGGGAGCCCGGGAGCACAGGCCGCAACTGGGTGGAGAGGAGCGACGGGCGCGTCGAGCCGCTCGGCGGCTGCCAGTCGATCCAAGTTGCGGCGCAGGATACGGTCGTGATCGAGACGCCGGGCGGGGGTGGTTACGGCGCGCCGCCTGCCGCGCGGATCAAAACGCCTGGGCGCGCATAGCATGCAGGAGCGGATCGACATCGAGGCATTGCTGGTGGAGCACCTTTTGGAACCCACCAGCAGCTGGAGCGTGGGCGAGTTCGGCGTGCTGGCGGAGTTCCACCACCATGATTCCAACGTGCCTGGCCCGGAGCGCTACGTGGCGGTGGCCAAGGGCGGCGCGATGCGCATCCGGCCGCACGAGGCTGCGCGCATCCTTGCCTACGAGACCCCCAGCCCGAATCCGCGGCTGTGGAACCACGGTATCGCGTTCTGCCTGCCGGAGGCTGAAGCCAAAATGGAGTGCCGCACGGGCATCACCGAGCTCGGCCCGGACGACGGGGCGATCTTCGCGGCCTCGCGCCAGGAGTTGCTGTTCGACCTCGGCCTCGGCCGACGCAGCGTGAATTTCTGCGTGCGCACGACGGATCCCGCCCTGGTGGCGATGCTGCGCGACGCGCAGGGGACTTCCGTACTCCAGCGCCCGGATCTGAATGCGTCCATCGTGGCGGCCGGCCCGGCGCGCGTTGTGGAATCGCGCATGGCGCGAGTCGAGATCACCAACCCGATCCCGCCGCCCAATGGCGTGTCGCCGGAAGGTCCGCATACGCACTTGATGCCCGGCCTGGCCAGGAAAGGGCGCACGCACGACGCTAACATCCCGGTGCCTCCCGGATATCTCGCCTGCCTCACGCTCTACCCGGCGCACCCGGCGCGCGACGCGGAGGGGCGGGAAAGGCCGTTCGACGCGCGCCTGCACGAGGCCTACCAGCGCCTGCTCGAGCGCTACGGGGATCCGGACTATGTCGCAGCCAAGCGCGATTCCGGGCCGCCGCAAAGCCGCAAGGCGAATCTCGGCCGCCTCATCGGCGCCCGCCAGCGCGCCCTGGCGGGCTAGAAAATGCAAACCCCGCCGCAGCGGGGTCTGGTTCTTGCGATACCCGCGGGCGGCTTACTTCTTGCCCTTCTCCGCGCTCTTCGGGTCGGTTTTGGTATCGGCCTTCGGTGCCGGTGCTGCCGGAACCGCCGGCGTGGCCGGTTTCGCCGGCGCGGCCTTGGGCGCTGCGGGAACGGCGGGCGTCGCGGGCTTGGCGGGCTCCGCCTTCACGGCTGGCTTTGCGGGTTCGGCTTTCTTGGCTGCGCCCTTGTGCTCGCCCTTGTCGGCCGCCTTGACCACCGTCTCGCCGCTCAGCTTCACGTCGCTCTTGATGTGCTTCATGGTCCCCGGCCCGATGCCGGGCACCTTGTCGATGTCGGCAATCGACTTGAAGGGGCCGTTCTTGGTGCGGTAGTCGATGATCGCCTTGGCCCTGCCCGGGCCGATGCCCTTGAGGGTCTCGAGCTGCGCCTGCGTCGCGGAATTCACGTTGACGTCGGCAATCGCATTGAACGCGGCCATGCCCAGCACCAGCAGTAATGCGACAAGTTTTCTCATTGATGTCTCCTTTTGTGCCGGTCGGAGTACCGGCTAATACCGATTAACGCCCCCGGGGCCCCCGGGGTTGACACCCAAAAACCGGGTCAGACCCCGATTTCGATCCGGCCATCGCCGCGCAACCCGGTGCGAACGTAAAATCGTGGTCTGACCCCAATTGAGAAGAGAATCCATGGCTGCGCGACCGCTACCCCCGAAAGAAAAGCTCACCGTCTGCTTCGCCCACGTTGCCTACCGGATGGGCGAGAGGTTTGCCGTGCGCAACGCAGGCATCAAGTCCTTCGAGGTGCGCACCCTCGACGACCTCAAGGCGCGCATCGGCGAGGCCGACGTGGTGGTGTGCTCGGGCCTGTGGAGGAACGAATTCATCCCGGTTGCGCCGAAGCTCGCCTTCATCCAGTCCATCAGCGCGGGCACCGACCAGTACGGCAAGGATGCATTGCAGGCTGCCGGCATCCGGGTGGCCAGCGCGCAGGGCTCGAATGAGCGCGCGGTAGCCGAGCATGCGATCGCCCTGGTCCTGTCGATGGCGCGCCAGATCCCGCAGGCGCGCGACAACCAGACCGCCAAGCTCTGGCGCGGCATGATCGGCGACATCTCCAAGCGCGAAGACGAGCTGGGCGGCAAGACGCTGGTGATCGTCGGCATGGGTCGCATCGGCTCGCGGCTGGCGACCCTCGCCAAGGCTTTCGACATGAAAGTCATCGGAACCAAGCGCGATCCCTCCAAAGGCGCCAGTGCGGCCGACCGCGTGGTGGGCGAGAACGACCTGTTGTCCGTCCTGCCCGACGCGGACTTCGTCGCGCTGACCTGCCCGCTGACGCCGAAGACCGAAAACCTCATCGACGCCAAGGCGCTCGCGGCCATGAAGCCGTCGGCCTACCTCGTCAACGTCGCGCGCGGCAAGGTGGTGAACGAGCCGGCGCTGGTCGAGGCGCTCAAGAAGGGAACGATTGCGGGTGCAGCGCTCGATTGTGTGTGGGAAGAGCCGCTGCCGGCGACTTCGAGCCTGTGGACCGTGCCCAACGTGCTGATCACGCCGCACACCGCAGGGGAGACCCGGCGTTATGAGGACAACGTGCTTGATCTTCTGATGGAGAATCTGGCCAGGATGTGGAAAGGCGAGGCGGCGCTTAAGAATCAGTTCGCCTAGGCGGGAGTTTTACCGAATTTGAATTCCCCTCTCTCCTGAGATAGAGAAGTACCCGTGTTTGCGCGCACGCGCAAACGCTTTACTTCTCAAACTCAGGAGACTTGGAAAGTCAAAAACGGGTAAGTGGTGCGCGTATCTGTGGCCTGATTTTTCTCAGTCACCTCACTCCGCCTTAACCCCCGCCTCCCTGATCACCTTCCCCCACTCGCCCGACTGCTCGGCCAACCACACCGAGAACTGCTCAGGCGTATTGTCCAGCGTCGACAAAGCCATCTGTGTCCAGCGCTCCTGCATGTCGGGCTGCCTGATGATGGCGGCGACTTCGGCATTGAGCTTGCGCGCGTACTCAGGCGACGTCCCCGCAGGCGCGTAGAGCCCTTGCG
Source organism: Burkholderiales bacterium (assembly GCA_038329645.1). Classification (GTDB taxonomy): domain Bacteria; phylum Pseudomonadota; class Gammaproteobacteria; order Burkholderiales; family SG8-39; genus SZAS-79. The sequence goes on from JBBQNG010000098.1 coordinate 13,229, forward strand.
CGCCGACCGCCTCGAAGCCCGGCAGTCCGGATTCGGCGGCGGTGCGGGCATCGGGCAGCAGCGCGAGCCGCTGCAGCGACGTTACCGCGATGACCTTGAGCTTGCCGCCCTTGATGAACGGCATCGCGGCGGCGGTGCTGGTGATGAGGGTGTCGACCTGGCCGGCGATCACGTCGTTGAGCGCGGGGCCGCTGCCTTTGTAGGGGATGTGGAGCATCTTGACGTGCGCGGCGGCGGCGAGCTTTTCCGCCGCGAGGTGCGGGGTGGAGCCGGTGCCGGCGTTGGCGCAATTGACGCTGCCGGGCCTGGCCTTGTCGCGCGCGATGATGTCGGCCATGGAGTTGAGCGGCGAGTTGGCGGGTGCCACGAGTACGAGCCAGTTCCTGGCGAGGTTGATGACCGGGATGAGGTCCTTGGGCGTGTAGGGGAGATTGGCGTAGAGCGTCGGGCTGATCGTGAGGATCCCCGTGTCGGAGAGCAGCAGGGTGGTGCCGTCGGGCGCAGATTTCGCGGCAATGCTGGCGCCGAGCGCCCCCCCCGCGCCCGCGCGGTTGTCCACGATGACGGACTGCTTCCAGCTGGCGGCGAGCTTTTGCGCGAGCACGCGCGCGAGGATGTCGGAAGGGCCGCCGGCCGCGAAGGGAACGATGATGCGCACGGGCTTGGACGGCGGGTAGTCCTGCGCGTGCGCGGCCAACGGCAGGCAGGCGAGGGCACAGTGCAGAAGTGCGGCGGCAATGCGGCGTGCGAAGGTGGGCATGAGTGGCTTTTCCCTGGTTGGCGTGGCTATTCGGCGCGGATATTGGCGGTCTTTGCGACTCTTGCCCACTTTTCGGTCTCGGCGGCGAGATACGCCTGGAACTCCTCGGGCGTGCCACCAGCGGTTTCCGCGCCGACCTTTGCGAGGCGCTCCCTGAAATCGGGCAGCTTCAGGATCCGGTTGATCTCGGCGTTGAGCTTTACGACGATCGGCCGCGGCGTGTTCGCGGGCACCATGACGCCGCCCCAGGACACCGCCTCGAAGCCGGGCATCCCGGATTCGGCCACAGTCGGCAGGTCCGGCTTGGCCGCAAGGCGCGTCGTAGTGGTGACCGCAAGCGCCTTGAGCTTGCCGGATTGCACGTGCGGCTCGCCAGAGATGACGGTGGTGAACATGGTGGTGATCTGCCCGCCCAGCATGTCGTTGAGCGCAAGGCCGTCGCCCTTGTAGCTGATGCGCTCCATGCGAATGCCAGCATTGGTCATGAAAAGCGCCATGGCCAGGTGCCCGGCGGTGCCGGTGCCGCCGGTCC
>JBBQNG010000099.1:0-14422 GCA_038329645.1 Burkholderiales bacterium
CGCGCATATTCGGCGAAGCCGCGCGGATCCTTGTTCTGGAATTGAATGCGCGTCGGGCCGTGGCCGTACGTCGCCGCTATCTTCCCCATGCCCTCCGAACGAATCCGTTCGGCAAGCGCCACGGCATCGGCCTGGAACTGCTTGTAGACCGAAGGGTGTGCGCCCGAACCGCAGCCCGCGATGGTGAGCGACAGCGCCCGCGCGGGCGAGCCCTTCCTGCAGTACTGCATGCCGAAATGCAGCGTCGCAAACCCGCCCATCGACAGGCCGACGATGTGGGGCGCAGGCAGCTTGAGGTTGTCGATCACCGAATGGATGTCGTCGCGCCAGCGCTCCTGCGAATACTTCTCGAAATTTTCGGGCACGTCGGAAGGCAGGTAACCCCGCGCGCTGTAGGTGATGCAGCGGTAGCGGCGCGAGAAGTGGCGGACCTGCGGCTCCCAGCTGCGGTAGTCGCCCGCGAACTCGTGCACGAACACGATCGGCGTGCCGGCGCCCGTGTCCTCGTAGTACAGCCTTACGCCGTCGTCTGTGGTCAGGTGGGGCATGTGAACGCTCTCTTTCTAGCTGGACCGGACACAGGTAGAGTGTCCGCGAATGGGCCGATCAGCGGCAAGCCTAACCAAAATCCGCTTGCACACATAGGGGAATTTCATGGACCTGAACCTGAAGGGAAAGCGCGCGCTCGTCACCGGCGGCTCGAAGGGCATCGGCAAGGCTTGCGCCCAAGTGCTGGCCGAGGAAGGCTGCTCGGTCATGATCGCTTCGCGCGATGGGGCCGCACTCGAGGCGGCGGCAAAAGACATCAAGGCGAAGACCGGCGCGGAGGTGAAATGGAAGGCGGCCGACCTCTCGCAGCGCGGTGTGGCCGAGGACCTCGCCAAGTGGGCGGGCGATGTCGAAGTACTCGTCAACAACGCCGGCGCGATCCCCGGGGGCGACCTGCTGAAGGTCGATGAAGACACCTGGCGCAAGTCCTGGGACCTCAAGGTATTCGGCTACATCAACCTTACGCGCGCGGTATACGCGCAGATGAAGGCGAAGAAGAAAGGCGCGATCGTGAACGTTCTCGGCAACGCCGGGGAGAAGCTCAACGCCGCCTATATCGCAGGGTCTACCGCCAACGCGGGCCTTATGGCGTTCACCCGCGCGCTGGGCGGTGCGTCGCATGCCGACGGCATTCGCGTGGTGGGGGTGAGCCCGGGCCCGGTGGAGACCGACCGGCTGCTGAACCTCTACAAGCAGATGGCGCAATCCAAGCTGGGGGATGCAAACCGCTACCAGGAGCTGTATTCCGGCATGGCTTTCAACCGTCCGGCGACGGCCAATGAAATCGCGTGGACGGTCGCTTTCGCCGCGTCGGAGCGTTCTTCTTACACGACTGGCATCTACATCACGATCGACGGCGGACTGGCGGCGCGCTCGTAAAGTTAAACATTTATATTTGTAGAATGGCTCTGCAAGCCAATTCCAGGCCAATAATTTTTCCATAAACGGAAATCACCAATGAAAGCAATCCTGTGCAAGGCATTCGGCCCGCCCGAGACGCTGGTCTACGAGGACATCCCTTCGCCGGTGGCGGGCAAGGGTGAGGTCGTCGTGACGGTGAAGGCGGCGAGCGTCAACTTCCCCGACGTGCTCATCATCGAGAACAAATACCAGTTCAAGCCCCCGCTGCCCTTCTCGCCGGGCAGCGAGCTCGCCGGAGTGGTGAAAACCGTTGGCGAAGGCGTGACCCGGTACAAGGTAGGCGACAAAGTCATCGCCTTCACCGGTGCGGGTGCGTTTGCGGAAGAAGTCAAAACCGAAGCCGACCGCCTCATCCCTATGCCCGAGGGCATGGACTTCGAAACCGCCGCCTCCTTCATTCTGACCTACGGCACCTCGGACCATGCGCTGCGCGACCGGGGCGAGCTCAAGGCCGGCGAGACCCTGCTCGTGCTGGGCGCTGCGGGCGGCGTGGGCATCGCGGCGATCGAGATCGGCAAGGCGCTCGGCGCCAAAGTCATCGCCTGCGCATCGACCGCCGACAAGCTGGAGGTGTGCAGACAGCATGGCGCGGACGAGGTGATCAACTATTCGAGCGAAGACATGCGTGAGCGCATCAAGGCGATCACCGGCGGCAAGGGCGTGGATGTGGTCTATGACCCGGTCGGGGGGCCCTACACGGAGCTTGCGCTGCGCTCGACGGCCTGGCGCGGGCGCCTGCTCGTCATCGGCTTTGCTGCAGGCGAGATTCCCAAGATCCCGCTCAACCTGACGCTGCTCAAGGGCTGCTCGATCGTGGGCGTGTTCTGGGGCGACTTCACCAAGCGCCAGCCGAAGGAGTTCATCCAGAGCGTCATGCAGCTGGGCAAGTGGTACGGCGAGGGCAAGCTCAAGCCGCACATCTCGGCGAAATTCCCGCTCGCCAAGGCTGCCGACGCGCTGAAGATGATGGCGGCCCGGCAGGTGAAGGGCAAAGTCGTCCTCGTTCCCTGAGCCGGGTCATGGCCGATAAGATCCTGGTGATCGGCGCCGGGGCAATCGGCGCTTTCTACGGTGGCGTATTCGCGCGCGCGGGTTGCGAGGTTTCCGCCGTCGCACGGTCCGACTTCGATGCCGTCGCGGCGCACGGATACCGCATCGAGAGCCACCTCGGCGACCTGTCCTGGCGTCCGGCGCAGCTGGTGCGCTCGAGCGCGGACTACCAAGGCCCCGCCGACTTCCTTCTTGTCTGCCTGAAGCTCACGGCCAGCACCGATCCCGTGGCGCTGATCGGCCCGGCGCTGGGCAAAGGCACGCGGATCGTATTCGTCGCCAACGGCATCGACGTGGATGCGTCGGTGGCCGCGGCTTTTCCGGGCCACGAGCTGATCGCGGGGGTCGCCTACGCGGCCGTCAGCCGCGAACCCTCCGGCGTGGTGAAGCATCACTCGCAATACACCAGGCTGGTGCTGGGCCGCTATCCCGGAGGGCCCTCGGAGGCGGCGCGGCACCTTGTCGAGCTCATCAAGAAGGGCGGCTCGAGCAGCGCGGCCTCCGAGGACATCGTCGGCGCCCGCTGGCAGAAATGCGCGTGGAACACGGTACTCAACCCGATCTCGGCCCTCGGCGGGGGCCTCGGCACCCAGGACATCCTGGCGAGCGAGGCCACCACCGCTTTCGTGCGCGACGCCATCGGGGAGTTCATGACCGTCGCCGCCGCGGCCGGCCATCCGCTCGCGGCGGACACGGCAGACAAGCTGATCGCGGGAACGCAAAAGCTGCCAAATTACGTGTCGAGCATGGGCCAGGACCGGCTCGCCGGCCGGCCCATGGAGACCGAGGCGCTGCTGGGCAACGTGGTGCGGACGGCAGAGCGGCTTTCGGTACCGGCGCCGCGCCTGGCGAGCCTGTACGCGCTGCTGAAGATGTCGGAACAGAAGGCCCGCTGACTCAGGCAGTGCGCGGATTGCCAGTGGGCAATGTGCCGTCGCCAGGGCCGAGGGGTCGCTGCATCACCGCCGTATCGACCCAGCGGCCGAACTTGAAACCGGTGGAGCGCAGCACGCCTGAGCGCAGAAACCCGAGGCTGGCGTGCAGCCCGATCGAGCCGGCGTTCCCGCTGTCGCCGATGACCGCAACCATCTGCCGGTAGCCAAGCTCGGTGCAGCGCTCGATGAGCCGGGCGAGGATGAGCCGGCCGATGCCCTTGCCCTGCATGCCTTCCTTCACGTAGACGGAATCCTCCAGCGTGTACCGGTAAGCCGAGCGGGTGCGGAACAGGGTGCAGTAGCCATAGCCGACGACAGCGCCGCCTGAAACCACCGCGAGGTAGGGCAAGCCCAGGGCCGCGACCTCTTCGAATCGCCGGCGCATTTCCTCCAGGTCGGGCGGGACTTCCTCGTACGAGGCCAGCCCGTGCATCACGTGGTGCGCGTAGATCGACTGGATGGCGGGCAGGTCCGCCGGCGTGGCCAGGCGGAGCGCCGGGTCAACGGGCGTAATCGGGTTCCTCGCGATCGAGGATGCGCTTGAGCGCGCCGAAGTGCGCTTCGGCATAAATCGTGTTTTGCTCCAGCAGCATGGCGTACGTGTCGCGCGCGACTTTCTCCGTTACCGGGCGCAGCTTGCGGCCGGTGGAAAGCGCGAGGACCTGAAGCCGGCATGCGCGCTCCAGGTAGTACATGAGGTCAAACGCCTCGGCGACGCTTTTGCCGGCGACGATCACACCGTGGTTGGCGAGAAACATCACGCGTTTTGCGCCGAGCACGCGCGCGAGCCGATCGCCCTCGGCGTTGTCGACCACCAGCCCGTTATACTCGTCGTCGTAGGCGATGTCGCCGACGAAGCGCAGCGCGTTCTGCTCCACCATCTCGAGGCGCCCGGGCTCGGTCAGCGTCAATGCCGTGGCGTAAGGCATGTGGGTATGCAGCACGCAGGCCGCGTTGGGGTTGGCAAGATGGATGCGGGAGTGGATGTAGAACGCGGTCTTCTCGAAGTCGCCCTCGCCTTCGAGGATTTTCCCCGAGGCATCCAGCGTAAGCAGGTTGGAAGCCGTGACTTCGCCCCAGTGCAGGCCGAAGCGGTTGAGCAGGAAACGGTCCTTGCTTCCGGGCAGCATCAGGGTCAGGTGATTGCACACGCCCTCGTGCATATCCAGGCGCACGGCGAGCCGGAAGGCCGCCGCCAGGTCGACGCGCGCGCTCCGCTCTACACCGATGTTCGATTTGATCTCCTGCGGGATACCCATAACTTCTCCCAGGCCGCCACGGCTACTGATTATATTAGTGCACTTCATCTACGCCGGGGACTCGGGGCGATCTTCAGGCCGCTCGCCTTGCCCAGCGCCTCCTCAACCGCTTTGAGGTCAACTGCCACGGCCCCGGTTTTCAGCAACAGGAGCGCGGCGCCCACAAACTCGAGCGTCCATTTACTGTGTTCAAGCACGTCGCCGGAGTCTATCGGCACATCACCCTTGTAGTCTGCCGCATGGCGCAGCGCCATGAGCGAATTCAGGTTCCTGGCCGTATCCCTTGGAAGAGCGCCCGACTTTACGAAGTGCAGCGACAGCATGGACTGCGCGCCATCGTGGGACTCCGCCCGGATTCCCTTCGACCACAGCAGCGCGCACGTCGCGTTGTATGAAGCGTAGTACAGACTCGCTATCGCTTTCCGCCACAGCCCGGCCCCGGCGTTCGCCACAAAGGAGCGAAGCTCCTCGTCCAGGAGCAGCAAGCGGTTTGAAACTTCGTGTTTCAGCGCGGCCTTGTCCATACGGGCTCCATGTGGTTTTTAATCGCGTGGAAGAAGCCCTTTGGCTGATCTTCAGAAAAAATCGGTACAGGTTTCACATGGATTCCGGCGTTTCCTTCTCTATAGGGCGCGCCGGCCTGGAATGCCACCGAGGCCAGGATCCGCTCAACCTTCTCCGACCTGCCGCACGCCATGATCACGGCAATATCCAGATCGGAATTGACGCCGGATCCGCCCTTGGCACGGCTGCCGAAAATCGCGACCTTCAACGGGAGTTCCGGCAACCGGGGCAATCCGGCGCAGAAACGCCGGACGACGTCTTGTTCGGTCGGCGTCAAGAGCGTGTCCTCCGCAAACCGGACCGCGCAAGCAACGGGGTCCGGAGCGGTGACGGTCCTCGTGACCAACCCCCGCTCGCGCAGCCGCCTGCGGTATGCCCGCATGCGCTCAGCATTGGTTGCCGCGAACCCCGTTCGGGGCCGTCCTCTCTTGCGATCCATTGTTTATTGTAACACGTTACGATAAATAACGCCCATTGACTTATCCACGACCCCAAAAGAAAAAGGGCAGCCGAAGCTGCCCTTTTTCCCCACGAAGTGCCCGGGGTAACGGGGGCTACTGGCCGGTGGTTGCTTCCACCGGCGCTTCCTCGCCGGCCGGCGCGAACTCGAGCGGAGGCGGCTCTGCAGCCTGTTGCTTCCTCATGTTGTGGTACGCCATGCCGGTGCCAGCAGGGATCAGGCGGCCGACAATGACGTTCTCCTTCAGGCCGCGCAGGGTGTCTTTCTTACCCATGATCGCCGCTTCGGTCAGCACCCGCGTGGTCTCCTGGAAGGAGGCCGCGGAGATGAAGGAGTCCGTGGAGAGGGAGGCTTTGGTGATACCGAGGAGCATGTACGAGAACGTCGCCGGCTTCTTGCCTTCTTTTTCGCCCTTCTCGTTGTCTTCCAAGATCTCGGCGCGCTCGGCCTGCTCGCCCACGATGAACGCGGTCTCGCCCGGGTCCTCGACCTGCACGCGGCGCAGCATCTGCCGCACGATCACCTCGATGTGCTTGTCGTTGATCTTCACGCCCTGCAGGCGGTAGACGTCCTGCACCTCGTCAATGATGTAGCGCGCAAGAGCCTCGACACCGAGCAGGCGCAAGAGGTCATGCGGATCCACCGGGCCGTCGACGATCATCTCGCCCTTGTTCACCACCTGGCCGTCGTGCACCAGCACGTGCTTGTCTTTCGGGATCAGGTACTCGTGCTGAACGCTGTCGAGGTCGGTGATCACCAGGCGCTGCTTGCCCTTGGTGTCCTTGCCGAACGAGACCGTGCCGGTGACTTCTGCCAGCATGCCGGCGTCCTTCGGGGCGCGCGCTTCGAAGAGCTCCGCCACGCGCGGCAGGCCGCCCGTGATGTCGCGCGTCTTGGACGATTCCTGCGGGATACGCGCGAGAACCTCGCCGACCTGCACCTGCTGGCCGTCGCGCACCGCGACCACCGCGCCCACCTGGAAGGTGATGCTGACCGCGTGGTCGGTGCCGGCAATGCGCACGTCCTCGCCTGCCTCGTTGATCAGGCGTACTTGCGGACGCACGCCTTTGGCGGTGGTGCTGGAACGCCGTTTGGCGTCGATCACCACCAGAGTCGAAAGGCCCGTGACCTCATCCACCTGCTTGGCCACCGTTACGCCGTCTTCAACGTTCTCGAACCGGACCGTACCTGCGTACTCAGTGATGATCGGGCGGGTATGCGGGTCCCAGACGGCCATCTGCGAACCGGCCTTGACCACCTTGCCGTCGGTTGCCAGCAACGTCGCGCCGTAAGGCACCTTGTGACGCTCGCGCTCCCGGCCGCTGTCGTCGACGATCATGACTTCGCCGGAACGGGAAATGACGACTTTCTCGCCCTTGGCGTTGGTGACGTAGCGCATAAGGGGCGTGAAGCGCACCGTGCCGTTGGACTTGGCCTCGACGTTGCTCTGCACCGCGGTACGCGATGCCGCGCCGCCGATGTGGAAGGTGCGCATCGTGAGCTGCGTGCCCGGCTCGCCGATCGACTGGGCGGCAATGACGCCCACCGCCTCGCCGACGTTGACCAGGGACCCGCGGCCGAGATCGCGCCCGTAGCACCTGGAGCACAGCCCCCAGCGCGTTTCACAGGTCAGCGGCGTGCGCACCTTGACTTCGTCGATGCCGAGCTCGTCGATGCGATCGATGTGCTCCTCCTCGATGAGCGAGCCCGCCTTGAACAACGTGTCCTGCGTCTCCGGGTGGGGCAGGTCGATCGCCAGCACGCGGCCAAGGATGCGCTCGCGCAAGGCCTCGACCACTTCGCCGCCCTCGACCAGTGCCTTCATGGATGCGCCGTTGGTCGTGCCGCAGTTCTCTTCGATGACGACGAGATCCTGCGTGACGTCGACCAGGCGCCGGGTCAGGTACCCCGAGTTGGCCGTCTTCAGGGCGGTATCGGCGAGGCCTTTACGCGCACCGTGCGTCGAGATGAAGTACTGCAGCACGTTGAGGCCTTCGCGGAAGTTGGCCGTGATCGGCGTCTCGATGATCGAGCCGTCGGGCTTGGCCATCAGACCGCGCATGCCCGCCAGCTGGCGGATCTGGGCGGCCGAGCCGCGGGCGCCGGAGTCGGCCATCATGTAGATGGAGTTGAACGACTCCTGCTTGGTGTCCTTGCCCTTGTGGTCCTTGACGGCCTCTTCGCCGAGCTCGGTCATCATTGCCTTGCCGACCTGCTCGCCGCAACGCGACCAGATGTCGACCACCTTGTTGTAGCGCTCGCCGATCGTAACGAGGCCCGAGGTGTACTGGCTCTCGATTTCCTTGACCTCGGTCTCCGCATCCTCGAGCAGCTTTTTCTTCGCCGTCGGGATCAGCATGTCCTTCACGCCAAACGAGATGCCCGCGCGCGTCGCGGTGGTGAAACCGGCCTGCATGAGCTTGTCGGCGAAGATCACCGTCTCGCGCAGTCCGCAGCGGCGGAACGAGGCGTTGATGAGCTTGGAGATCTCTTTTTTCTTCAGCGCCTTGTTGATGAGCGGGAACGGCAGCCCGGGCGGCAGGATCTCGGAGAGCAGCGCCCGGCCGACCGTGGTCTCGTAGCGCGTGATCTTCTCGGTCTTCTCGCCGTCAAGCGCAACGTCGTATTCCTTGATGCGCACCCAGACGCGGGCGAGCAGATCCACTTGCCTCGACTCGTAGGCGCGCGAGACTTCCGCGAGGTTAGCGAAGGCCATGCCCTCGCCCTTCGCGTTCACGCGCATGCGGGTGCCGTAGTACAGGCCGAGCACGATGTCCTGCGACGGGACGATGATCGGCTCGCCGTTGGCGGGCGACAGCACGTTGTTGGAGGCGAGCATCAGCGTGCGCGCTTCCATCTGCGCTTCGAGCGACAGCGGAACGTGGACGGCCATCTGGTCGCCGTCGAAGTCGGCGTTGAACGCCGCGCAGACCAGCGGGTGCAGCTGGATGGCCTTGCCTTCGATCAGCACCGGCTCGAAAGCCTGGATGCCCAGGCGGTGCAGCGTCGGCGCGCGGTTCAGCATCACCGGGTGCTCGCGGATGACTTCTTCCAGGATGTCCCAGACCTCGGGCACTTCCTGTTCGACCAGGCGCTTGGCGGCCTTGATCGTGGTGGCCAGACCGAGCAGCTCCAGCTTGTTGAAGATGAACGGCTTGAACAGTTCCAACGCCATCTTCTTCGGCAGGCCGCACTGATGGAGTTTCAGCTGCGGGCCGACGACGATGACCGAACGGCCGGAGTAGTCGACGCGCTTGCCCAGCAGGTTCTGGCGGAAGCGGCCGCCCTTGCCCTTGATCATGTCGGCGAGCGACTTGAGCGGACGCTTGTTCGCGCCGGTCATCGCCTTGCCGCGACGGCCGTTGTCGAGCAGCGAGTCGACGGCTTCCTGCAGCATGCGCTTTTCGTTGCGCACGATGATTTCCGGCGCCTTGAGCTCCAGCAGTCGCTTGAGGCGGTTGTTCCGGTTGATCACGCGGCGATAGAGGTCGTTCAGGTCGGACGTGGCGAACCGGCCGCCGTCCAGCGGGACGAGCGGGCGCAACTCCGGCGGCAGCACCGGCAGCACTTCCATCACCATCCAGTCGGGCTTGATGTTGGAGTTCTTGAAGCCCTCCATGACCTTGAGGCGCTTGGCGAGTTTCTTCAGCTTCGCATCCGAGGTCGTCGCCTCGAGGTCCTTACGCAGTTGCTCGATGTCGTGGTTCAGGTCGATCGAGCGCAGCAGCTCGCGGATGCCTTCGGCGCCCATGGTGGCGGAGAAGTCGTCGCCGAACTCCTCTACCTTGGCGAGATAGTCGTCTTCGGTGAGCAGCTGGCAGCGCTTTAGCGGCGTCATGCCGGGGTCGGTCACGACGAAGGCTTCAAAATACAGGACGCGTTCGATGTCGCGCAGCGTCATGTCGAGCACGAGGCCCAGGCGCGACGGCAGGCTCTTGAGGAACCAGATGTGCGCGGTCGGGCTGGCGAGCTCGATATGGCCCATGCGCTCGCGGCGCACCTTGGCCAGCGTCACTTCGACACCGCATTTCTCGCAGATCACGCCACGGTGCTTGAGGCGCTTGTACTTGCCGCAAAGGCACTCATAGTCCTTGATCGGCCCGAAGATCTTCGCGCAGAACAAGCCATCCCGCTCCGGCTTGAAGGTGCGGTAGTTGATGGTCTCCGGCTTCTTGACCTCGCCATACGACCACGAACGGATCTTCTCGGGCGATGCGAGCCCGATCTTGATCGCGTCGAATTCTTCGTCCTGCTGTACCTGCTTGAACAGCTCGAGTAGTGCTTTCATCGCGACTCCTCAGTCCAGATCTTTAATAACGCCGATTTTCAATACCGCCGAATTTCAATACCGCTCCAGGTCGATGTCGATGCCCAGCGACCGGATTTCCTTGACCAGCACGTTGAACGACTCCGGCATGCCGGCATCGATCTTGTGGTCGCCCTTGACGATGTTTTCGTACACTTTCGTGCGGCCGTTGATGTCGTCCGACTTCACCGTCAACATCTCCTGCAGCGTGTACGCCGCGCCGTAGGCTTCCAGCGCCCAGACTTCCATCTCGCCGAAGCGCTGGCCGCCGAACTGCGCCTTGCCGCCCAGCGGCTGCTGGGTGACCAGCGAGTACGGACCGGTCGAGCGGGCATGCATCTTGTCGTCGACAAGGTGATGGAGCTTGAGCACGTGCATGTAGCCCACGGTGACTTGGCGGTCGAAAGCCTCGCCGGTGCGGCCGTCGAACAGCGTGACCTGGCCGGACGTCGGCAGGCCTGCCATCTCCAGCATGCCGTTGATCTCGGCCTCGGACGCGCCGTCGAATACCGGGGTGGCGAAAGGCACGCCGCCCTTGAGGTTGTTGGCCAGCTGCACCACTTCCTCTTCGGTCAGGTTCTCGACGCCTTCTTCCTTGCCGCTCGAGTTGTAGATCTTCTGCAGCATCTTCTTGATCTCGACGGCCTTGGACTGCTGCTTGATCATCTCGCCGAGCTTGAGCCCCAGGCCCTTGGCGGCCCAGCCCAGGTGCGTTTCCAGAATTTGCCCGACGTTCATGCGCGAGGGCACGCCCAGCGGGTTCAGCACGATGTCCAGCGGCGTGCCGTCGGCCATGTGCGGCATGTCTTCCACCGGGGTGATCTTGGAGATCACGCCCTTGTTGCCGTGGCGGCCGGCCATCTTGTCGCCAGGCTGCAGGCGACGCTTCACCGCAACGTACACCTTGACCATCTTGAGCACGCCCGGGGGCAGCTCGTCGCCCTGCGTGAGCTTCTTGCGCTTGGCTTCGAACGCCGCATCGAATTCGCGGCGCTTCTGCGCGATCGATTCCTTGAGCGACTCGACCTGGCCAGCCGACTCTTCATTGGAGAGCCGTATATCGAACCAGTCGTAGCGCTCGACGGAATCCAGGTACGCCTTGGTGACCTTGGTGCCCTTGGCGAGCTTCTTCGGTCCGCCATTGGCGGTCTTGCCGGTGAGCAGGCGCTCAAGGCGCTCGAACGTGTCGGTCTCGACGATGCGCATTTGGTCGGCGAGGTCGGTCTTGTAGCGGCGCAGCTCGTCTTCGATGATCTGCTGCGAACGCTTGTCGCGCTCGATACCTTCGCGCGTGAAGACCTGCACGTCGATTACCGTTCCCGAAATGCCCGAAGGCACGCGCAGGCTGGTGTCCTTAACGTCGGAGGCTTTCTCGCCGAAGATGGCGCGCAGCAGCTTTTCTTCCGGCGTGAGCTGGGTCTCGCCCTTGGGCGTAACCTTGCCCACCAGCACGTCGCCGGCTTCGACTTCGGCGCCGATGTACACGATGCCCGACTCGTCCAGGCGCGCAAGCTGCCCTTCAGAGAGGTTCGAAATGTCGCGGGTGATTTCCTCTGCGCCCAGCTTGGTGTCGCGCGCAACGACCGTCAGTTCCTCGATGTGGATCGAGGTGAAGCGGTCTTCCGCAACGACGCGCTCGGAGATGAGGATCGAGTCCTCAAAGTTGTAGCCGTTCCACGGCATGAACGCGACCAGCATGTTCTGGCCGAGAGCCAGCTCGCCCAGGTCCGTCGACGCGCCGTCGGCAATCACGTCGCCCTTGGCGAGGCGCTCGCCCTGTTTCACGATCGGGCGCTGGTTGATGTTGGTGTTCTGATTCGACCGGGTGTACTTGGTGAGCTTGTAGATGTCCACGCCCACGTCGCCCTGCACCGTCTCGTCGTCGTTGACGCGCACGACAATACGCGTGGCATCGACGTAGTCCACCAGGCCGCCGCGCAAAGCGATGACGCAGGTGCCCGAGTCGACTGCGGCCGTCCTTTCCACGCCCGTGCCGACCAGCGGCTTCTCCGGACGCAGGCAGGGCACGGCCTGGCGCTGCATGTTCGAACCCATCAGCGCGCGGTTGGCGTCGTCGTGCTCGAGGAACGGGATCAGCGAGGCGGCCACCGACACGATCTGCGCCGGCGCGATGTCCATGTACTCGACCCGGTCGGGCGTCGAGAGCGAGAACTCGTTCTTGTTGCGGCAGGACACCAGCGTGTCGACCAGCTTGCCGTTCTTGTCGATTTGCGCGTTGGCCTGCGCGATCACGAAGTTGCCCTCTTCGATCGCCGACAGGAAATCGATCTGGTCGGTGACCTTGCTGTTGGCGACCTTGCGGTACGGGGTCTCGAGGAAGCCGTACTTGTTCGTGCGCGCGTACAGCGCGAGCGAGTTGATCAGGCCGATGTTCGGGCCTTCGGGCGTCTCGATCGGGCAGACGCGGCCGTAGTGGGTCGGGTGCACGTCGCGCACCTCGAAGCCCGCACGCTCGCGCGTCAGGCCGCCGGGTCCAAGGGCCGAAACGCGCCGCTTGTGCGTGATCTCGGACAAAGGGTTGGTCTGGTCCATGAACTGCGACAATTGGCTTGAGCCGAAGAACTCCTTGATCGCGGCCGAGATCGGCTTGGCGTTGATCAGGTCGTGGGGCATCAGGTTGTCCGACTCGGCCTGCGACAGGCGCTCCTTGACGGCGCGCTCTACGCGCACGAGGCCGGCGCGGAACTGGTTCTCCGCGAGCTCGCCCACCGAGCGCACGCGGCGGTTGCCGAGGTGATCGATGTCGTCGATATCGCCGCGGCCGTTGCGAAGTTCCACGAGGATGCGGATGACTTCGACGATGTCCTTGGGCGACAGCGTCAGGCGCTGCTCGATCTTGACTTCGAGCTTCTGCTTGTCGACGCCCTTGGCCTTGAGGTCGTGGAACATCTTGTCCACGGCGGCCTGCGCGGCTTCCGGGCTGCTGATGCCTTCGAGGCTCACCTTGTGCAGGTGCAGCTCGGGGGCATTGCCGAAATACTCGCGCACGGCCTCTTCAGCTTCCTTGGGCAGCGCGAGGTTCTTGAGGCGGATCTGCCAGCTGTACTCGCTCGGCGCGCCCACGCGGCGGTTGAATTTCATCCGGCCGACGGAGGACAGGTCGTAGCGCTCTTCGGCAAAGAACAGGCCGTTGAAGAGGGCTTCGACTGCATCTTCAGTGGGCGGCTCGCCGGGGCGCATCATGCGGTAGATCGCGATGCGCGCGGCGTTGAGGTCTGCGGTCTCGTCGATGCGCAGGGTTTGCGACACATACGCGCCCTGGTCGAGGTCGTTGGTGAACAGGGTCTGGATCTTGGAAACCTTCGATTCGCGCAGCTGGGCGAGCAGGGTCTCGGTGATCTCGTCGTTCGCGTTGGCGATGATCTCGCCATCGCTGCTGACTACGTTGTGGGAGAGCGTGCGGCCGAGAAGGTACTCGTCAGGCGCATCGATTTTCTTGATGCCGGCGGCATCCATGTCGCGGATGTGCTTGACCGTGATCCGCTTGTCTTTCGCCACCAGGGTCTTACCGGACTTGTCGGTGATCTCGAAACGCGCGACTTCGCCGCGCAGGCGCTCGGGCACGAGGTCGAAGCGCACGTGGGAAGCCTCGATGTGGAAAGTGTCGAACGCGAAGAACTCCTTGAGGATCCGCTCGGGCGTGTAGCCCAGCGCCTTGAGGAGGATCGTCACCGGCATCTTGCGGCGGCGGTCGACGCGAAAATAGACGTAGTCTTTCGGGTCGAACTCGAAATCCAGCCACGAGCCGCGGTAGGGGATCACGCGCGCCGAGAACAGCAGCTTGCCCGAGCTGTGGGTCTTGCCGCGGTCGTGCTCGAAGAACACGCCCGGGGAACGATGCAGCTGGGAGACGATGACGCGCTCGGTCCCGTTGATGACGAACGAGCCGGTGGTGGTCATGAGCGGGATCTCGCCCATGTAGACCTCCTGCTCCTTCACCTCCTTGATGGTCGGCTTGGCCGCTTCCTTGTCGAGGATCGTGAGGCGCACCTTGGCGCGCAGGGGGCTGGCGTAGGTCAGGCCGCGCTGCTGGCACTCCTTGACGTCGAACGGGGGCTCGCCGAGGGCGTAGCTGACGAACTCGAGGCGCGCGTTGCCCGAGTGGCTGCTGATCGGAAAGATCGAGGTAAACGCAGCCTGGAGGCCTTCGTTCTTGCGCGACTCGCCCGGAACCATGGCCTGCAGGAACGCGGTAAAGGACTCAAGCTGGGTGGCCAGCAGGAACGGCACGTTCAGCACGGCGGCCCGCTTGGCGAAGCTCTTGCGGATACGCTTACGTTCGGTGAGGGAATAGGTCATGAATGCTCCCGGTCAATGAAGGATTGCGGGGGAAATCCCCCGCGCCCCCTCGATAAGG
>JBBQNG010000100.1:0-14407 GCA_038329645.1 Burkholderiales bacterium
CGCTGGGCGGCACGACGGGCCGGCAACTGGCCGATCCGCTCCTGTATGCGGCCAAGTGGGGCGGCTTCAAGGAGTCCGGCACGGGCGGCAACAGCCTGCCCGACCTCGCGACGGAATGGGATATCAAGGACGCCACGGGCGCGGCCGTTTCAGACGGCATACCGGACAACTATTTTCTGGTGTCGAACCCGCTTGGACTGGAGACGGCGCTGGACAAGGCGTTCGTTGCGATCCTGACCACGTCGTCGGCTTCCTCGGTCGCGACGAACTCGACGTCGCTCAACTCCGGCAGCCGGATTTACCAGGCGCGCTTCAACTCCAACGACTGGAGCGGGCAGCTGCTTTCGTTTACGATCGACACAAGCGGGGTTATCGCCTCGGCGCCCGACTGGGACGCCGGCCAGAACATGAATTCGATGCTGCCGGACAACCGCAATATCGCGACCATTGACCAGTCCCTTACTCCGCCGGTAGGGATTCCTTTCCGCTGGGCATCGCTGAACGCATCCCAGAAGGCATTGCTCAACACCAGTTATGCGGGAGTTGGTGTTGCGGGAGTGAACGACGGCAAGGGCTCGCAGCGGGTGGACTACCTGCGCGGCGATGGCTCCAACGAAGGCTTCGGGATCACTAACTTCCGCCGCCGTATCAATTCCAAGCTGGGCGATATCGTCAATTCGAATCCGCAGTTCGTCGGTCCTCCGAACGCGGTCTCCGCGAGTGCCTCCTATAGCGCCTTTAAGACTACTTATGCCAATCGGCCGCCGATGATTTATGTCGGCGCAAACGACGGCATGCTGCATGGCTTCGATGCGAGCCAGAATGCCACCAAGGGCAACGAGGTATTCGCCTACATACCCGGCAACGTGTACTACAAGCTTCCGTGGCTGACAGCGCCCGCCTACCCCCACCGTTACTTCGTCGACGGCACACCGGCCACTGCCGACGTCTATATCAACGGCCAGTGGCGCACAATCCTGGTCAGCACCCAGGCGGCGGGCGGACAGAGCCTGATGGTTCTCGACATCACCGATCCGACCGGTTCGGTGAGCCCTTACATAGGCAATAAGGAATCGAACGCAAACAGCTGGGTTCTGTTCGAGTTCCGCGACATCGACGAATCGCTCAACCGGATCGGTAATATTTTCGGCCAGCCGCAAATCGCAAAAATGGCCAACGGCAAGTGGGCGATCATCGTCGGGAACGGCTACAACCACAGCTATTCGTGCTCGGCGCTGCCCTGCCCGACCCCAGGCGACTATTTCGACACAGCTTCGTATTCGTTCGGCCGCGCGAACATGTATGTCTTTTTCATCGAGGACATGATCAACAACAAAGGCGCCTGGGTGGACGGAACACACTACATCCACTTCAACACGCTGCAGGGCACCGGGGCGACGCCAAACGGGTTCACGCCGCCGACGCTGCTCGACACCACGGGTAATGGCACGGTCGACTACATCTACGCGGGCGACTTGCTGGGCTACGTCTGGAAATTCGACGTGACGAGCACGACGCCTTCGTCCTGGGGCGCCTCGTTCGGCGGCACCACTCCGCTTTATCGCGCGCTAGACCCCGCCGGCAATCCGCAGGTCATCACGGCACCCCCGGTGATCGGTGCGCACCCGCTTGGTGGCTTCATGGTGCTGTTCGGCACCGGCCGTTACCTGCAGCCCACCGATCCCAATTCGCCGTACACGGTGAATTCTTTCTACGGGCTGTGGGACAAGCAGGCACCCACCTTCATCAGCGCCTCGATCAATCCGAGTGCCGGACCGATCGCCACATCGGTCTCAACGCGCAACAGCACTTTGCTGCAGCAGCAGACGTTTATTGGCACCTTCACCAACAGCCAGGGCATCAATTTCCGAGTCACGAGCCAGAACATCCCCGACTGGACCACACAGCGCGGTTGGTACATCGATTTTCTGAACTCTGCCACCACCGGCGAGCGCAGCGTCGTGGCCCCCCTGATCCGCAACGACAAGGCCATCATTACTTCGCTTGTCCCATCAACGACAAGCTGTGACGCTGGAGGAACCGGCTGGCTGACCGACCTCGACGCAGTGACCGGAGGGCGGCTCAACGCGTCCCCGTTCGACGTCAACGGCGACAGGAACTTCACCACAGGGGACCAGGTGACCGTGACAATCGCCGGCGTGCCTACGCAAGTGTACGTTTCGAGCCGCGAATCGCAGGTGGGCATTACACCGACCCCAACCGTAATTTCGGGTGGCGCCGGCCGGGAATTCAAAGTGACTTCGGGTTCAACCGGAGGACGCGAGTCCGTGCTGGAGAACCCCGGGGGCGCCTCCTCCTCCACAACGCGGCGCATGTGGCGTGAGATACTTACCAACTAGGGCATCCAAACAACGAGGCGTGACCAATCATGCTCCAATACCTTGCGGGACGCAGGCAGCGCGGGTTTACATTGATCGAGCTTATGATCACGGTGGCGATCGTGGCGATCCTGTCGATGATCGCCTATCCCGCCTACCAGGGGCAGGTGAAGAAAGGCAACCGCGCCGAAGGCAAATCGGCGACGCTCAAGACTGCCCAGACGCTTGAGCGTTATTTCACGGTCAACAATACCTATACCACCAGTTTCACCACCCTCGGGATGCCCAGCTATTCGGGCGACGATTCGGCTGGAAGCAAGTACGACCTCACCATCGTGGCCGGCGCTGCCGGGATCACCACGAGTTTTACGGTCAAAGCAACTCCGAGGTCACCCGATCCCGAGTGCGGCAGACTCACCTACACCCAGGCCGGCCAGAAGGGCATGGAACTCAATACCGAATCCACCGTCAGCAAGTGCTGGTAAAAGCTGCCTGACGCGCCCGGCGAGGGCGGTATGCGCCGCCATTTTTTCCGTCGCACCGATTTCCGATGATTGCCGCAACACGGCCGCCAACGCGGGGGCTCATTCTTGCCCTCGGTATATCGATCGCGATGCATCTGGCCGTATTGTTCAATATTGGCAGCGCGCCGACGCACGCTTCCAAAGTGCGCGGAGCCCTCGCCACTCGGTTGGTCCAATCGCCCCGTGAGTCGGCCCCGGCGCCGCGCCCCGCGCAACCGAGCGAGACTCCAAGGGTGGCGTCCAAACCCCGCCAGGCTCCCGCGAAAGCTGCTCCGGCTCCGGATCCGGCTCCGGCGCCGGCGCCGGCGCCTTCACAACCGGCGCTGCCAATGGCTTTGCCCGCACCTTCCCAGGCACCGGGCCCCGACCTCCCGATCGACATGCGCGTACGCGAGGTAGTCGTATCTTCGCCGGCGATTTACGGACTGGCCGCAAATTTTTCGGAACCCGGCCGGGACCTTCCGTACGCCTGGTCGGACGAAATCGACATGCCGCCGCAGGCTACGAGCATGAGCCGGACCCAGTTTCCCTCCGGGGCCGACAAGGACAATCTTGTGCTGGTCCGCGCTGTGGTGGGTTCGACCGGGGCGGTCGAGAATCCCGAAGTCCTGTGCGGTGAGCCGCCATTCGAAGGCCTCGCCCTCGATTCCGTGCCGCATTGGGCGTTCATGCCACCGACTGCGCGCGGGCGACCGGCTCGCGCGTGGCTGTTGCTCGAATTCGCATTCATGAAAGGCAACGTCGAAGAGGGATTCGATCCCAGCCTCGCCGATGCCGCATTGACTTCGATGCGCGCGGCATGCGCGCAGCAGTTCGCCGCGCGGCCCCGCTAACCGGCCAGCGACCGAGGCAGGGAGAAGACCACTTTCTCCTCGATTCCCGCGAGGGACGTACCCCGGCCGGCCCCCAACTCCTTCAGGCGCGCGAGCACTGCGTCGACAAGGACTTCCGGCGCGGAGGCGCCTGCCGAGACGCCTATCCGCTTTTTTCCCGCAAGCCACTCGGCACGAAGATCGCCAGCGTTGTCGACCATGTACGCTTCGGTCCCGCGGCTTTGCGCCACCTCGCGCAGGCGATTCGAATTCGAGCTGTTCGGCGAACCGACCACGATCACCAGGTCGCATTGCGGCGCCATGAACTTCACCGCGTCCTGGCGGTTCTGGGTGGCGTAGCAGATATCGTCTTTCTTGGGCCCGAGGATCGACGGGAATCGCTTGCGCAGCGCCGCAACTATCGTCTGCGCGTCGTCGACCGAAAGCGTCGTCTGGGTGACATAAGCGAGGTTCTCTGGATCGCGCACCCCGAGCTTAGCGACATCGTCGAGGGTCTCGACCAGGTACATGCCCGCAACGGCCTGCCCCATCGTGCCTTCCGCCTCGGGGTGGCCGCGGTGGCCGATCATGACGATCTCCATGCCCTGCTTGAGCAGCCTGGCGACCTGGACGTGCACCTTGGTGACCAGCGGGCAGGTCGCGTCAAAGACCTTCAGTCCGCGGGCCTCCGCTTCGCGGCGCACCTCCTGGGAAACCCCGTGGGCGCTGAAAATGACCGTGTTGCCGGCAGGGACCTCGGCCAGCTCCTCCACGAAAACCGCGCCTTTTGCGCGCAGGTCCTCGACGACGAACTTGTTGTGGACGATTTCGTGGCGCACGTAGATCGGCCGACCGAACTGCGCAAGCGCACGCTCGACGATCTCGATCGCCCGCTCCACGCCGGCGCAGAAACCGCGCGGATTGGCGAGCAGGACTTCGGCGCCGGGATGCATTGCATTGCCAGTTTCCATGGTTTCTATCTTGACACGATTGAGCGGATTACAAGACCGCAATGACCTCCACGTCGAAGCGGATCGGACGCCCGGCGAGCGGATGGTTGAAATCGACAAGTGCCTCGCCGCCGACCGCTTCCTTGACGACGCCGGCCATTCGCGCGCCGTGCGGCCCGGTGAACTCGACTACCCGGCCCGGCTCGACCACTAGGCTCGCGGGAAAGGCGTCGACCGGAACCCGCTGCACCAGCTCGCCGCGGTAGCCGCCAAACGCCTGTCCGGCCTGGAGCATGAAAGTGCGTGACGCGCCACCCTGGAGGCCGACCAGGCACGCCTCGAGCGCAGGCGCAAGCTCGCCGCTGCCGAGCACCAGGGTTGCCGGATTGCCGCCGAACGTGGAAAGGACCTCCGCATGCGGGGGCTCGGCGAGGCTGATCCGGTAGTGCAGCGTCAGCTGGCTCTGCGTGCCGGCGTTCATCCCTTCTTCTCCGCGGGCTTGCCGGCTGCGAAGCTGTCGATGATCAGCAGGGCCGCCCCGACGGTAATGGCCGAGTCCGCGACGTTGAAGGCCGGATAGCTCCAGCCATAGGCGTGGAACAGGAGGAAATCGACCACCTTACCGTAGGCGATGCGGTCGATCAGGTTGCCGATCGCCCCGCCCAGGATCAGCGCGAGACCGATGTCGAGCATCAGGCGCGCGGAGTTGCGCCACAGCATCCACGAAACGATGGCAACCGCGCCCAGCGCGATCGAGATGAGGACCGGCGTCTGCCATCCCGGCGCGCCCGCGAGGAAACTGAAAGCCGCGCCTTTGTTGTACACGAGGATCAGGCTGAAGAAGGGGGTCACCGGCACGGACTCCCCGTGTGCAAATCGCGCGAGGATCAGCAGCTTGGTGGCCTGGTCGGCAAGCACGACCCCCGCCGCAAGCATCAACCAGGGCACTACCCGCCGCATCCTCTGGGCAGCCTGCATCAGGCCTGCGTCCGCGTCTCGTCTGCGCCGGAGAGGTTGCCGGCGCAACGCGCACAGATCGTCGGATGCTCGGCCACCGCCCCGACATCGGCGCGGAAATGCCAGCAGCGCTCGCATTTTTTGTGCGCGCTGGGCAGGACCTCGACGCGCTCATCGTTCGCGACGTGGACGCGCGCCGCAGAGGTGAGCAGCACGAACCGCAAGTCCTCGCCGAAGGACTGCAGGAAGGCAGCACGGTCTGGCGGCAAGTGAAAATCGACTTCCGCAGCGAGGGACGAACCGATCTTGCCGGCGGCGCGCAACTCTTCCAGCTGCCTGCGGACATCGGCCCGGATCGCGCGCATCGTGCCCCACCGCTCCAGCAAGGCTGGCGCATCCTGTACCGCAGGAAGCTCGTGCAGCGTCTGGAAGAAAATGCTGTCGTCTTCGCGCCCGTTGAAAACCGACCACAGCTCCTCGGCCGTAAAGGAGAGGATGGGCGCCATCAGGCGCACCAGGCTGGAGGTCACGTGCCACAGGGCGGTCTGCGCTGAGCGACGCGCATGCGAGCCGGGGGCGGTGGTGTACAGCCGGTCCTTGAGGATGTCGAGGTAAAAGGCGCCGAGATCCTCGGAGCAGAACGTCTGCAGCCGCTGTGCGACCAAGTGGAACTGGTAGCGCGCATAGTCGGCGGCCATTTCGGCCTGCAGCTTCGCGGTCAGGGCGAGCGCATAGCGGTCGATCTCGACCATCTCGCCGACCGCAACGGCGTGCTTGTCGAGCTCAAAATCCGAAGTGTTGGCGAGCAGGAACCGCAGCGTGTTGCGGATGCGCCGGTAGCTCTCGACCACGCGCTTGAGGATCTCCGGCGAGATCGACAGCTCGCCCGAATAATCGGTGCTGGCCACCCACAAGCGCAGGACCTCCGCGCCGAGCGTGCCGGCGATCTCCTGCGGCACGATCATGTTGCCCTTGGACTTCGACATCTTGCGGCCTTCGCCGTCGACGAAGAAGCCGTGCGTGAGCAGCGCCTTGTAAGGCGCGACGCCATTGAGCATGCAGGACACGAGAAGCGACGAGTGGAACCAGCCGCGATGCTGGTCGGAGCCCTCGAGATACAGGTCCGCCGGGAACTCGCTCTCGCTCGAGTGCGAGCGCTTGAGGACCGTGTAGTGCGTCGAGCCCGAGTCGAACCAGACATCCAGGGTATCGCGGCTCTTGTCGTACATCGCGGCATCGGTGCCGAGCAGCTCATTCGCTTCCACCGTCTGCCAGGCCTCGATCCCGCCCTTTTCGACGCGCTGCGCCACCGTCTCGAGAATTTCGAGCGTGCGCGGATGCAGCTGGCCGGTTTCCTTGTGGATGAAAAACGGCATCGGCACGCCCCATTGGCGCTGGCGCGACAGCGTCCAGTCAGGCCGGTTGGCGATCATGCCGTGCAGGCGCGCCTGCCCCCACGACGGAAAGAACTGGGTGTTCTCAACACCACGCAATGCAGTTGTGCGCAGCGGTTCCGCGGGCTTCGCCCCGTTCCAGCCTGGAACCTTGTCCATTCCTGCGAACCATTGGATGGTGGCGCGCAGGATCACCGGCGTCTTGTGACGCCAGCAATGCATGTAGCTGTGGACATAGCTTTCGGCGGCGAAGAGCGCCCCGCGCCGCTCGAGCTCCTCGACGATCTTCGGGTTCGCCTTCCAGATCATCATGCCGCCGAACAGCGGCAGCGTGGAGGCATACTTCCCGTCGCCCATCACCGGCGTGAGGATCGCGTCGTCCTTGAGGCCGTTGCGGCGGCACGACTCGAAGTCTTCGACGCCATACGCTGGCGACGAATGGACGATGCCGGTGCCGGTATCGAGCGTGACATAGTCGCCCAGGTACACCGGGGACAGGCGATCGTAGAACGGGTGGCGGAAAGCGATATGGTCGAGCGCGGCCCCCTTGCACGAGGCGAGCGTTTTTCCGGTGAGCTTGTAGCGGGCCAGGCACGCGTCCTGCAGCCCGGACGCCAGGATCAGCAATCCCTTTTCCGTGTCGACCAGGTGGTAGTCGATCTCCGGATGCACGTTGAGCGCCTGGTTCGCGGGCAGGGTCCAGGGCGTTGTCGTCCAGATCACGATGAACCCGGGCTTATCGGGGAGCTTCGGCAGGCCGAATGCCTGCGCGACTTTCTGCGGTTCGGCAAATGCGAAGCCGACGTCGACCGCAATGTCCTTGCGGTCTTCGTACTCGACTTCCGCCTCCGCCAGCGCCGAGCCGCAATCGAAGCACCAGTTGACCGGCTTCAGGCCCCGGTAGATGTAACCCTTTTCGAGCAGCCTGCCCAGCGTGCGGATCTCGTCGGCTTCGTTGCCCGGCGCCATCGTGAGATCGGGATGATCCCAATCGCCCAGCACGGCCAGGCGCTGGAAGTCCGGTTTCTGGCGCTCGATCTGCTCGGCCGCATAAGCGCGGCAAAGGCGCAGCGTTTCCTCGGTGGTCAGGTTCCTGCCGTGGATCTTCTCGATCTGCGCCTCGATCGGCATGCCGTGGCAATCCCAGCCCGGCACGTAGGGCGCATCGAAACCGGCCAGCGATTTCGACTTGACGATGATGTCCTTGAGAATCTTGTTGAGCGCATGCCCGAGATGGATGTCGCCGTTGGCGTAGGGCGGCCCGTCGTGCAATACGAACCTGGGGCGACCTTTGGATACTTCGCGTAGGCGCTTGTACAGCCCCTTTTCCTGCCATTGCTTTACCCGCACAGGCTCGCGCTTGGCGAGGTCGCCCTTCATTGGGAAAGGGGTGTCGGGCAGGTTGAGTGTTTTCTTGTAGTCAGCCATGGCTCTTCGCAGCAAAAAATTCCCGGGCATCCGCCGCATCGCGCGCGATCGCGTCCCTGAGCGTTTCGAGGTCGGGATATTTCTCCTCGTCGCGCAATTTGTGCAGGAACCTCACCTCGAGGCGCCTGCCGTAAAGGTCCTCGTCGAAATCGAACAAATGCACCTCAAGCAGCGGAACGTCGCTCTCCTTGACCGTCGGACGTACGCCCATGCTGGCCACCGCGGGCCAGGGGATATCCGGCGCCTTGGGCAGGCCAAGGACCTCGACCACGAATATCCCGGCAAGCGCCGGCCTGTGCGGCAGCCGGATGTTCGCGGTTGCGAATCCCAGCTCGCGTCCGAGCTTGTCGCCTTGAGTCACCCGCCCTGCGATCGAATACGGCCGCCCGAGGAGCGCGCGGGCCGCCTCGAGGTCGCCGCGCTTGAGCGCATCGCGCACGGCGGAACTCGAGATGCGCACGCCATCGTTGCGCACCTCGGGCATCGCCTCGAGCGCAAACCCCTGCATGCTTGCAGCTGCCTGGAGCTGAGCGAAATCCCCCGCCCGCTTCGCACCGTAACGGAAGTCCCGCCCCACCAGTAACCACTTGCAGCCCAAGCCGTTCACAAGCACATCCTCTATGAAGCGCCCGGGGGACTGCGAGGCGAATTTTGCGTCGAAGCGGGCAACATGCACCCTGTCTACTCCGGCCTCGCGCAGCACATGGAGCTTGGCCGCCAGCCTTGTCAGGCGCGCCGGGGCCGCCTGCGGCGTGAAAAATTCCCGCGGATGGGGCTCGAACGTAAGTACGCAGGTGGGGACGCCGAGCTCTCCCGCTTTCACTCTCAGCCGTTCGATCATGGCCCGGTGACCGCAGTGCACCCCGTCGAAATTGCCGACCGTAATCGCCAGCCCGCCCGCCTGCGGTGCAGCCGATAGCGGCGCGGGGACTGCGGTTACCCCCGCAAGGGGTCCGTGCGTGACGAGCATTCCGGGGCGCTGTAAAATTATGAATTATAGCGGATTTCACCTCTCCACTGCCGGCGCCGACAGGAGCAAAACCGGATGAAAACCCTCGAAGACCAGATGGCTTTCTACGCCGCTTACCATCAGGACACCCGCAACAAGCTGACCCATTTCGTCGGCGTTCCCGCCATCGTCCTTGGCGTGATGGTCGCGTTGGCCTGGCTGAGGGCGGACGTCGCCGGCATGACGATCAGCGGGGCGATGGTGATCACCGCCGTTGTCCTCGTGTACTACCTCCTGCTCGATCTTCCGCTGGGACTTGCGATGGTCGCGGTCTTCGGCGGCCTGCTTTATCTCGCAGAGGTCATTGCGGGATTGCCGCTCAAGGAAGGCGCTGCGTGGTTCCTGCTCCTTTTTGCCGGCGGCTGGGTCGTGCAGCTCGTCGGCCACGTGTTCGAAGGCCGCAAGCCGGCGCTGGCCGACAACCTGTTCCAGGTCTTAGTGGCCCCGATCTTCCTGTGCGCGGAAGTTTTCTTTGCGCTCGGCTACAAACCGCAGCTCCACGCGGCGGTACAGAAACGCGCGCTGCAGATGCGCGCCGACGCGGGCGTCGGGCAGCCTACTCCGGCCTAGTCAGTTCAGCCTCGCGCAGCGCGTAGTGAGTTCCACGACGACTGCGCGCACCTCGTCCGCGTCGATCGCATCCGGCTCGCGCTCGAGATATTCGTTGAGATCCTTGAGCGCTGCGCGGAAAGCCTCCAGCTTCTGGTACGCGAACCCGCGGTCGCGCAATTCGCCGTGGGAATCGGGTGAGACCACGAGCATCCGGTTGATGACGCGCAGGAGCGCCTGCGGCTCGTCCTTTTCGCGATAGATGTTCTTTAGGTTGCGCAGCATGCGCGCGAGAATCTGGCGATGGCCGGCTGGCTCGAGGAACTGGTCGAGGGGCAGTTCGGCGGCGACGTCGCCGGCCGGGCGCAGGCCGGCCCGCCCGCTTTCCGCAATCACGCGCCGCAGGAGCTTGCGCAGGTCGTCTTCGGACAGCGGCGTGCCGCCCGAAAAAGGGTCGAGCAGAAGCGTGCTGCCGCGCAATCCCAGGCGCACGAGGAAGTGCCCGGGAAACGAGACTCCTTCGAGCGGCAGCCCGATTTTCCGCCCGACCTCCATGTAGAGGATAGAAAGCGAAATCGGGATCCCGCGCTTCGTTTCGATCACTTCGTTCAGGTAGCTGTTGCGCGGATCGTAGTAGTCGTCGGAGTTGCCGGAGTATCCGAGGTCCTCGAACAGGAACTGGTTCAGCGCGATGATCTTCTCTTCGGCGCCGGCACCGGGCGGCAGGCGGCCGCGCAAGCGCGCCGCCATGCGCTCGATTTCGGCCAGGTATCGGTTGACATCCAGGCCCTCGTACGCGTCTGCCGCGATGAGCAGGCACGCCTCGGCGAGGCTGTAGCGATCCTTCTCGTCGGCCAGCAATTGCGCGAAACGATCGGCGTCCATGCGCTATTCCACGCCCCGGCGAGCGAAATCGCGCAAGCGCAAGCCGAAGGCCGCGAGGCACCCGGCGTACACAGCCATGCCGAGCGCAACCAACCCGCAGAGCGCGGGCAATCGCAGCGTCCAGCGTGCCGCGAACCACCACTCGGACGTGCCCATGCAAAACCAAAGCACGATCGCCATCACGATCACCGCAGCGACGACCTTGGAAGCAAACGCCCGCCACCCGGGCTGGGGAACGTAGATGCCGTGCTGCCTCAGTTTCGAATACAGCAGGCCCGCGTTGAGGCAGGCACCCAGGCCGATCGCCAGAGCGAGCCCGGCGTGCTGGAGAGGCCATACGAAAGCGAGATTCATCAATTGCGTCGCGACCAGGGTGAAAACGCCGATCTTCACCGGCGTGACGACATTCTGCCGTGCGTAAAAACCAGGCGCGAGGATTTTTACCAGGATCATGCCGACCAGCCCGACGCTGTACGCGACCAGCGCCTGCCTGGTCATCCATGCGTCGGCCGCGTCGAACCGCCCGTACTGGAACAGTGACGCGATGAGTGGGATCGCAAGCACCGCCAGCGCCGCGGCAGCGGGCAGCGCGAGCATCACCGTCAGCCGCAGGCCCCAGTCGAGCAGCTTCGAATACTCGAGCGTATCCGCGTTCGCGTGGTACTTCGACAGGCTGGGCAGCAGGATGGTGCCGAGTGCGACGCCGAGCAGCCCGGCCGGGAATTCCATCAGCCGGTCGGCGTAGTACAGCCACGACACGCTTCCGGTGACCAGGAACGACGCAAAGATCGTGTTGATGACCAGCGAAATCTGGCTGATCGACACGCCAAACAGCGCCGGCAGCATGAGCTTCAGGATGCGTTTGACCCCCGGATGATTGAGATTCAGCTTCCAGCGCGGCAGGAGCCCCATGCGCGCGAGGAAGGGCACCTGAAGTAGAAGCTGGAGGACGCCGCCCGCGAAAACGGCCCAGCCGAGCACCATGACCGGCGGATCGAAATACGGCGCCATGAACGCGGCGCCGACGATAAAGGACACGTTCAGCAGCACCGGCGTGAATGCCGGAACGGCGAACCGGTTGTGCGTATTGAGCACGCCTGCCGACAGCGCCACGAGGGAGATGAAGAAAAGGTAGGGAAAGGTGAGCCGAAGCAGCGCCACGGTAAGGTCGAACTTCGCCGGGTCGGCTGCGAATCCCGGCGCCGAGATATAGACGATCACCGGCGCGAGCGCGACGCCGAGCGCGGTCACGGCGATCAGGGCGATACCGAGTATGCTTGCAACGCAGTCGACCAGCTCGCGGGTTTCCGCCGGCGTCTGCTTGTTCTTGTATTCCGACAGGATCGGCACGAAGGCCTGTGAAAACGCGCCTTCGGCAAACATCCGCCTGAGGAGGTTGGGCAGGCGGAAAGCCACGAAAAAAGCGTCCGTGGCCGCGCCCGCGCCGAACGCGCGCGCCACGATCGCGTCCCTCACGTAGCCGAGGATGCGCGACAGCAGCGTCATGCTGCTCACTGTCGCCAGCGCGCGCAGCAGGTTCATGGCGCGCCGGGCGCGCCGCGCTCGGGCCGCGGCCGGGGAGAAAATGCCTTGCCCGCCGGGGGGTTAACCGCTAGAATGCGCGCCTTTTCCGAAACCGGTCCGAACCCATGGCCAATACCGCCTCCTCGCGCAAGAGCGCCCGCACTTCCGAAATCCGCCGCAAGCGCAATGCGAGCATGTCCTCGACCATGCGCACCGCGATCAAGAACGTCAAGAAAGCGGTAGCCACCGGCGACAAGGCGGCTGCGGCAGCCGCGCTGAATGCTTCGGCCAGCAAGATCGACCGTACCGCCGCCAAAGGCGTGATCCACAAGAACGCCGCGGCCCGCCACAAGTCCCGCCTCGCCCAGGCCGTCAAGTCCCTGCAGAAATAATTCGCCAGTCCGGCTAGGCATCGCTGCCGCCGGCACTCCGCGCCACTTCGGCCAGCCTGGTGCGTTCGGGCGGCCTGCCGGGGCGCACCTTGAGATCGTTGTCCTTCGCGAAGCTGAGCAGGAACCGGTAAGCCATGGGTTCTATTCCCTCAAGCCGCATATCGACCACCACGCAGCGGATTCCGTTGGACGTGATCGGATGGACGTACGGTGAATAGGCCAAGTGCTGGTCGCTGCCGAAAGCCGCCATCACGCCGCACAATCGCTCGGCCCAGTCGCTGGGTCTGAAAGTTTTGCCTTCCTCGGTGGTGCCCTGGATGACGAACTCGACGGGGGTGTCGGGCATGACGTGGAACCGCGGGAAAGTAAGCGAAATTATACTGTGATAACATCATTTAAACGGCGGCCACCCCCGCCGTTTTTGCATTTGGAGGAGGGCTGACCGATGTCGCACGTTATGAACACTTACGCCCGGCTGCCGGTGGCATTCGTCCGCGGCGAAGGCGTCTGGCTGTGGGACGAGTCGGGCAGGAAGTACCTCGACGGCCTGGCCGGCATCGCCGTCAACACACTCGGCTACCGCCATCCGAAGCTGGTCCGGGCGATCGAAGAGCGCCTGGCCAGCGGGATACTGCACACGTCGAACCTGTTCCAGATCCCCGCCCAGGAAGCCGCTGCCGACCGCATCGCCGGCATTACCGGCCTGGACGAGGTGTTCTTCTGCAATTCAGGGTGCGAAGCCAACGAGGCAGCGATCAAGGTGGCGCGCCTGTACGGCCACAAGCGCGGCATCGAGCGCCCCGAGATCATCGTGTTCGAGAAGGCGTTCCACGGCCGCACGCTTGCCACCCTGTCGGCCACCGGCAGCCGCAAGGTGCAGGCGGGATTCGAGCCCCTGGTGGCCGGATTCGTGCGCGTGCCGCTGGACGACCTCGATGCCGTGCGGGCCATCGCCGAGCATAACAAGAACGTGGTTGCGGTGCTCATCGAGCCGATCCAGGGCGAAGGCGGCATCCACGTGTCGCGCATGGATTACCTGCGCACGCTCAAGCAGATCTGCGACCGCAGCGAATGGCTGTTCATGGCCGATGAAGTGCAATGCGGCCTTGGGCGCACGGGCCAATGGTTCGTCTACCAGCACGCGGGGATTTCCCCCGACGTGGTGGCGCTCGCCAAGGGCCTGGGCGGCGGAGTCGCGGTCGGCGCCTGCGTCACGGGCAACCGCGCCAAGGGCGTGTTTTCGCCGGGCAAGCACGGCTCGACCTTCGGCGGCAATCCCCTCGCCTGCACGGGCGTGGTCGCGACCATCGACGCGATGAAAGAGGAATACCTCCTCGACAACGCAAGCGCCGTCGGCCGCGTCATCCGCGACGGCATCTCGGACGCCATGGCCGGTACGCCGGGCTTCGTCGAAGTGCGCGGCATGGGCCTCATGATCGGCATCGAGCTCGACCGGCCCTGCGCGGACATCATCACGATGAGCCTCGAACGCGGCCTGGTGCTCAACGTCACTGCCGAAAACGTCGTGCGCCTGCTGCCGCCCCTCGTGATGAGCGAGACCGAGGCGCGCAAGCTGGTGGACATACTCGTGCCCGTCATGAAAGCGTTTCTTGCGCAACCCGCCGCTGCGGCGGCGGCGGCGGC
>JBBQNG010000101.1:0-14357 GCA_038329645.1 Burkholderiales bacterium
GAACTCCACACCATCGTCGGCGCCGGCAAGGGTGAAGGGGCGATGGATGCCGGTAATATGCTCAAGCCGATGTTGGCCCGCGGTGAACTCCACTGCATCGGCGCAACGACCCTTGATGAGTACCGCAAGTACATCGAGAAGGACGCGGCCCTCGAGCGGCGTTTCCAGAAAGTGCTGGTAGGCGAGCCCTCGGTGGAGGATACCGTGGCGATCCTGCGCGGTCTCAAGGAAAAATACGAGGTCCACCACGGCGTAGAGATCACCGACCCGGCCATCATCGCCGCGGCAGAACTTTCTCACCGCTATATCACCGACCGGTTCCTCCCTGACAAGGCGATCGACCTCATCGACGAGGCCGCTTCTCGCATCAGGATGGAGATCGACTCCAAGCCCGAGTCGATGGACCGGCTCGACCGTCGCCTGATCCAGCTGCGCATCGAGCGCGAGGCGGTGAAGAAGGAAAAGGACGAGTCCTCGAGGAAGCGTCTTGGGCTCATCGAGGAGGAGATCAAGAGGATCGAGAAGGAATACTCCGACCTCGATGAGGTGTGGAAGGCGGAAAAGGCGCAGGTCGCAGGCTCCCAGCACATCAAGGAAGAGCTCGAAAAGCTGCGCCAGCAGATGGAGGAGGCACGCCGCAAGGGCGACTGGCAGACGATGTCGGAGATCCAGTACGGCCGGATCCCGCAGCTCGAAGCCCAGATCAAGAAGGCCGAGTCGAGCGAAGCGCCGGCCGCAAAGGCGAAGCTGCTGCGTACCGAGGTCGGCGCGGAGGAAATCGCCGAGGTGGTCTCGCGCGCAACCGGCATCCCGGTCTCGAAGATGATGCAGGGCGAGCGCGACAAGCTCATCCACATGGAAGACAAGCTCCACGAGCGCGTGATCGGCCAGGACGAAGCGGTGCGCCTCGTGTCCGACGCGATCCGGCGCTCGCGCTCGGGGCTGTCGGACCCGAACCGGCCCTACGGCTCGTTCCTGTTCCTCGGCCCCACGGGCGTGGGCAAGACCGAGCTGTGCAAGACGCTCGCGTCGTTCCTGTTCGATTCCGAAGAGCACCTCATCCGCATCGACATGTCGGAATACATGGAGAAGCACTCGGTCGCGCGCATGCTGGGCGCGCCCCCGGGTTATGTCGGCTACGACGAAGGCGGGGCGCTTACTGAAGCGGTGCGGAGAAAGCCCTATTCGGTGATCCTCTTCGACGAGATCGAGAAGGCGCACCCGGACGTCTTCAACGTGCTGCTGCAGGTGCTCGACGACGGGCGGCTCACCGACGGGCAGGGCAGGACCATCGATTTCAAGAACACCGTGATCGTGATGACCTCCAACCTCGGCTCCCACATGATCCAGCAGATGGAGGGGAGCGACTACGGCCTGGTCAAGCTCGCGGTGATGGGCGAGGTGAAGGGCCATTTTCGGCCCGAGTTCATCAACCGCATCGACGAGGTGGTGGTGTTCCACGGCCTGGGCGAGGGGCAGATCAAGTCGATCGCATCCGTGCAGCTGGCGATCCTCAAGGCGCGGCTGGCGAAGATGGAGTACGGCTTCGAGGTGAGCGAAGCTGCGCTCGTCGAATTGTCGAAGGAGGGTTTCGACCCGGTCTATGGCGCGCGGCCGCTCAAACGGGCGATTCAGTCGCAGATCGAGAACCCGCTCGCCAAGGCGATCCTCGAAGGGCGCTTCGCGCCCAAGGACACCATCAAGGTCGGCTGGAAGAACGGGGCGATGGTGTTTTCAAAGGGCTCCTAGCCGCATCCCTCGCAGTGCCTGCGCCTCTGCCGATACAATGCGCCGGATGCAGGTCGGTCAATGAAGAAGCGAAAATCCAAGGCCCAGGGCGTGCAGTCGCTCGACACCGGGCTCGCCGTGGCCTTTGCGGTTGCGCGTGCCGGCAAGCCAGTCTCGCTCACCGACATCGCGAGCCAGCTCGGCATGCTGCCGAGCACCGCACATCGCCATCTGGCTTCGCTTTCGCGGGCGGGGCTGGTTGAGCAGAGCGGGCGCTCGGGCCGCTACGATCTGGGACCCGCGGCCATCGACCTCGGATTTTCGGCCCTGCGGCGGCTCGATACCCACAAGCTCTGGAACGACGCGATCGAGCGGCTGAGGGATGAAACCGACCTGACTTCCATGTCTATCGTCTGGGGCAATCTCGGTCCGACGGTCATCCAGTGGAAGGAGTCACGCAAACCGGTCTGGCTGAATGCGCACATCGGCACCGTGCTGCCGATCACTCGTTCTGCCGGTGGCCTGGTCTTTTGCGCTTATCCGCCTTCACAGGATTTACCCGCGATGGTGGCCAGGGAATTCCGCATCGGCCCGGCCCCCACCAATCACGGCCGCAAACTTACCGCCAGGAGACTGGAAACCCTGGTCGCGAAGGTACGCAAGTCTGGGTATGCGGATATCGACGGCGACGTCCTGGATGGGGTCGCGGCGGCCAGCGCCCCCGTGTTCGATCGCAATGGCGGCATCAAGGTTGCGCTTTCGGTGTTGGGCCCATCGCGCCTCGTGAACCTGGACCCGAAGGGCCCGCACATCCGGGCATTGCTCGAAACCGCCCGATGGTTGTCCAAACGGCTCGGCCAATTCGGGCCGGCCTAGTCCAGGCGGATGTTCCGCTCCCGGATGAGCGGGTGCCAGCGTTTCGATTCGGACTGGATGTAGTCGCGCATCTGCTCAGGCGTGCTGGACAGCGGCTCCATGCCGAATTCGCGCAGCTTGTTGCTGACAGCGGGACTCTGCACCGCCTTCACGATTTCTGCATTAAGGGTCGCCACGACTTCGCGAGGCGTCGCAGCGGGCACTACGATCCCGAGCCAGGCATAGGCCACAACGTCCGCGATGCCTTGCTCGGCCATCGTTGCCACGTCCGGCAGCGACGGCAGCCTCGCGGGCGTCAACGCGCCGAGCGCCTTGATCTTCCCGGAGCGAAGTTGCGGCAACGCGACCGCGGTGTCCAGGATCATCAACGGGATCTGACCGCCGATCAGCTCCTGCACCGCGGGCGCAGCCCCCTTGTATGGGATGTGGACGATCTCGGTTCGGGTCGCGCGCTTCAGCATCTCCATCGCCAGGTGATGCGGCGTTCCCGCCCCGGGTGAGCCGTAGCTCAGTTTTCCGGGCTGCTGCCTGACCTTGTCGAGGAAACCCTTCGCATCGTCGGCGGGAAAGGAAGGATGGGCAACGAGCAGCAGCGGCACGCGCACGATCAGCGACACAGACGCCAGGTCCGCCAACGGGTCGTACGGGAGCTTGGAGTACAGCGCCGGGTTGAACACCAGCGTGCCGTTGTCCGCGTTCATGAGGGTGTAGCCATCGGGGGCGGATTTCGCGATTGCCTCGGCGGCAATGATCGTGGCTGCCCCGGGGCGATTCTCGATGACCACTGGCTGGCCGGTGTTCGACGAGAGTTGCGCGCCGATGGTGCGCGCGATGAAGTCGGCACCGCCGCCCGGCGGGTATCCGACCAGCCACCGGAACGGTTTACCCGGATAGGCCTGGGCGCTGGCGTCGGCGCAGACCAGCAATGCGGCCGCCGCGGCGAGGGCCGCCCGGCGAATCGTGTTCTTGAGCATCGTGGTCTCCGGTTGATATTCTGTGTATGGCAATGCGTTGCGTGTTGCGCAATCGTTCGCTAGCATACGCATTTCGTTTTCCGAGGGCAACGAACATGTCCGAATTCACCTACCGAACCATCGACATGGCGCCTCCCGAATACGAACGTCGGCTGGCGGATGCCCTGTTCGAGATCATGGGGCGGCACATCCATGATGCGCAGGGCATCGCCGCGGAATTGAACTGCACCGGTCCCGCCCCCTCCGGATCCCCCGCGTGGACGGCGGCGCTGCTCAAGTCCGAGATGGCGCGTCTAGGGGGCTGGAGCAATTGCGTCGGCGGCGCCGCAGGCTCACACGGCATCCCGGGCATCGCGGAAAGGACCCCCGATGGGCACTGACGCGGAAGCGATGCTGGTCGAAAAGCTCGCGGCGGTGGGCTTGCGCAACCGATGGTGGTGCATCGGGCCTTCCGCGATGGTCACGGACCGCCCGGTGGGCCTGACCCGTCTGGCCATCGACCTGGTCGCCTGGCGGGATCGATCCGGCAAGGTCAATCTCGTGGAGGATCGTTGCCCGCACCGCGGCGCGCCGCTTTCCAAGGGGAGGCTCATCGAGGGGCAGCTCAGCTGCCGCTATCACGGGGTCGAAGTGTCGGGCGACGGGTGCGTGACTGCCGTGCCCGGCTTCCCGGAGTGCAGCTACGTCGGCAAGCAAATGGTGCGCGCCTATCCGGTGACCGAGCATTTCCAGGGCTTGTGGGCGTGGTTCGGCGACGACGAGCACCTGGATCCGCCCCCGCTTGAATTCCCGCTGGAGTTCACGTCCCCCGGGTGGACCGGGTTTCCGGTCAGCCAGACCTGGCAGACCAACTACCAGTACGTATGGGACAACGTCGTCGACATAATGCATCCGGAGTACCTGCATCGCGAGACGCAGTACTTCGAGACCGGCGTTGCGAATACGGTCGTCACCACGGCGACCGACACCGGCTTCGCGGTTCGGCGCAAGATATCCGAGGGCGATAACGTCGAGATCATGGAGGTCATCGATAATGGATCCATCTGGTTTCGCGTCGGATTCCACGCGCCGCCCGGCTGCGGGCCCGGCGGCAACTGGCGCGTGTTCCCGCAGGCGACGCCGATCGACGAGCACCGGTGCCAGATGACCGTGTGGCGGATGCGAAATGTCAGCGGCTGGGAAGCCGACCTTTTCCGCTTCATGTTCAATACCAAGCTCGAGCACTTCAACTGGGCGATCGTCCAGGAAGACAAGGACATCCTGGAGGCGATGCCCCACTGGCCTGCGCAGGAAAACCTCTACCAGCACGACATCGGGCCCGCCCGGCTCAGGCGCCACGTGCGCGACGAGGCGCGCAAGCAGCTGGGCGTTGCGGCGAAACTATTCGAGAAGCAGACTTAGTCGCCGGCTGATGCCAGCAGCTGGGCCGTGATGCGTCGCGTCTGCGCGATCAGGTCTTCCCAGAGCTCGCTCGTGTCCTTCTGGAAGACAGCGTCCGGGTCGGCGCGCACGACCGCCCAAAGGCCGCGATCGACTTCGCCCTTGAGCTCGCCAGGGCGCCAGCCCACGTAGCCCACGAAATAGCGCGCGTCGTTCGGGGTCTGCTCGATCACCTTGTCGATGGTGGCCGCGCGGAAGGCGATGTACAGGTTCTTCATCAGGGGGAGCGTCCCCGCGCCCGGGTTGGCGTCGGCCTTGACCACCGCCACCAGCGCGCCGGGCGAGAACGGGCCGCCGTAGCGCACCGGCTCGGCCACTTTCTTGGACGGCTCGTGCTCCGGGAAGAACGAAAACAGGGACCGGTTGGTCGGCCGGTTGATGATCACGCCGATATGGCCGCCGCTCGGGATGGGTGCGGCGATCAGCACCGTGTGAAAGTAGCCCGCGTCGCGGAAGCCGGATGCGCGACGAGGAAGACGGTGTCCTCATCAGAAGCGTTGCGGTCCTGCGCGATCGCGGCGCCTCCACAGCCGAGGATCGACAATAAGATAGCGGCGACAATGCGAAACGGCATTAACTTTCTCCCGTGCAGGCCAGTGCCCCTGCCGAAGAATTGTATATCGCAATCCTTGACATCGCTCGGCGCCGTGCTAAGTTGAAAGAGGACGTTGCACCTTCGCGCGGGATACCCAAGCGGAGATCGGCGGGACCCCGGGCAACGTCCGGGCAACCGCCAGATAATGCGTCGAGCCGAAAGACCCGGCGCCCAATGCGATGTTCCGATCGTGGCCTTCCGCCACAAAAAACCGCTGTGCTCTCGCAGCGAGTCCGGCGTCAGCCGGGCAACCCGGCCCCGCCTTCGGCGGGGCCATTTGCTTTGGGGCCCTGCAACGCCTGCGCACGCTCGACCAGTTCTTCCCAGACGCCGTTCATGTCGGCCCGGAAAACGATCGCCTCGTCGGCGGGAAGCACGAACCATCCTTCGCGGTTGAATTCGCCCTCCAGTTGGCGGGGCGACCATCCGGCGAATCCGGCGTACAGGCGGTAGCGCCGTGCGTCGGAAGAAAGCAGCGCTTTCACGTTGTCCATATGCATGGTCATGTAGAGCTTGCGCAACACGTGGAATGCGGGTGCAGCCGGCGGCGCCTCGGCCTGGAAAACCGCGATCAGCGCCTGGCGCATGACCGGGCCGCCGAGGAAGACCGGGTCGCGGTACTTGCCGGTTTCCAGTTGCGCGTCAGCCACGAAATCGGAAAGCTTGAGCGTGGTGGGCCGGTTGATGATCACCCCGACGGTGCTGAAGTCCTCCGCCTGGGTGACCAGCACGACGGTGCGCGCAAAATTCGGGTCGCTGAGGCCGGGCCGGGCAATCAGGAAAACGCCGTTCGGTCCGGCGCTCTGCGCCTGCGGCTGGTCCTGCGCCGCCGCCAGCGCTCCGCACAGGAGCAGGAGGGCAGCGGTCAGGGCGCGACCCATGCCGATCAACTGAATGCCTGGATCCCTGTCTGCGCGCGCCCGAGGATGAGGGCGTGGATGTCATGGGTGCCTTCGTAGGTGTTGACCACCTCGAGGTTGACCATGTGGCGCACGATGCCGAACTCGTCCGAGATGCCGTTGCCGCCGAGCATGTCGCGCGCCATGCGCGCGATGTCGAGCGACTTGCCGCACGAATTCCTCTTCATGATCGAGGTGATCTCGACCGACGCCGTGCCGTCGTCCTTCATGCGCCCCAGGCGCAGGCACCCCTGCAGGCCAAGCGCGATCTCGGTCTGCATGTCGGCAAGCTTTTTCTGGATCAGCTGGTTGGCCGCCAGCGGCCGGCCGAACTGCTGCCGGTCCATGACGTACTGGCGCGCGCGGAACCAGCAGTCCTCGGCCGCGCCGAGCGCGCCCCAGGCTATCCCGTAGCGCGCCGAGTTGAGGCAGGTGAAGGGGCCCTTGAGGCCTTCGACGCCGGGCATCAGGTTTTCCTCGGGGACGAAAACGTTGTCCATCACGATCTCGCCCGTGATCGAGGCGCGCAGGCCCACCTTGCCGTGAATCGTGGGCGCGGAGAGGCCCTTCATGCCTTTCTCGAGGATGAAGCCGCGGATGCGGCCGTCCTCCGTTTTCGCCCAGACCACGAACACATCCGCAATGGGCGAATTGGAGATCCACATCTTGGCGCCGGTCATGCTGTAGCCGCCCGGCACCGTTTTGGCGCGCGTGACCATGCTGCCGGGATCCGAGCCGTGGTTGGGCTCGGTGAGGCCGAAGCAACCGATGAATTCGCCGGTGGCGAGCCTGGGCAGGTACTTCTTTTTCTGCGCCTCGCTGCCGAACTCGAAGATCGGCACCATCACGAGCGAGCTCTGCACGCTCATCATCGAGCGGTAGCCCGAGTCGACGCGCTCGACCTCGCGCGCGATCAGGCCGTAACACACGTAGGACAGGCCAGGGCCGCCGTATTCAGGCGGGATCGTGGGTCCGAGCAGGCCGAGCTCGCCCATCTCGCGGAAGATCTTCGGGTCGGTGGTGCCGTTGCGGAAGGCTTCGAGCACGCGCGGCTGGAGCTTGGCCTGGCAATAGTTGTTCGCTGCCTCGCGCACCATGCGCTCTTCTTCGGAGAGCTGGTCGTTGAGCAAGAGCGGGTCGGCCCATGCGAACTGGGCCTTGGGGGTCTTGAGGGGGGCGTTCAT
This sequence comes from Burkholderiales bacterium, assembly GCA_038329645.1. GTDB lineage: Bacteria > Pseudomonadota > Gammaproteobacteria > Burkholderiales > SG8-39 > SZAS-79. The sequence continues at coordinate 7,697 of JBBQNG010000101.1, forward strand.
CGGGGCTCCTGAGGGGCGGCAATCAGGGAACCATTTTATCCCGCGGACTGTCCGACCTGTAATCCGGGGGGATTTTCGGAGGAATACTCATGCGCAAGCTTTTTTCCTACATGCTGGCAGGCGCAGCAGCCTTATTCGTCACCCACGGCGCCGTTGCGGCCGAAGGCGGCCCGGACGCGCTCGTAAAAACGGTTGTCGACGACATCCTGCTCGTGATCAAGGACAACAGGGATCCTCAAACGCTGCGCACCCTGGCCGAGCGGAAGGTCCTGCCGCACTTCGACTTTCGCCAGATGACGCAGACGGCGGCAGGCAAGGCGTGGCGCGACGCCAGCGCGCCGCAGCAGCAAGCCCTCGAGAACGGCTTTCGCTCGCTGCTGGTGAATACGTACACGGCAGCGCTCACCCGCACGACGAGTGGGGGAAAGACCGTCGAAGTGAAGGCCGTGCCCGCCGCTTCGATCGCGCAGGGCGAGGCCCTGGTGAAAACGCTGGTCAAGGAATCGGGCAAGCCCCCCGTGGCGGTCGACTACCGCATGGTCAAGGAAGCCGGCGGCTGGAAGGTGATCGACGTGACGATCGAGAACATCAGCCTGGTGACCAACTACCGCTCGACCTTCTCGCAGGAAGTCGCCCGCTCGGGGATCGACGGGCTCATCAAGACCCTCGAGGACAAGAGCCGCTCGCCCTCAAGAGGCGGAATGGGCTAGGAGCCCTATTTCTGACGCTCGATGATCATGGCGAGGCCCTGGCCCACGCCGATGCACAGGCTCACCGCGGCGTAGCGACCGTTCATGCGCTCGAGCTGGCGCGCCACGGTGATGGCCAGACGCGCGCCGGAGCAGCCGAGCGGGTGGCCGATAGCGATCGCGCCGCCGTTCGGGTTCACGCGCCTGTCCTTGAAATCCACCTTCATGACGGCAAGGCACGCGAGCACCTGGCTGGCAAACGCCTCGTTGATCTCGATGATGTCCATGTCCTTCAGCGTGAGGCCGGCGCGTTGCAGCGCCAAGGGGATCGCGTAGGCCGGGCCGACGCCCATGATGCGCGGCTCGACCGCGGCCGAAGCGGCCGAGAGGATTTTCACCATCGGCTTCTTGCCGTTCTCCTCGCCCCACTTTTTGCTGGCGACAATCAGCGCGGCCGCGCCGTCGTTTACGCCTGACGCGTTGCCCGCCGTCACCACGCCGCCTTCAAACAGCGGCTTCAGCTTGACCAGGGACTCCATGGTCGAGTCGCGGCGCGGGTGCTCATCCACGTTCACCATGACCGGCGGCGCGCCCTTCTTCCCACCGGGCAGGGCTACGGGCAGGATTTCGCCTTTGTAAAAGCCCTCGGCCTCGGCTTTGGCATATTTCAATTGGGATGCGAGGGCGAACTCGTCGGCCTGCTCGCGCGACACGTTGAAATCCTTGGCGACGTTGTCGCCGGTCTGCGGCATCGCCTGGTCGCCGTACTGCTTGGCGACCTTTGGGTTGGTGAAGCGCGAGCCGATGGTCGTGTCGAACATCTTCGAATCGCGCCCGAAAGCGGTCGAAGGCTTGCCCATCACATAGGGGGCGCGGGTCATGCTCTCCGTGCCGCCGGCGATATAGAGGTCGCCTTCGCCGCAGGTGATCGCGCGCGCCGCGTCTATCGTCGCCTGCAACCCGCTCGCACACAGGCGGTTCACGGTGACGCCGGGCACCGACGGCGGCAGGCCGGAAGCCAGCGCCGCAAAACGCGCCACGTTGCGGCTGTCTTCCCCGGCCTGGGTAACGCAGCCGAGGATGACATCCGAGATCTGCTCGGGCTTGACGCCGTTCCTTTTGACCACTTCCGCAATCACGCCCGCGGCGAGGTCGTCCGGGCGCACGGAAGAGAGTTTGCCGGCGTGGCGGCCGATGGGCGTACGCAGGCCGTCGTAGATGAACGCATTCAGCATGATCAGTTCTCCGGGGTAAGCAGGGAAACGCCCAGGCGCGCGCGGCGCGTGAGCCAGGGGCTCGGGCGGTAGCGCGGCTCCTTGTAGAAATCGTACATCGACTCGAGCACGGCGAGGATTTTCGCAGCGCCGACCGCGTCGCCCATCGCCAGCGGCCCGTGCGGGTAATTGAGACCGAGCATCACCGCGCGGTCGAGGTCTTCGGGCGTCGCGATATTCTGCTGCGCGATGTCGCAGCCGACGTTGACGATGTGCGCGACCACGCGCTGCGCGACGAATCCGGGCGAATCCTTGATGACCGACACCGGCACACCGTCCGCGGCCAGCAGGCCGTGCGCCATGGCGCGGTACGCCGACTTGGTGACCGGCGTGGTCATGATCGTGCGGCGCTTGGCGAAGCCGAACAACGGATCGACCGCCACGGTGCGCTCGGCATCGAGGCCGTGCTCAAGCGCCGCCGTGGTCGCGTCCTTGCCGATCGGCGCGACGAGGCACAGCGCATCCGGCGAGGGTTTCGCGCCCGATTCGGACTTGACGTTGAGGCGCCCGATCATTTCCTTGAGCGAAGGCGCGTCGGGGGCGATCCACACCGAGGTCGGGCGCGCGGGCGGCGCCGAGGATTCGGGCTCGGGCACCAGGGTGCCGTTCTCGTACTCGTACCAGCCGCGGCCGGTCTTGCGGCCGAGCAATCCGGCCGCCACTCGCGGATCCGCCACGAACGAGGGCTTGTAGCGCGGCTCCTGATAGTACTGGTCGTACATCGATTGCATGACGCCGTGGGCGATGTCGAGGCCGACGAGGTCCATGAGGCCGAACGGTCCCAGCCTGAAGCCCGCGGCATCGACGAGGATGCGGTCGATCACGGCCGGCTCGGCGATGCCTTCCTGGTAGATGCGCAGCGACTCGGGCACGAACCCGCGGCCGGCATGGTTGACGATAAAGCCCGGCGTGTCCTGGCAGTTGACCGGGGTATGGCCGTAGCGCTTGGCAAGCTCGGTCAGCGCTTCGGTGACCCACGGCTCGGTCATCACGCCGCCGACGACCTCGACGATCTTCATGACCGGCACGGGGTTGAAGAAGTGATAGCCGGCGACCCGGCCGGGTTTCTTGAGGCCGGCCGCCATTGCAGTGACCGAGAGCGAGGAGGTGTTCGACGCGATGATGCACTCTTCGCCCACGATCGCCTCGAGCTCGGCAAAGAACTTGCGCTTGACCTCGAGCACTTCGATGATCGCTTCTACCACGAGGTGACAGGGGGCAAGCGCCTTGAGCTCGCCCACGATCTCGATCCGGTCCAGCGTCGCGTCGGCGTCCTTCTGCTTGACGCGGCCCTTTTCGACCAGCTTGGAGAGGGACCCTGCGATGGACTCCTTCGCCGCCTCGGCGGCGCCCGGCTTGGCGTCGAAAGCCAGGACCCGCACCCCGCATTGCGCGAGTACCTGGATGATGCCGCGTCCCATGGTGCCGCCGCCGGCGACGCCTGCGACGAGGTCCTTGCGCGATACGTCTAGCATGTACTGGATTCCAAAAAGGTTGAAAACGAGGGAGGCACCGGCTTGCGCCCGGGAGGGGCGGTGTGCGTTGCAAAACGGACGGCTGAGTATAATCGCCGCGCCGGTAAAAATCATACTGGGAGATACGCTGCGCCCGGAGACGCGCTACTATTGTGCGGCTGGACTCACCGGGCGCAACGGCGGCGATTCTCCGACAGGAGGGCACATGAAATACCAGAAGATTCTGCTTGCCTACAACGGTTCCCTGGAAGGCAAGCGGGCGCTGTTCGAATGCGCCGAGCTGGCCGAGTTCCACCATGCGGAAGTCCACCTGCTGGCCGTGGCGAGCATGCCGCCGAGCCTGTTCCTGACCGAGGGCTTCGTCCCTGAGGAATTGCTCGAGGAAGAAAAGAAGCGCACCCAGGTCGTCCTCGACGAGGGCACCAAGTCGCTCACCGAAAAGGGCTTCAAGGCCTCCGGGCACCTGGCGGTGGGTGAGCCGGTCGAGGAAATCTGCCGGCTGGCCAAGGAACTCGGTGTCGACCTTATCGTGGTCGGCCACAATCAGAACACGTCTTTCGCGGCGCGCTGGTGGAAAGGCTCGGTCGGCGCGTCGCTGCTCGACTATTCGCCCTGCAGCCTCCTGATCGCGCTCTCCAAGCCGAAGTGAAGCGCGGCCAATGACGGGCGGGCCTTTCCGGCTGGGCATGGCCGTCGCGGCGCTGGCGCTGGGCGCCGCATCGCAGGCTATCGCGGTGGGCGACGTCGGCGTCGTCAACCACCTGGCGGGCTTGGTGACCGTGACCAACGGGGTGAACACCGCCAGGGCCCAGGCCTACATGAACATCCATGTCGGCGACCAGTTCGAAGTGCCGGAAGGCGTGGTGGTGAAGGTCGCGTATTTCCAGAGCGGCCGCCAGGAATGGTTCAGCGGCCCGACCAGCTTCACGATCGGGGCGCAGCAGAGCGTCGTGCGCCGGGGCTCGAGCCCGCAGGTGAGCGTGCTGCCTTCGGGCGTGCCGCAGAAAATCTCGCAGACGCCGGATCTCGTCCAGATCGCCAAGCTTGGGACAGCGACGTCCGCGCACCCCGCTTCGCGCGAGCAGCGCCTCACGCCGCAGCAGCAGGCCGAAGTGCGCCAGGCGCGCGAGATTTACGCCAGGCTGCGCGCCGACACGCCCGCGGATGACATCACCCCGGAGCTGTACCTGTATTCGGTGCTGCAGGATCACCTCCTGTACAACGAGATGAAATTGCTGGTGGCCGACATGGCGAAGCGCCAGCCGGGCAACCGCGACGTGGGCGTACTGGCGGAGTACGTCAGGCTGAAGACCGAGCCGAAATAACCCTGATGCAGTCGTTCGGCCGCAAGGAAGGATACCGGGGCCGCCTGGAAGACGCGCGCATGCTCACCGGGCGGGGGCGCTACGTCTCCGACTGGAACCTTCCCGGGCAGGCGCATGGCAGCTTCATGCGCTCCGACCGCCCCCATGCGCGGCTCGCCGCGATAGACGCTTCCGCGGCGCTTGCGATGCCGGGTGTCATTGCGGTGCTCACCGGGGAGGATGCGGTAGCCGACGGGCACAAGTCGCTGCCCGCTTTCGCGCCCATGAAAGGCCGCAACGGCACCGATCTCATCATTCCGCACCGGCCCACGCTTGCGATCGGGCGGGTGCGCTACGTGGGCGAGCCGATTGCGCTCGTCGTGGCTGAGACTGCGGTGCAGGCGCAGGACGCGGCCGAAGCGATCGTCGTCGAGTATGACGAGCTGCCGGCGGTGTTCGATGCAAGGGACGCGCTGGCGCCCGACGCACCGCCGGTGCACGACGAAGTCGCCGGCAACATCGCGCTCGATTTCGTCGGCGGCGACGAGGCGGCCACTGAAGCGGCGTTCAGGGCGGCTGCAAAAGTGGTCATGCTCGATGCTTATCACACGCGCGTGGTCGGTAATCCCATGGAGCCGCGCGCCTGCATCGGCAGCTACGATCCGGCAGACGGGATGTATTACCTGCATGCCTGCACGCAGGGCGCCATGGTCATGCGCGGCCAGATCTCCGCCGTGCTCGGCGTACCGCCGGAGAAGATCCGCATCGTCGCGGAGGAGGTGGGCGGCGGGTTCGGCGTGCGCTTCAACCTTTACCCGGAATATTGCGCGGCGCTGCTAGCGGCGAAAAAGCTCGGCCGGCCGGTGAAGTGGGTCGGCACGCGCTCGGAGATGTTCCTCGCCGACGAGCAGGCGAGGGATGTGGTCCATCGCAGCGAGATGGCGCTCGATGCAAATGGGCGCATCCTCGGCATGCGATTCGACTTCGCCTGCAACCTGGGCGCGTACATTGCACCGACGGGCGCTTTTGTGAATACGCTCAACCTCGTAAACGTGGTGAGCGGGGTGTACGACGTACAGGCGGTGCATGTGCATGCGAGGCTTGCGTTCACTAACACGATTCCTACCGCTGCATACCGCGGGGCAGGGCGCCCGGTGAGCTCGTATGCGATTGAGCGTCTGGTCGACGAGGCGGCGGTGCAGATCGGAATGGATCCCGCGGAGTTCCGGCGGCGCAATCTCGTTCCTGCGGCGAAGTTTCCGTACAAGATCGTCACCGGCTTCGAGTACGACTGCGGCGACTTCGAGGGCGTCCTCGACGATGCGGTTGCTGCGGCCGACTGGAAAGGATTCCCCCAACGGCGCGCCGCATCCAAAGCGCGCGGCAAGTTGCGCGGCCGCGGAATGGCCAGCTACATCGAGGCGAGCGGCGGAGGCGGCATGGCGCCGCACGACGAGGTGCGCGTGCGCTGGGGCGCAGGCGGCACGATCACGCTCGAGGCGACCTCGCATTCGCACGGGCAGGGCCACGAGACGGTCTTCGCGCAGATTGTTTCTGGCGTGCTCGGCGTGCCGATGGAGTCGATCCGGCTGCGCACCGCCGATGCCGACCAGCATCTCATTGGCAACCCGACAGGCGGATCGCGCTCGCTGCTCGGCGTCGGCAGTGTGCTGCAGCTCGCGGCGCACGAAGTGGTGAAGAAAGGTTTGGCGCTCGCGTCCGAAGAGCTCGAAGCTGCGGCTGCGGACATTGAGTTCGCCGAGGGCATCTATCGCGTGACCGGCACCGACCGCCAGATCTCGATCGTCGATCTCGCCAAGAAGCACGTCGGCGAAAAGCCCCATCCGCTCGACCAGGACTTCGCCACGCGCTTCGGCTCGACCTTCCCGAACGGTTGCCACATCGCGGAAGTCGAGGTC
>JBBQNG010000102.1:0-13942 GCA_038329645.1 Burkholderiales bacterium
AGGTCAAGGCCGGCACCTTTCCCGACGACGACCACAGCTACGGGGTCGACGAAAAGGAGTACGAGAAATTCCTCGGCCTGGTCGAGAAGCGCAAGCAGCACTGATGGCGCGGGTAAAGGCCCCCGCAAAGGCGATGGCGCCCAGCCCGCGCAAGCCTGCGAGGAAACCCTCCCCGGAAACGAGCCTCACCGACCGCGCGTACAGCGACCTCGAGGCACTGATCGTGACGCTCAAGCTCGCCCCCGGCAGCGCGGTTTCCGAGGCCGCCCTTTCGAAACGGCTCGGCATCGGCCGCACGCCGATCCGTGAGGCGCTGCAGCGCCTGGCGCGCGAGAGGCTGGTTACGATCCTCCCGCGCCGCGGCATCATCGTTTCGGAAATCAACATCGGCAGCCAGCTGCGCCTGCTGGAAGTCCGACGCGAGGTCGAACGCCTGGTTGCGCGCAGCGCCGCCCGCCGCGCAACGCCCGAGGAGCGCGTGCGCTTCGCCCAAATGGCGCGGGACTTCGAGAAAGCCGCGAAAGGCAACGACGAGGTCGCTTTCATGCGCGTGGACCGTGAGTACAACGAGCTTTCGGTGATCGCCGCCCGCAACGAGTTCGCCGCGGGCGCAATGGCCCTGGTGCATTCGCTTTCCCGGCGGTTCTGGTACATCCACTACAAGCAGGCGGCCGACATGCCCCGCGCCGCGAAGCTGCATGCCGACGTGGCGCGGGGCATTGCGGGCCAGGACGAGGACGCGGCCGGCGCGGCCTCCGACCGGCTCATCGGTTACATCGAGCAATTCACCCGCGATACGGTAAGTGCGGAGAATTGAGATCGAAACGTGGCAGCAATTCGACCTGCAAGCGATTGTGAGTGCGAGGTGTTGAACAGAATTGGCAGTATTGAAGTCTTGCCTTTGCCTGGCCATTTCGCAGGGCATGCGACTCTTTCCCTTCGCTGCACTGCACAGTTACCCGCATGCAACTGGCGCGCATACTTGCCAGAGTAAGCGCGGAAGCCGCACTGGCCATCCGGCGAATCTCGGGGAGAAAGTCATGGGGAGAAACTTCAGGCAGCTTCTTTGTGTAGTTGCGGGCGCCGCTATCGTCGCGCCATTGGGCGTCTCGGCGCAGGGTTGGATGCCGCCGGGGCCGGATAAGCGTTGCCCGTCGAAATGGGGTGCCGCCGACGTGCGGGGCGCCGCAAACATGATGACACCCGACGTGGTGATGAAGGCCACGCGCCTGATCCGCCAAGGCCAGGTGTATGAGCTGGGCAAGGTGCTCGAACCCGCGATCCCAAAATTCGGCCTGCGCATGTGGTCGATGAACACCCAGCGCACCGCAGGGCCGGGCGGGCGCAACCAGCAGATCGGAAACGAAGAGATCGTCACTACTGAGCTTGGCCAGGTGGGCACGCAGTTCGATGCGCTGCCGCACATCGGAATCGGCGAAGACCTCTACAACTGCAACAAGAATGCGGCGATCGCAACGCGCAACGGATTCACCAAGCTCGGAGTCGAGAACGTCGGCGCACTGATGTCGCGCGGCGTCATGCTCGACATCGCGGCGCTCAAGGGCGTCGAGGTCCTGCCGGCCGCATACGAAGTCACGGTCTCCGACCTGGAGGCTGCAATTCAGAAGCAGGGCACGTCGGTCGGCAAGGCCGACATCGTGCTCGTCCGCACCGGCTGGGGCCGGCACTATGTGACCAACAACGCGACCTTCAACTCGGGACAACCCGGCATCGGCGTGAGCGCCGCCGAATGGCTCGCGGCGCGCGAAATCATGTTGGTCGGGAGCGACAACTGGGGCATCGAGGTGTTCCCGAACCCGGACAAGGACCTGCGCTTTCCGGTGCACCAGATCATGCTCACGGTGAACGGGATCTACCAGATCGAGAACCTGGACCTCGAGGGCCTCTCGCGCGACAAGGCCTATGAGTTCGCCTTCGTGGTACAGCCGCTGAAAATCAAGGGCGGGACGGGCTCGACAGTGGCGCCGATCGCGATCCGCTAGCGGCCCGGCTTCGCGTCAGGGGAGATTAACCGGCCGCGAGGCGTTCACTCAGGCCTGATGCCGGCCTCGCGGGCCACGCGGGCCCACTTTTCGCGGTCCGCCTTGACGCGCAAGGCCGTATCCTCGGGCGAGATTGCCGTCGGGATATAGCCTGCCGGAGCGAACTTCTCCTGCACGTCGGGCATCTTCATGATCTTCTGGATCTCGCCCCACAAGCGGTCGACCACAGGCTTCGGCGTTCCGGCCGGTGCCCAGAAGCCGAACCACGTGCTCGACTCGAAATTCGCAACGCCCTGTTCCTGGACCGTCGGAACGTCGGGAAGAGCCGGCACGCGCATCGCGGTGCCGACTGCGAGTGCGCGCAGCTTGCCGGCGCGCACATGGGAGATCCCCGGCACCGGCTGATCGATAAGAACCTGCACCTGCCCGGCGAGCGTGTCCTGCACCGCGCCGGCGCTGCCTTTGTAGCCGATATGCTGCATTTCGACGCCCGCAAGCTTGTTCAATAGCAGGCCGGTCAGGTGTCCACTCGAGCCGACGCCGGACGATGCATAGTTGACCTTGCCGGGATTGGCCTTTGCATGCGCCATCAGTTCTTGCAGGTTTTTCGCAGGAAGTCCCGGGTGGGAGAGGATGTAATTCGGCGACAGCAGCGTGATCGCGATCGGCGTGAACCCGTTCTCCGCGTCGTAGCGCGACTCCTTGAAAAACAGGGAATTGATGATGAAGATCTGCGGCGCGCCTACGAGCAGCGTGTAACCGTCCGGGGCCGCCTTCGCCACTTCCGCAGCGCCGATCTGCGCGCTTGCGCCGGGCTTGTTCTCGACCACGAACGGTTGCCCGAGCGCCTCCTGCAGTTTCTGCGAGACCGTGCGCCCGTTGAGGTCGGTCGATCCACCGGGGCCGTAGGGGACGATCACCCGGACCGCCTTTGCTGGATAGATCTGCGCGGGCGCGCAAGTGGCCGTGAAAATGGCGGCGAAAGCGAAAGCGACGCGAAGCGTTTTCATCAGCACGATTTCCTTCTCCGTTGGTTCGCGTTCAACTTTGGCCCACGAAACGCTTTTTGTCGACTCCCGAAGTGAAAGGCATCCTGGCGGGCTGTTTCACAGGATTGCCGGCGAGATCCGCCACGCTCCCGTAGCCGCGCCGATCTTGAGGAAAGTAACGCGCTCCGGGCGCTTGATATGCACGCTTCGGGCGGCGATAATTAGATATACGCCTGATATATCAAGGTCCACAGAGCAGCAGTGCCTGGCTGCGGGCCGCAAGGAGAGTCTCCATGATGTCCGAACGCCAGAAGCAGTTCCGCGCGGAGTACCAGGCGCAGATCCACCCGCTCTACAGCGGCCTCGTTCACGTGGGCGTCATGTACGCCGTGGGCATCGCCGTCATCGCCTACTGCATTTCGCGCCTGCAGGGCGCGACATGGGAGTGGCTGCTCGTGGCGCCGGTGTTCGTGGTGTCCAACCTCTTCGAGTGGTGGATCCACAAGTACGTGATGCACCGCCTGGTCGACGTGTGGGCTTTGCGCGCAATCTACGACCGCCATACCCGCCAGCATCACGAGTATTTTACCGACGGCGTGATGACGGTCGACTCGACGCGCGAATTCCGCATTATCTTCTTCCCGTGGCGCGCCCTCTTCACCTTCATCGGTATGGGCATCCCGGCCGCTTTCGCGCTGGGCTGGCTCATCAACCCGAACGCGGGCTACATCCTGCTCGTGACGATGGTCAGCCAGTACCTCATTTACGAAACATTCCACTATTGCTGCCACGTTCACGAGAACTGGTTCGTGCGCACCATGCCTTTGGTCAACACCATCCGCCGCCATCACACCGCCCACCACAACCGGGGCCTCATGATGGGCATCAACATGAACCTCACGTTCCCGATTGCGGACTGGATCATGGGCACGAGCGACCTCGATCGCGGGCTGCTGGGGCATATTTTCAATGGTTTTGACGAAAAGCACGTCAAGAAAGAGTTGAAAGAGGCAATCGCAAAGCACTCGCTGAAAGAGCCGGCGCTGGACCAGCAGCCGGCCTGAACGGCACGCAGTTCCATCCAACGGGAGGAGACAAGCATGACGAAGAGCAACTATATGGGGGCCGCCATTGCCGCGGCCGCGTTCGCCGCCGCGTTCACCGCATCGCCCGCCGCAGCGCAGGACGTGGTGAGGATCGGGCAGATCGAGGCGCAGACCGGGCCGCTCGCCACCTACGGGTGGATGGGCAACCAGGGCGCCAAGATGGCGATCGAGGAGATCAACAAGGCCGGCGGGTTCAAGGTCGGCGCCAAGACCTACAAGCTCGAGCTGGTCGCGCACGACACGCGCGGCAACCCGCAGGAAGCGCTGATCCAGATGAAGCAGCTGCTGGAGCAGAGCAAGGTCAAGTACGTGTTCGGACCCTTCCTCACCAACGTGTTCAACGGCATCGAGCCGTACGCCACGCAGAACAACGGCAAGTTCCTCATGATGGGCGGCGCCACCGCAATCCATGCGCAGCTCGGCACGCCCAACCGCGAATACCTCATGCGCACCTGGAACTGGGATGCGGGCGAAGCCGGCTTCGGCCAGCTGCTGGTCGACTACCTTAAGAAACAGGGGCCGAAGAGGGCTGCGATGCTGTTCCAGAACGATGCGTTCGGCAAAGTCGCGGTGGATATCTACACGCCGATCTTCAAGGCCGCCGGCATCGACCTCGCGATCGAGCTGTTCGAGCCGGGCACCAAGGATTTCTCGGCCCCCCTGGCCAAGCTCGCCGCCGGCAAACCCGACTACCTGTTCCCGGGCTACGTCGATTCGGTGCTGTACGACATCGTCCGCCAGGCCACGGAAACGGGCCTGTACAAGAATTTCTTCACCGTGCGCGGCTCGATGGGCCCGGCCCTCAAGAACAAGGACCTGATCGACAACTACATCGCCTACCTGCCCAAGTACTTCGAGGAGGCCGAGAAGAAGGAGCCGAAGGCCAAGGCGTTCGTCGCGGCCTACAAAGCGGCCTATAAGGGCGATTTCCCCTATGACCAGGCGCCGCTGTGCTCGTCTTCCTGCTACGACCACGTCTACATGCTGGTCGAGGCGATGAAGAAAGCCGGCACGGTCGACGACGTCGCCAAAGTCAAGGCGGCGCTGTTGTCGACCACTTACAACGGCGTGTGGAACATCCGCTACGACAAGACCGGAGAGGCGGTGTTCGGTTTCGACGTGCTGCACATGAAGAAGGGGGGCTCGATCACCTCGACGCACGTCGAACCGAAATAATCCGTGGGGCAGCTGCTGGTCGGCCAGCTTCTCAACGGAGCCATAGTCGGAACCCTGTACGGGATCATCGCCCTAGGCGTCACGCTCACTTTCGGCATCACCGGCATCGTGAATTTCGCCCTTGGGGCGTTCATGATGCTGGGCTGCTACATGGCCTGGTATTTCACCGACGGGGTGGGCATGCCCTACCCCGTCGCGGTGGTCTGTGCGGTGGCGGTAACCTCGTTCGCGGGGCTCGTTGCCGACCAGACGCTGTTCCGCTTCACGCGCAACAACCTCGTAAACGGCCTGCTCGTGTCCATCGGCCTCATCTCGGTCATGGAAGGCGCCGCGCTGCTCATCTGGACCTCCACGCCGAAGAACATGGAATACGTGCTGCCCGGCGTGTTCGTCATCGCCGGGCTCGTGGTGCCGAAGATGAAGCTGCTGGTGTTCGTGCTTCTGCTCGGCGTGATTCTCGCCACCTATGCGGCGCTTACACGGACCTGGATAGGGCGCGCCGCCTATGCGTATGCGCAGAACCCCGAAGCCGCGGAACTCATGGGGGTGCGCACCAAGATGCTGCAGTCGGGCGTGGTGGTGTACTCGACCGGCCTCGCGGGGCTTGGCGGGGCGCTTTACGCCAGCCTGTATTCGATCGACCCGACCTTGGGCGCCGTCTACATCCTCAAGGCCGTTGAAGCCGCAATCCTGGCCGGGATAGGCAGCGTGATGGGGTCGCTCTTCGGCGGCGTGCTGCTCGGCGTGACCGAAGGCATAGGGTCGATCTACCTGCCGATTGCCTTTCGCGACGCCTACGGGCTCGTCTTCCTCGTGGCCATCCTGCTTTTCAAGCCGGCGGGGCTGTTCGCGGGGCGCAAATGACCGAAGGACTAAAGTCAAATTCGGGACTAAAGTCAAATTCGGGACTAAAGTCAAATGCGGGACCAAAGTCGAAAGCGGGCCCGCGCCTGGCGATTGCGGCGCTCGCATTCGCGCTGCTGCCGATCCTGGTGAAGAGCGATTTCACCTTGACCATCCTCGTGTTCTCGTTCCTGCTGGGGATGCTGGCGGTGAGCTTCAACCTGATCTTCGGCTACACCGGGCAGCTTTCGATGTTCCATGCGGCGGCTTTCGGCATTTCGGCCTATGCCACTCACCTGTCGATGACCCACTGGGGCGTGTCCTTCTGGACCGGCATGCTGCTGGCCGCGGCGCTGGTGCTGGTGCTCTCGGTGATCGTCGGCGCGATCTGCTTCCGCTTCCGCCTCAAGGAGTTCTACTTCGCGGTGGTCACTCTCGCGTTCTCCGAAATGGCGCGCCTCGTGGTGCTCAACTGGAACAGTGTCACCAACGGCACGCTCGGCATCATCCTGCAGGACAAGCCCACGATCTGGCTGCCAGGCCCCGGCCTCGTCAAGCTCGAAGGCACGCTGATGTGGTACTACGTCAGCCTGGTCGCGCTGGTTCTCACCGTCATCGTGTGCTGGCGCCTGGTGAATTCGTGGATGGGACGTTCGTTTTCGGCCATCCGCCTCAATGACGAGCTCGGCGATACGCTGGGCATCAACGTGTTCCGCTACAAGCTCGCGGCCTTCGCGGTGGGCAATATCATCGCTGCCTTCACCGGCGGGCTGTACGCGTTCTACCTCGGCTCGATCGAGCCTGGCTTCCTGTCGATCGACCAGTCGCTCGCCATTGTGGCGATGGTCCTGCTGGGCGGCCGCGGCGCTGTGGCGGCGCCAATTATCGGCGCGCTGGTGCTCACCGCCCTGCCGCACATGATCCACCTGGGCGCGGAGATGCGTTCCATCGTCTATGGCGCGATCCTGATCCTGACCATCCTGCTGATGCCGCAGGGCATCTACGGCAGCATCGCCTCGCTCCTCGGGAGGCGCCGCCATGCTGTTTGAGGTCGCGGGCCTGACCAAGCGCTTCGACGGGCTCACCGCGGTGTCCGACCTGTCGTTCGGCATCGACAAGGGCGAGATCGTCGGCGTCTTCGGGCCCAACGGCTCGGGCAAGACGACGCTCCTGAGCCTGATCGCGGGCATGCTTACCCCGACCACGGGCACCATCGTGTGGAAGGGCAAGGCCATTCATGGCGCGAAGCCGCACGACATCGCCGCCGCCGGTGTGGTCAAGACCTTCCAGAACCCGCAGCTGTTCGCCGAGCTCTCGGTGTTCGAGCACCTGATGATCTCAGGGCACCTCATGCTCAAGCGGCGCCTGGGCTGGCGCCGCGTGGCCACGCTTTTCAATCCCGACACCGGCCATGCGGGCGCGGACCTGGAGAAGCGCGCGGGCGAGGTTTTGCGCCTGTGCCGGCTCAACGGGGCGCGCGACCAGACCGCCGCGGAGCTTTCGTATGGCGAAGAGAAAATGCTCGGCGTCGCGATGGCCCTGATGTGCGAGCCCGAACTGCTGCTGCTGGACGAGCCGGCCTCGGGCCTGGGCCAGGCCGAGATCGAGAACCTCGAGGCGGTGCTGGGCGACCTGCGGGCGCACGGCACCACCCTGTGCGTGATAGACCACAAGGTCGGCTTCCTCGGCAAGCTCGCCGACCGTGCGATCAGCCTGCACCACGGCGCCAAGATCGCCGAGGGCACGCCCGAACAAGTGCTGCGCGATCCCAGCGTGATCGCCGCCTATCTTGGACACCGCCATGCTTGAGCTGGAGAACGTCAACGTCAGGTACGGGAAGAACCATGTCCTGAAAGACGTGAGCATGCGCATCGGCGAAGGCGAAGTCGTTTCGCTCATCGGCTCGAACGCCGCCGGCAAGACCACCACGCTGCGCACGGCGCTTGGGCTGAAGGAAACGGCCTCCGGGACGCTGCGCTTTGCCGGCGAAGACGTCACCCGCCGGGCCACGCACGAAAGGGTCGACCGGGGGCTGGTGCTGGTGCCCGAGGGCCGCCAGGTCTTCACCAAGTTCACCGTCATCGAAAACCTGTTGATGGGCGCCTATCACCGGGCGGACCGCGATTCTGCCGGCAAGGAGATCGAGGAGATGTTCGTGCTTTTTCCGCGCCTGGGCGAGCGGCGCGCGCAGAAGGCCGGATCGATGTCCGGCGGCGAGCAGCAGATGCTCGCCATCGCGCGCGGGCTGATGGCGAAGCCGAAATGCCTCCTGCTCGACGAGCCGACGCTGGGCCTCGCGCCCATCATCGTCGAGGAGATTGCCGCCACGGTGGCGAAGCTCGCGGCCGGCGGCATGACCATCCTGCTCGCCGAGCAGAACGTGGCGATCGCGCTGGACTGCGCGTCGCGCGCCTACGTGCTCGAGTCGGGGAAAATCTCGCTCGAGGGGCGCTCGGACGAATTGCGCCAGACCGACGCCATCAAGAGCCTCTATCTCGGAACCTAGCGACCCAAGCGAAGGAGAAATCCCATGACACCCGAACAAGTCCTTGCCATTGCGCCCCGCGTTCTCAGGCAATCGCAGCGCGAGGATTACTTCAACGACGGCTTCATCATCCTCGAGAAAGTCATCGGCGACGAATGGGTCGCGAAGCTGCGCAACGCCACCGACGAGCTCGTCGAGCGCAGCCGCAAGGTCACCAAATCGGACACGGTCTACGACCTGGAGCCGGACCACCGGCCGGACCATCCCAGGTTGCGCCGCGTGTCGAACCCGGTGGAGCAGCACCCGGTGTTCTGGGAGTACTGCACCCAGTCGGTCATGCCGGATATCGTCGCCGACCTCGTCGGGCCGGACGTCAAGTTCCATCACTCCAAGCTCAACTTCAAGTGGGCGCAGGGCGGCGAGGAGGTGAAGTGGCACTACGACATCTCGTTCTGGCCGCACACGAACTATTCGCCGCTCACCATCGGCACCTACATCTACGACTGCACGATGGACCAGGGGCCGGTCGGGTTCATCCCGAAGAGCCACGAGATCGACCCGGTGCTCAACCAGTACGACGCGGACGGCAAATGGGTGGGGTGCCTGTCCGATGCCGATATCGCCAGGGTCCATACCGAGAAGGCGGTGTATGCGGTCGCGCCCGCGGGCTCGCTCACCCTGCACAATTGCCGCACCATCCACGGCTCACCGCGGAACGACTCCGACCTGGGTCGCCCGCTATTGCTCTACACGATGACTTCGGCGGACGCCTTTCCGTACACCGTGAACCCGATCAAGCCCAAGCACGACCAGGCGATCATCCGGGGCAAGCGCGCGCACTTCGCGCACCATGACCCGCGCCCCTGCCTGATCCCGCCGGACTGGTCGGGCGGCTACACGTCGATCTTCGCCCTGCAGCAAAAGGAAGAAGCCGGCGCGGCGATGTAGCCCGGCTATTTATTGCCGAGGAGGCGCTTGAGTTTTTCTTCCTCCTCGGGCTTCATGCCATAGCTGTGGTCGGCGTCGGGGAACTGCCCCGAGCGCACTTCCGCCGCATAGGTCTTGAGCGCATCCACCGCGATGTCCGAGATGTTGGCATAGCGCTTGGTGAATTTCGGCTTGAACTGGTCGAACACCCCCAGCAGGTCGAAAGCCAGCAGCAGCTGGCCGCAGCTTGCGGGACCGGCGCCGATCCCGAAGGTGAAGATGTCCACCGCCGCGTCCACCGCGCGCGCCACCGGCGCCGGAACCGCCTCGATCTCGAAACCTATTGCGCCGGCCTCCTGGATCGCGAGCCCGTCGTCGATGACCTTCATCGCCTCTTCGGCGGTCTTGCCCTGCAGCTTGAAGCCGCCGTACTGGTGCACGAAGTGCGGGCACATGCCGACGTGGCTCATGACCGGCACGCCCGCGTCGGCGATGGCTTTGATGATGGCGAACTTGTCGCGCCCGCCCTGCATCTTGACGCAGTCCACGCCGCCCTCCTTCATGAATCGAAGCGCGTTCATGACGCCGACGTCGGGGCTGGCGTAGCTCCCGTAAGGCATTGCCACGAGGCGGAAGGTGTTCGGCGCGCCGCGCTGCACCGCCAGGCAGTGCTCGATCATCATGTCCACGGTGACCGGCAGCGTGGTTGAAAAGCCGTAGCTCACCATGCCCAGGCTGTCGCCGATCGCGCAGATGTCGATGCCAGCACGCTCGGCCCAGACGGCCGAAGGGTAATCGGGGATCGAGGCCATGGCGACTTTTTCGCCGGCGCGCTTGCGCGCGATCAGGTCGGGGACGGTTAGTTTCTTGCGCTCTTCGGCCATGCCTGCCCCTCCTCGCGCCTAGGCGCGGAAAGCCTGCTTGTCGGTGCCCTGGTACAGGGCTTTCACCTGGCGCGCTACCGAGTCGGCATGCGCGGCAATAGACGCCTCATCGAGATCGCTTTGCGGGCGCGGCTCGTAGTCGAAGTTATGGAACTTGTCGGTGCCGCGCACGAGCATCGCCGAATCGCGCACCTTGGTCTGGCGCACGTAGGTCGGGATGTAGCGGATCGCGAGACCGATCCGCCGGTCGCTGGTGCGGTTGGGTTCGGAACCGTGCACCAGCTTGATGTGGTGGAGCGACATTTCGCCGGCCTTGAGCGGCACGCCGACGCCCTTGGACTTGTCGACTTCGACTGAGATCTCCTGTCCGCGCGAAAGCAGGTTGTCCTTGTGGAAAGTATCCACGTGGGGCAGCTGGTCGATCTTGTGGCTGCCCGGGATGAACTGCATGTAGCCGTTGTCGGGGGTCACATCGGTGAAGGCGACCCACGCTGTAATCACGTCGTCCGGGTCGAGGCCCCAGTAGGTCGCGTCCTGGTGCCACGACACGAAGCCCGGGTTGCTCGCCTCCTTGATGAAGAAGTTGGTCGTCCAGCACAGGATGTCCGGGCCGATCACGTCCTCGATCGCGTCGAGGATCTTCGGGTGGTGCACGAGTTCGTCGGCCCAGGTGAACAGCAGGTGCGTCTTGTGCCGCCAATTGCCCTGTAGGGGCTTGCCCGACTTGGCCTCGTGGTCTTGCAAATGCCGCCGGTAGCCGGCGGCCTCCGCTTTGCTCAGGACGGGAACCGGGAAATAGAACCCGTCGCGGTTGTATTGCTCGACCGCCTCCGGTGACAGCACCTTGTTCATCGCTCCTCCTGCGCAGGCCCGACTGTGTATATCAGTAATATATCAGGGCTTCAGCCAGGGCTGGGTGCCGTCGGGACGCGCCAGCTTGGAGCCCTGCCAGGCGTTGTACGCGGCGCGCTCGTACTGGGGCGGTACTTTGATGGGTACCCCGAAATGTTCGGCCGCATGCCACGCCCAGCGCGGGTTGTCGAGGAAAGCGCGCGCCATTGCCACCATGTCGGCCTTGCCCGATGCGACGATCGCCTCGGCCTGGTCCGGGTCGGCGATCATGCCTACTGCGCGCACCGCAATGTCGGGCACCGCCTTCTTGACCGCCTCGGCCAAGGGCACCTGGTAGTTGGGTCCGATCGTGTAGTGGGTCTTGCCTAGCAACGCCCCGCTCGATACGCAAACGTAGTCATAGCCGATTTTCTTCAGCTCGCGCGCGAACGCGATGGTGTCCTCGATCTTCGCGCCGTCGTCGTGCCAGTCGTGCCCGGAAATCCGCGCCCCGAGACAGCGTTCCTTCGGCCAGGCGTCGCGCAGAGCCCGCGCGGCCTCGAGCGGCGCGCGCATGCGCTTCTCGGGCGATCCTCCGTACTGGTCCTTGCGCTGGTTGGAAAGCGGCGAAAAGAACTGATGCAGCAGATAGCCGTGGGCAGCATGCAGCTCGACCGCATCCAGCCCCAGGCGCAACGCGCGCTGTGCGGAAGCGGCAAACGCATCGACGATGGCTTTTATTTCTTCGAGCGTGAGCTCGTGCGGCGTATGCCAGCCGAAACGGTCGTCGTAAGGGATCGCCGACGGCGCCACCGTGGGCCAGGGATTTTCATCCGGGCCCAGCGCCGAGCGGCCTTCCCACGGCACCTGGGTGGACGCCTTGCGCCCGGCATGGCCGAGCTGGATGCCGATCGGGTTTTTGGTCAGCCGCCGGCAGTGGTCGACCACGCGCTTCATCGACACTTCGTTGTGTTCCGAATAAAGGCCGGTGCAGCCGTGGCTGATGCGGCCGTCGCGCGTGACCGCGGTCGCTTCGATCACGAGCAGACCCGCCCCCGAGATTGCGAGGCTGCCGAGGTGGCTGAAATGCCAGTCGTTCATGCAACCGTCGTCGGCGGAGTACTGGCACATCGGCGCGACGACGATGCGATTGGAAAGCGTAACGCCCCCGAGCTGGATCGGGGTGAAGAGTTTGCTCATGTATTCCTACGGGAAGGTTGGTATGGAAACGCCGACAAGACTGTCACGTGTCACAAGGGACGCGAGCTGGTCTTCGGAAAGTGATTCGGTGCCGCCAGGCCGCATCGGCAGGACGATATAGCGCATGTCCGCGGTGCTGTCGTGCACGCGGATGCTGACGTTGTCGGGAATGCGCGTGCCGAATTCCTCCAGCACCGCGCGCGGCTCGCGTACCACGCGGCTGCGGTAGTTGCGCGACTTGTACCACTCCGGCGGAATACCGAGCAACATGCGCGGGTAACAGGAGCACAACGTGCAGACGATCACGTTGTGGGTTTCGGGCGTGTTCTCGACCACGATCAGCCTGAGGCCCGGGACCTCGAAGCCCAACTCTTCCGCGGCCTTGCTACCGTCCGCCAGCATGCGCGCCTTGTAGGCCGGGTCGAGCCAGGCCCGCGCCACCATCCTCGCGCCCCGCTCCGGGGTTCGCGCACGGATCTCGCCCATCGCGCGCGCGACCTCGGCTTCGCTGATGACGCCCTTCTCCACCAGCAGCTCGCGCAGGCTGACTTCCATCATCTGGAAATAGGTGAGCGGCTGGTAGGTGCCGAGGTCGGGGTCAGGAGGCTTCGCACTCATAGCGGCTCGAGCCAGTGCTGGAAGATTTCGATTTCGATCACGTCGTCCGCGCGCCCCGCGTATCCAGGCCAGAGGTCCTTTTGCACGAATCGCACGCGATACAGCGGCTGGCGCGGCTCGCCCGAGCGCGCATAGGCGAGCTCTTCGGGATTGGGGAAGGCGCCGCACAGGCGCTCGACCACCCCGCTGTGCCCGCGGATGTACCAGGGCGTACGCACATGCCCGAGCGGCGCGGCTTTCAGTACGCGCACGCGATCGCCCGCTTTGAATCGCACCTCGACCTGCGCGCGTTCAGCGACCGCCGCCATCGGCCTTCCTTTGCGCGACTTCTTCCATCTTGCGGGTCAGGTCGTCGGTCGTGATCAAGCCGCGCTGGAGCATCGTGTGCGTGAGCGACGTCACCCAGCGCTCGTAGTAGTTCATGCGGTCGTAGTCGCCCGGCGGGATGGATTCGATGTTCTTGCGCAACTCGTCGACACTCATGCGGCGCTTGCCACCTGACACGCCGGTGAGCAGCATCATCATCGCGTCGACGCGGCGCTCCCACTCGGCGCAGTCGTGCTCGACGGGCTCGACCCTGCCCGCGGGCAGGCCGCCCATGTCGTGGTGGCTGCGCCCCGCATCCCGTTTGTGATCGTCCGCCTTGTCCATGGCTGCCAATTGTGTACATTAGCCACCCCTGAAGCAAGGCATATGGCGAACCTGGAAAATACCGAATCAGTCGCGGCGCGGCAGATCCCCGCACCCGGCACGATCAACCTGGACCATGTCGCGCACTTCGTGCCGGACATGGATGCGGCCTCGCGTGCGCTGGAAGAACTCGGCTTCGTCCTCACGCCATTCTCGCCGCAGATGAACCGCAACGAACGCGGCGAAGCCG
>JBBQNG010000103.1:0-13868 GCA_038329645.1 Burkholderiales bacterium
CACGAACACATACGGCGTCATGTGCGTGAGCGAGACCGGCGCGAAGTCCCTGACCGTGTCGAAGGGGAGGTCGTTCATGAGGATCGGGTTGATCGCCATGTTGGCCGCGGCCTGCAATACCGTGTAGCCGTCCGGCGGCGATTTGGCGACGAAGGCCATGCCCACGGTCTGGGATGCGCCCGGGCGGTTCTCGATGACCATCGGCTGGCCCATCGACGCCTGCAGCTTGTCCCCCAGGATGCGCGCCACGAGGTCGCTCGGCCCGCCGGTGGTGACCGGCACGATGATCCTCACCGGCTTGTTCGGGTACTGGGCGAAGGCGGGGTGGGCGAGCGCGGACAGCGCCAGGGCTGCTGCGGCGATAAACGACAGTTTCATTTTTTGTGTCTCCTCCTGGCGTTGATAATATCCGACTTTCGGAGCGGCGCATGGGCAAGTCACCGGTGGTGGGCAGGCGGTTTCGCGACGCGCTGGTCTGGGCGGCGGAGCTGCACGAAGAGCAGCGCAGGAAGGGCGGCAACGTCCCTTATGTCGCGCACCTGCTCGGGGTCGCGTCCATAGTCCTTGAGCACGGCGGCGGCGAGGACCAGGCCATCGGCGCGCTGCTGCACGATGCGCTGGAGGACCAGGCCCATCGCATGACGCCGGGGGAGATCCGCGAACGCTTCGGCGACAAGGTCGAGCGCATCGTCGAGGCCTGCACCGACGGCGACGCCGAGGAGCAAAAAGACCGGGATCCTGCACGCTGGCGCGTGCGCAAGCAGAAATACATCGACGAAATCGCCACCAAGCCCGCGGAAGCCCTGCTGGTGTCGATGGCCGACAAGCTCTACAACGCGCGCGCCATCCTCGAGGATTTCCGCGAGATCGGCGACAGGCTGTGGCCCCGCTTCACGGCTGGCAAGGAGGGCAACCTCTGGTATTACCGCGCGATGCTGACGGCTTTCAGGCCGCGCGCGGACAACCGCCTGTGGCACGAGCTCGACCGGACGGTCTCAGAGATCGAACGCCTCGCGGGCAGCGCGAAACCTACTTCCTGAAGCCGTTGCCCAACAGCGCGAGGAATTCGCGCCTGAGGGTGGGATCCTTGAGGAAG
This sequence comes from Burkholderiales bacterium, assembly GCA_038329645.1. Lineage (GTDB taxonomy): Bacteria > Pseudomonadota > Gammaproteobacteria > Burkholderiales > SG8-39 > SZAS-79. Next base: position 1,097 of record JBBQNG010000103.1, read on the forward strand.
GTGCCGCGCATGACCGAGCTGGTCATCTTCGAATCCAGGTCCTTCACGCCGCGCCACTGCATGCAGAAGTGATCGGCTTCCATGATGACCGCGAGGCCGTCGGGGCTCATCTTCTTTTCCAGCAGGTCCGCGAGCTGCACGACCGACTCCTCCTGGATCTGCGGGCGGCACATGATCCATTCGGCCACGCGCGTGTACTTCGACAGTCCGATGAGGTTGGAGTTTTCGTTGGGCATCACGCCGATCCACAGCTTGCCGATGATCGGGCACAGGTGGTGGGAGCAGCAGCTCCTGACCGTGATCGGGCCCATGATCATGAGCTCGTTCAAGCGTTTGTCATTGGGGAACTCGGTCAGGGCTGGCAGCGGCGCGTAGCGCCCGCCGAAGATTTCGTTGATGTACATCTTGGCGACGCGTTTTCCCGTGCTGCGCGTGTTGTGGTCGGCCTCGATGTCGATCACGAGGGACTCGAGCAGGGCCCTGACCTTGCCCTCGACTTCCAGGAGCAGCGCCTCCCGCTCGCCGGGCTGGATGAACTCGGCGATGTTGTCGTTGGCGAAGAAGCGCTTGTCGGCGGCCTTGATTCGCTCTCGGATGACCTGCGACATGGGGATGCCGAGATCTTTTTTTGCTGGGGGCATGGTTGCTCCGTTTCCTGTCGAACCCGGATTCTAGCCCGCTCGCTATACTTGTCCCAACTCAAGGGGGAGGCGTCGATGGCAACGATCCTGGGCAGCGGGGAGCACCGCTACCGCGTGGTGGAGGACTGGGCGAAGTTGCCCGAGGGGTGGGAGTTCAAGGATGCCGCAGCGGTGGCCGTGGACAGCAAGGACCGCGTCTACGTGTTCAACCGCGGCGAGCACCCGATGATCGTGTTCGACCGGGAGGGGGTGTTCATCAAGTCGTGGGGCGAGGGCACGTTTCCGCGCGCCCACGGTCTTCACATCGATGCCAACGACATCCTCTACTGCACCGACGACCTCGGCCACGTGGTGCGCAAGTGCACCACCGACGGCAAGGTGCTGCTCGAGCTCGGCGTGCCGGGCAAGCCCACGCCTTACATGAGCGGGCTGCCTTTCCACCGCTGCACGCACACCGCGCTCTCGCCCAGGGGTGACATCTACGTCAGCGACGGCTACGGCAATGCCCGTGTGCACAAGTATTCCCCGGACGGCAAGCTGCTCTTGTCCTGGGGCGAGCCAGGCACGGATCCGGGCCAATTCAACATTGCGCATAACATCGTCACGGACGCGGAAGGGTGGGTGTACGTGGCCGACCGCGAGAACCACCGTGTGCAGGTGTTCGACGGCAACGGAAAGTACGAGACGCAGTGGACCAACATGCACCGGCCGTGTGGGTTGTTTTGTTGCCGAGGGGCGAAGCTCGAATTCATCATCGGCGAGCTGGGACCCGGGATGCCCGTGAACCGGAACATGCCGGACATCGGGCCGCGCCTCACCATCGTCGACAAGAAGGGCAACAAAGTCGCGCGCCTGGGCGGCGAGGCGGGGCCGGGCCTCGAGACGGGCAAGTTCATCGCGCCGCACGGCCTCGCGGTCGATTCGCGCGGCGACATCTACGTGGGCGAGGTGAGCTACACCGAATTCCCGAAGGCTTTCCCGGATACGCCGATCCCCTGGCGCATGCGCTCCTTGCAGAAGCTGGAAAAGGTGGTCTGACCCCTATTTCATGGAGCGCACCGAGCGGTTCTACGCGATCGAGCGGATGCTGCGCGAGCGGCGCAGCGTGCCGCGTGAGGTGTTCCTGAGGGAGCTCGAGGTGTCGCCCGCCACCTTCAAGCGCGATCTGGAGTACCTGCGCGACCGCTTCAAGGCGCCGATCGGGTGGGACCAGGCGTCGCACGGCTACCGGCTCGACGCGAATGCGCCGCGCTTCGAGCTGCCGGGCCTGTGGTTCTCGCCGGCGGAGACTTACGCGCTTCTGACCATGCAGCACCTGCTCGAGACTTTGCAGCCCGGCCTGCTCACGCCGCACGTAAAGCCGCTTTTGGAGCGGTTGCGCGGGCTGCTCGACAAGGGCGACCACTCCGCGCAAGAGGTCGAGCGGCGGATCCACGTGCTGCAGCAGGCCGCGCGCAAGGCAAAGCTGGAGCACTTCGAGGTTGTCGCCACCGCTGTCCTCAAGCGAAAGCGACTCGCGATTCGCCATCACAACCGCGAACGTGACGACGAGACGGAACGCACCATCTCCCCCCAGCACCTCGTGCACTACCGCGGCAACTGGTATGTGGATGCGTGGTGCCACAAGGCGGAGGCCGTGCGCAGCTTCTCGCTCGATGCGATCCGCGCCGCGGCGCTGCTCGACGAGAAGGCGAAAGACGTCCCCAGAAAGGAGCTCGACGAGCACTTCCAGTCCGGCTACGGCATCTTCGCTGGCAAGGACGTGAAGTGGGCGAAGCTGCGCTTTACGCCCGAGCGTGCGCGCTGGGTCTCGAGCGAGGACTGGCACCCGAAGCAGAAGTCTTCATACCAGCCCGACGGCAGCTATGTGCTCGAGGTTCCCTACTCTGATCACCGCGAGCTGGTGATGGACATCCTCAAGTTCGGCGCGGATGTCGAGGTGCTCGCGCCCGCGGAGCTGCGCGCCAGGGTGCGCTATGCGCTCAGGGCTGCTGCGGATCGTTACACTTGACGTAACGGAGAACAATCGGAGATAGTCGACTATCACCGATGAGGAACAAAATGGGACGCAGCGCGATTCACCCTGGTGAGCATCTTGCCGAACAACTCACCGAACTCGGAATGAGTGCCGCGGAGCTCGGCCGGCAGCTCATGGTCCCGACCAACCGGATCACAGGAATACTGAATGGGCAGCGTGCCGTGTCGGGGGATACGGCGTTGCGCCTGGCGCATTTCTTCGGGAACAGCGCGGAATTTTGGCTGAACCTGCAGAAGATCTACGAACTCCGAATCGCGGAACAGAAGTCAGGGGCGACGATCAGGCGCTTGCCGAAGCTTGCCCAGAACAAAGTCCAGGGAGCACGTCAGAGTCAGCGCGCGGCCTGAACTTCGCTAGCTAGGCGGTTCGCCGCAGCTTGCCCTTTTCCAAATTGGGCAGGAACCACACCAGCAGCCCGATCGCCGGCAGCCACGCGGTGAGGTTGTAGACGAACGCGATGCCGTAGGCGTCCGCGAGGCGCCCCATCGCCGCCGCACCAAGTCCCCCGAGGCCGAACGAGAAGCCGAAGAACATGCCTGACACGAGGCCCACTCTTCCCGGCAGCAATTCGTGCGCGAAGACGAGGATCGCGGGGAACGCCGAGGCCATCATGAGGCCGATCACTATGGTGAGCACGCCGGTCCAGAAGAGGTCGGCGTACGGCAGCATGAGGGTGAAGGGCAGCGCGCCGAGGATGGAAACCCAGATCATCGGGCGGCGGCCGATTTTGTCGGAGATGGGGCCGCCCACCAGCGTGCCGGTGGCCACCGAGGCCATGAAGATGAAGAGCTGCACCTGCGCGGCCTGCACCGGGATGTGGAAGCGGTCGATCAGGTAGAAGGTGAAGAAGGTCGTGATGCTCGAGGTGTACACGTGCTTGGAGAACACCAGCAGCATGAGCAGGAACACGAACATGATCACGCCCGCCTGCGGGATCGAGTGGGTGGCGGCGGGCGCGTGGGTGCCGGCTTTCTTCGCGGCCTGCGCGCTTCTGAGCCTGGCCGAGTACCACATGCCCACGCGCGTGAGCACGAACATCGCCAGCAGCGCCAGGAGCGAGAACCACGCGATCGCGCCTTGTCCCCTCGGCAGGATGATGAACGCGGCCAAGAGCGGGCCGATCGCGCCGCCGAGGTTGCCGCCGACCTGGAAGATCGATTGCGCGAGGCCATAGCGCCCGCCGGAGGCCAGGCGCGCGACGCGGGAGGCTTCCGGGTGGAATACCGCCGAACCCGTGCCGATGAACGCCGCGGCTAAGAGCACCGAGGTGTAGTTGTGCGCCACCGACAGCAGGACGAGGCCGATCAGCGTGCCGCCCATGCCGACTGCGAGGGAGTAGGGCTGCGGTTTCCGGTCCGTGTAGATGCCGATCGTCGGCTGTAATAGCGAGGCCGTGAGCATGAAGGCCAGCGTGATCAGGCCGACCTGGCCGTAGTCGAGGTGGAACTCGGCTTTCAGCATCGGGTACAGCGCCGGCAGCAGCGACTGCATGAGGTCGTTGAGCAGGTGGCAGAAACCCAGGCCGATCAGGATCGGGAACGTCGCCTCCCTGGCGGTCAGGGGGGCGGGGTGGATGGCCTGGATTGTCGTGTTCTCTGCGGTGGTGGCTTTCTGCATTTCCGGTTCCGGGATGGCTTTTTGCAATTATCCGACAGCCCCGGTTCCAGGGCCACCTGCCAGTTCACAGGTCAACTGCGCGGATGGCGGGCGAGATCGCGTTCGCTGAGGATTCCGCGGTCGCGCGCGATGCGGCTCCAGTAGGTCTGAATGCACTTGAAATCCTGAAGGCGGCGCTGTGTCCGGGCCGAGCGCAGGGCGTCCCTGATGATGCTGCTGAACGTCTTGCCCCCGGCGCGGGCGGCAGCCTCCACCTCGCGAACTAAATCCTTGGGGAGGGAAATCGTCTTTCTTACGGTTTTGCTCATAGACGCGCGGCTGCAATCGTTATCGAGGAATCGTACCTCATGATCCCGGCCCGCAGTAGTCCCCGACAGGCTCATTGCCTGAGCCACCTGTCGGGTCACACTGTCTTCAGGATCGCAAATTGCTGTGGCGGGCTGCGCCAGAAATGGACTTGAATCAATATGGTTTTAAATGCATAATATGACAACATCGTGGACTGTCGTCTTTCATCCTGAGTTCGATGCCGAGTTTCGTTCTTTCGACGAGGCTCTGCAGGATGAACTGCTGGCGCACGCGAAGCTCCTCCAGGACTATGGCCCCCACCTCGGCCGGCCCACAGTTGACACGCTGAAGGGCTCGAGGCACGCCAACATGAAGGAGCTTCGATTCGGCTGGGATGGCGAGGTCTGGCGGGTGGCGTTCGCGTTCGACGTGAAACGCATGGCCATCCTGCTCGCGGGCGGCGACAAGGGAGGCGCCGACCAGAGGCGGTTCTACCGGCGGCTGATCGCCGTCGCCGACGGACGGTTTGATGAACATCTCGCGGCGCTGAAGCCGGCGGCGAAGAAGCGATAGGAGAACGACGATGGCACGTTCGCTCGACAAGGTCCTTTCGGAGTTGCCCGCAAAGCGTCGCGCCAGGATCGAGCGGCGCGCGGGCGAGCTCGCGACCCTCAAGGACCTGCGACAGGCGGTCGAGCGTACGCAGCAGGACATGGCTGCGAGCCTGGGCGTCGGCCAGGACACCATCTCGCGCATCGAGCGTCGCAGCGACATGCTGCTGTCCACCCTGAGGCGCTACGTCGAGGCGATGGGCGGGCGGCTGGAGCTGGTCGCGCAGTTTCCCAAACGCGATCCGGTAGTCATCGATCACCTTTCCACCAAGCCGAGGAAACAGGCGGCACGCCCGGACAGCGAGCGCGGCCTGAAATAGGCCCTTGTCGCGCTACTTGTCGCGCAGCTCCTTCTTCACCGCTTCCACGCTTACCCCTGCGTCCTGCACCGCGCCCTTGAGGTCATAGGTGTCGACCTTGAGCTCCTTTGACCAGCGCTTCAGGTCTTCGGGGTCGTTGACGTTGATGCGCGGGCCTTCGGGCGGCGGGGTCTTGGGGACCACCACCGGCATATTCTTCGAGCGGACGTAGAAAGTGACGATGCCACCCAGGGCGATTACCACGGCGATCAGGAACCAGGTCATTGTGCGGCCCTCCTATTGAGGTGCCCATTCAACCATTTATCTTGTTTCCTGACCGTGCGGCCGGGCACAAAGGGGGCTGGCTCACGCCTTGAGCCACCCGGGGTCGCACACTCTTCCTTCACCCTTTGGAGGAGGCCATTGCCATGCACATCCCCGTTACTTCGCACGCCCGCGCCCGCATGCAGCAGCGCGGCATTGGCGCGGACGCCCTGGACATCCTGCTCTCGTATGGGCGGGAGGCTTACGACCACCACGGCGCCGTCATTTTATATATGGACAAGGCTGCGCAGCGGCGGCTCGCTTCGGCTTCCGTCTCGAAGAACCCCTCGCGGCGCCTGGCCGGGCTGTATGCGGTGCTTTCGCGGCACGGGCAGGTCATTACGGTTGGTCACCGCACCCGTCGCATCAACCGGGCCTAGCTGTGTTCCGGGAGGCGGCGATTTCTTTGCGGGTCGGGGAGGCGAATCCCCGGCTGGATGCGTTGCTGGAGAAGGAGGGGCTGGAGACTGCGGCTTGCGTTTGTGCCGGGCGGGAGAGCGTGCGGCGGGATCTGGCCGAGGCGCTGGAGGAGCAGGGGTATGTGGGCGCTGGGGTGGGGAGCGTGCTGGTGGTGGGGATGCCGAGGACGGTTGCGAAGGCGCTGGGGCGGAGGTTAAGGCAGAGGGCGGTGATTTTTCATGAGCGGGGGCGGAGGACGGAGTTGGTTTTCGTGGGGTAGGTTGTTGGAAGTGGAAAGTAAAAGTCGCGGAGAATGGCTCTGGGATTGCATCTTGGCAAACGAAAGTAAAACTTTGTCCAGTGGCTTGATTCATTTCTTATAGCGAATGCATGGCTCGGGAGCTAGACTCAGCGCTTCGAATCCGGGCGAGAGGGCGGCTCAGAGCAGCTACTGCTTTGGGTCGGAAGAATCATGGCTCAAATCCGCTGGACAAAAGAGCAACTTAAGCTCGCCTATCACCTCTATTGCCAGCTTCCGTTTGGAAAGCTGCATAGCCGAAACAAAGAGATTATTGAGTTGGCCTCGCTGATTGGACGGACCCCGTCCGCGGTGGCGATGAAGCTAACGAATTTTGCGAGTTTAGATCCGGCGATAACAAGCAGTGGACGCAAAGGCTTGCCCGGGGCCTCGGACCTCGATCGGGAGGTCTCGGCGGAGTTCCATTCGAACTGGGAAGAGTTGACGCTGGAGGCAGAGCGGATTCGTAGCCAGCTCGGTGCGCCGCTTCCGTTTGAAAGGCTCCACGAAATCGAACTTGACGACGGGTTCATGCCGGAAGACTTCTCAGGCGAAACTCGCCGAGTGGTTGTCCAACAAAGGATCAAACAATATTTCTTTCGGCGAGCGGTGCTTAGCAGTTATCGACAACGTTGCTGCATGTCGGGGCTGTCCGATCCCCGCTTGCTTGTCGCTAGCCATATCGTCCCTTGGAGCAAGGACAAGTCAAATCGACTGAATCCGAGCAATGGTCTTTGTCTTTCGGCGATCCATGATCGCGCTTTCGACAAGGGTCTTATTACGCTAACGGACGACCTTCGGGTCGTTTTGGCTAAATCCTTGCGCAAGCTTGACGAGAGTTTCGTAAAGGAGGTTTTTCTTCCCTTGGATGATCGGCCAATCGAAAAGCCGGATCGCTTCGTTCCGGATCTCGCATTTATCGCGCGTCATCGGAAAGAAGTATTCGTCGACAACCGAAAGGCGTAGGGAATTCGATGGCCCGGAGTACAAGTTTTCACGAAGACGTGTTCTACGATTATTTCCGGCCCTTTCGACACCCCGCCGCTGCGTTCGATGTTTGGGGCGGACATGGACTAGAAACTTTTGGTGCCGACTTAGCCCTCGTTCAGGAATACGACCAAGACTATGTTTGGACCGTGGTAGAAGGCGAAAGGGGCGAGTGGATCGTGCCTGGCTTCCATCGGGTCAATCGAGTTTGTTACTTGCTGACTGAGGTATCGCATCGCGGAGCCCTTTTCGAGTTCAGGGTGAATCCTCCTTATCCATCGCTAACGCCTCTAGGCCACGCGCGCCGACTAGCGATTCTGCGCAGATTGTTGTTGGACTCTGCCGAGACGGTCAACAAGTAGGGGATTTCGTCCACAATGGAGACCTCCCGCTTCGGCCTCCAGCGCTTGGGAACTTGAAAAGTTATGGCTAGCGAACTAGACGCCGCGATGCGCGCTTCGGCATTTGATGCCGTGAGACGGCTAATGGAAGTGCAAGGCGACCTATCGTCACGCGCGCTCGCCTCCGGGTTCGCCTTCGAAAGGCAGCGCTATCCCTTGGTAAATCCACAACGAGGGATATTTAAACCGAAAGAGATGCGGTACCTCCTCTCAATAAGAACGGTATTCCCCAGGAGCGGCGCTCGCATCTGGTATGACGACCAAACCAAGGTCCACGAGCAGATTTACAGTGGTGACGAGGCAGTTGACTACGCGTTTATGGGTACGAATCCAGATTCGGCCGACAATCGTTGGCTTAAAGAGGCGATGGAGAATCGAATTCCCGTAATTTATTTCCTAGGAGTGGCCCCGGGTTTCTATCAGGCTTTTTTTCCGACATTCCTCATCGGCTGGGATGCGAAAGCGTTGAAAGCTCGTGTTGCGTTCGGATTGCCAGGCCAGGCGGAAGTCGAATTGCCGGATACTGTGAAAGAGCGGCGTTACGCATTGCGGGAAGTCAAGCAGAGACTGCACCAAGCCTCGTTTCGCGAAGCAGTGATTGCAGCATATAAAGGACGATGCGCCCTTTCAGGACTGCCCGAAGTGCGACTCCTTGACGCCGCGCATATTGTCTCCGACAAGCACGAACTGCTAGGCCAGCCGGTGATTCCGAACGGTATCCCGCTATCAAAGATCCACCACGCTGCGTTCGATGCTCATCTTCTTGGGATAGATCCCGACTTCCGGATACATGTCTCAGAGCGGCTCTTGTCGCAGAAGGACGGGCCGATGCTGGAGGCTTTGAAGGGTTTGGACAAAGGCAAGCTGCATCTGCCGATCAGACCGAAGGACTTACCGGATCGGGACAGGCTTGCTCTGAGATACGACACATTCAAGTTGTCGGTCTAGGCGCTGTTCCTGGCTTTCGAGCACGATCGATGTCGGCGGCCGGAGCCCTTACTCACGCCCCCGCCCCCAGCGGAAGATACAGCGTCTTCCCCGAATCCGCGCAAGCCCTGAACCCATAGTGCTCGTAGAACGCCTTCGCCCCGGCTGACTTGGCGTCGACGACCAGCGCATACGCCGCCACCTGCCTGCGCGCCTGCAGGCAGCGGTCGACGGCACAGGCCACCAGCAGCCTGCCCAGGCCCTTGCCCTTCAGGTCGGCGCGATACGCGAGGCGTCCCATGCGAAAGCACGGTACGGGGTAGCGCGGCAGTTTTTTCCTGTCCGCTTCGCCCAGGGCCGCAGAGTCCATTTCCGCGGCGCTGAGCTTCGCTGTTGGCTCGCGAAGCGTTTCAGCCACACACCGAGCTCCGGCACGCCGCTCGCGCTTCGTTTGGCGTCGGCCCGGGGCATGTCGGACCGAGGCCATTGGCGGACAATACCCCGGGCGCTATGATGGCCGCGTTACCCTGAGTGTTCACTGTGCCGGAGGGCATATGACAGTTACAGACCGCATTGAAGTCAACCCGGCCATCATGCAGGGCAAGCCGGTGATACGCGGGACCCGGATCACGGTGGAGTTGATACTCAGGAAGATCTCCGAGGGCGCCGACGAGGCCGCCGTGCTCGAGGCCTACCCGCACTTGTCGCGCGCGGATATCAAGGCCGCAATGGCCTATGCGGCGGACACGTTGGCGCACGAGGAAACCCTGCTGGTCCGCAGCGCGCCCTGATCGTGGACTGAGCTTCCGATGCGGTTTCTCGCCGACGAGAGCTGCGACTATTCAGTCGTAAGGGCGCTGCGTGAAACCGGGCATGACGTGATTGCCGTCGCGGAAGGCCCATTGCGCGGCGCGGACGACGACAAGGTCATCGAGACAGCCCGCGCCGACCGTCGGATCCTTCTCACGGAAGATAAGGATTTCGGACAACTCGTGTTCGCCGCGGTCAGGGCGAACGCGGGCGTCCTGTTCGTGCGCTACCCGCACGCCGCAAGGCCTGCCTTGGCGCGGGCAGTGCTGGATCTGGTGGGAACCCGCGCCGAATCGCTGTACGGCGCCTTCGCAGTCATCGAACCCGGGCGCGTTCGCATAAGCCGGATCGGCTGACCAGAATTGTATATATCGGCAAGGAATACACATCATGCGCACGAACATCGTGATTGACGACAAGCTCATGCGCGACGCGCTCCGCGCGACCGGGGCGAGAACCAAGCGCGAGGTCGTGCACGCAGCCCAGGCTCAACGACCTCATGAAGGGGAAGATCGAGAAGTTCAGCCTGGACGCCCTGGTCAACATGCTGGGCCACGCCGGGATGCGGGTTGCGCTGAACGTGAAGAGAGCCGCCTAGCCGCGCTCAAGTTGACGAAATCAATCCGGCCATCATGCAGTGTAAGCTCAAGACAATTTCCATATTAGGCATATAATTATCGCTTATAATGGCTCTGGTAGCCAATCTTCAGTAATTAAAGTTTGACTTTATGTCAAGAAACGGGTGGAGGTCAGGGACCGACTGGAGCGATTGAAGGAGATGCTGCGATGAAAAAGGAACGGCTCGCGACGGTGCGCGGAAGCGGCAACATTTACCGGGACTGCAACACACCGGATGCCGACGTTCGCCAGCTGAAGGCGATACTGGCGGCCGAGATCATCAAGACGCTCGAAAAGAAAGGTTTGAGGGTCAGGGCCGCGCAGGCGCTGACGGGAATCGACGCAGGCGATTTTTCCCGCGTGCGCAATGCGGATTTCCGCCGGATCAGTGTCGAGCGGCTCATGACGATGCTCAACGGGCTCGGTTCGCGCGTCGAGGTCTGTTAAGGTGAGGCGGATGCAGGTCGAAGCGGCCGCATCGAGCGCGGGCTGAAGGCCGGCCGGGTTACAGGAGGGTTACCGTGTGAGAGCTTTAAGGGTACGCTTGCCGCAGGAGCCCCGACCGTGAACGCAATTCTCAAAGCCAGCCTGGATTCGCACCGCCCGGCCCTCGCGTCGATCTGCTCGGAGCTCGGGGTGCGCCGCCTCGAGCTGTTCGGCTCGGCTTTGCGCAGCGACGAGCCGGGAGATCTTGATTTCCTCGTCGATCTCGGCGAGCGTCCCCCGGCGGACTATGCGAATGCCTACTTCGCGCTGCTGGACCGGCTGCAGGCATTGTTCGCCAGGCCAGTCGATCTCGTAACGCCCGCGGGCCTCGACAATCCGTATTTCCGTGAGCGGGTCGAGAAGGAAAAAGCTTTGGTCTATGCAGCCTGAGTCCGCGAAATACCTTTTCGACATCCAGCGCGCCGCCCGGCTGATCGAAAGTTTCTGTTCGGGTCGCTCATTCGAGGACTATGTGGCGGACGATATGTTCAAGTCAGCCGTAGAACGCCAGTTCGGGATCATCGGTGAGGCTCTGGCCCGGCTGACAAAGGTCGATTCGGGAGTAGCCACTCAGATAGCAGACGCGCGGCGCATCATCGCGTTCCGAAACATACTTGTGCACGGATATGCGACTGTGGACGACCGGATTGTTTGGGGTGTGGTCGAGACCAGCCTGCCTGGATTGATCAGTTCGGTCGATACCCTGCTCGTCTCGGAATGACTCGGCTGGCCCGGGACGGGACCTCCAAATAAACGCTTTACCGCAGCCTGAACCGCACCGGCAACAGCGCCTCCCTCGGCGCGCTGGAGGGCAGCGACTTCAGCGTCCGCGCCGCGCGCACCGCGGCCGCGTCCAGCAGCGGATGCCCGCTCGAAGCCTCGACCCGCGCCGCGATCGCGTTCCCAGCCTCGTCCAGGAACAACAGCACCAGCACCTCGCCCTCCAGCCCGCGCTCGATCGCCTCGGGCGGGTAGAAGAGTTCTTTGGCGACCTGCTCGGAGGCGCGACGGGCGGCGTCGCCGGCAAGCAGCCGAACTTCCGCAGGCGCATCTGCGCGGCGCGCAGGCTCCGGCGCGCGAGTCAGGCGCGGTGTCTTTTGAAACGAAGGTGTAAAAGCCTTGCGCGGAGTATCCTCGCGCAGCAACAATTCAGGCTGCGGCGCAGGTAGGGGCGCGGGATCGGCAAGCGGCTCGGCGAGGCGGACCTTCAAGGAAGGCGAAGGCACGATCGAAGGCAAAGCCGAGAGCAGCCAGGCGCCCCAGACCAGCACCACCGCATGCACGACAAGCGAAAGGGCAAAAGCCCGCGACAGGGAGCGATAAGGGTTCATGGCAAGGCGCAGTGACGCGAACATTCTAGCCACGATCCTCTGGCTGGCGCTGGCGGCCTGCCCGCCGGCCGGGGCGCAGTCCTGGCCGCCGTCCTGGCCGCAGTTCCTGCGCTCCACGGGCCTGCCGGATGCGGTTGAGTTCGGCACGCGCATCGAGATGGGCGACATTGGCACCGCGCGGGAGTGGCTCGACCGGGGTCTCGACCCCGACTTCGTCGGCGACCGTATCGGCACGGGCCTCATGATTGCCGCGTGGGAAGGCAACCTGCCGCTCATGGCGCTCTTCGTATCGAAGGGCGCCGACGTCAACAAAATGAACAAGCTGGGCGAGCAGGCGATCATGCACGCGGCGTGGAAAGGCCGCGTCGACGCGGTGAAGTGGCTGGTCGAACACGGCGCGAAGATCAACCGCGAGCCGCGCCAGTGGACGGCGCTGCACTACGCGGCGTTCTCGGGCCACGGCGAGGCGATCGGCTACCTCGTGCAGCGCGGCGCCGATGTCAACGCGCGCAGCACCAACGGCTCGACGCCGCTGATGATGGCCGTGTACGAGAACAAGGAGGCCGCGGTGAAGCAGCTCATCGGCCTGGGCGCCGACCGGCGCATCCGCAACGACTACGGCGAGGGCGCGATGGACTGGGCGTTCAAGCACGAGCGGCTGTCGATCGCGCGGCTGGTGGGCAGCGCCGAGGAGTTC
>JBBQNG010000104.1:0-13862 GCA_038329645.1 Burkholderiales bacterium
ACTTCCTCGGTACTGCCGGGACGCACCACGGCGATGCCCGTGCCCGCGAACACGTGCCGCCAGTCGGTGTAGTAGGGCGCCACGTCGTCCTTCGCCGTCAAAACGTGCGAGGTGCCGACAATGTCGGCGAAACGGGAAACCAGATCGGGCTGCGGGACGGAGGCCATCCGGTATTATCGCGTTTCCGCCTGCTACACGCGCAAAAGCGAACAATCGGAGCCCACCCTTGCGGAGCACACCTTTGACCGACCCAGCCCTCGGAGCCCTTGCATTCGCCGCCGGCGCGCGCGCCATTACCGTCGAGGAGGCGCTGCTGTCCCGCCGCAGCGTGCGCGCCTTTCGGCCCGACCCGGTGCCGCGCGGCACGGTGGCCGAAATCCTCGCGCTCGCCAGCCGGGCGCCCTCGGGCACCAACATCCAGCCGTGGAAGGTTCGCGTCCTCGCCGGCAAGGTGCGCGACCGGCTTTCCAAGGCGATGCTCGAAGCTTATTTCCAGAAGGGCGAGGACGGCTTCTCGTATCCCTACAACTATTACCCGGTGAAATGGCGCGAGCCTTATCTCGGCCGGCGCCGCAAGGTGGGCTGGGACCTGTATGGGCTGCTGGGCCTCACGCGCGACAACAAGGAGGGCATGGCCAAGCAGCACGCGCGCAACTTCATGTTCTTCGGCGCGCCGGTGGCGATGATCTTCACCATCGACGCCGACATGGAGCTGGGCAGCTGGCTCGACTACGGCATGTTCCTCGAGAACATCATGCTTGCCGCGCGTGGCAAGGGGCTCGATACCTGCCCGCAGGCGGCGATCGCTCAGGCGCACAAGGTGGTGCGCGAGGTGCTTCAGATTCCCGATTCGGAGAAGATCGTGTGCGGCATGTCGCTCGGGTACGCGGAGCCCAACGCGATCGAGAACACGCTGGTGACGGTGCGGGAGCCTGTCGGTGCTTTCACCCAGTTCGCGGGGTTCGAGTGATCCTGCGGGCGGCGTTGTTCGCATTGGCCTTGCTGATGCCGATTGCAGCGAGCGCGCAGGGCAAGCCGGTCCTCATCGGCGCGGCGCTGTCCCAGACGGGCTATCTCGCCGACCTCGCGCTGGGCACGCGAAATGCGTTGTTGCTTTGGCAGGAGCAGGTCAACGCCGCCGGGGGCCTGCTCGGGCGCCAGGTCGAGCTCAAGCTGTATGACGACGCGAGCGATGCGCTGCGCTCCACTGCGCTCTACGAGCTGCTCATCAAGGACGACCAGGCCGACCTGCTGATCGGTTCCTTCGGATCGGCGGCGACCTCCATGGCCGCGGCGGTGGCCGAGCGCAACCGCCGCGTCATGGTCAACGCCACCGGTGCAGCGCCCGAGATCCACAAGCGCATCTACCGGTACTTGTTCCAGGTCCCGCCGCCCTCGGATACGACTGCCGTTGGCGTCCTGCCCCTTGCGGCGAAAGCGGGGCTCAAGACGGCGATCGTGATCGCGCGCGACGAAGGGGCCGCGCAACCCCTCGTCGAGCAACTTGCAAGGGACGCGGGCAAATCGGGTGTGCAGGTCCGCCCCCCGATCTATTACTCGATCGATCACATGAAAGGCTTGGCGCCTTTCGCGAAAATCCTTGCGGCGACCGGCGCCGAGGCCGTCGTCACGCCCGCCAGCGTGCATGACGTCGCCGAGCTCCTGCGCGGGTTCAAGGCGGCCGGCTATACGCCCAGGCTGTTTGTGTCCAAAGGCGCCGTCGAGCCGCTGTTGATCAGGCAGGTGGGGATGGACGCGGAGTATTCGGTGGCCTTGTCGTCGTACGAACCCCGCGCCGCGACCCCGGGCAACGCCGAGTTCGTAAAGATTTATCGCGCGAAGTACAGCGCGGCGCCGGATTTCCATGCCGCCTGCGGCTGGGCCGCCGGCAAGGCGATCGAGGCCGCGGTGGCGAAGGCCGAGTCCTTCGAGCAGGAAAAGCTGCGCGTGGCGTTCGCGGCCCTCGAGATGGGCAACGTGCTGGGCGGCTACAAGGTGGCTCCGGACGGCAGCCAGGCCGCCGCCAAACCCTTCCTCGTCCAGATCCTCAAGGGGCGCCGCGAAGTCATCTGGCCCGAGGCCTACCGCAGCGCCGAGCCGGTGCTTCCGGTGCCGGAGTGGAACCGGCGCAAGTAGTGGCCAGGAAGCCGGCAGGCGCGGGGAAAAAGGCGGGTGCACCGCGCAACGGCAAGGACCAGCCGTTGTCTGAGGACATCCGGCGCCTCGGACGCATGTTGGGTGACACCCTGCGTGAGCAGGAGAGCGTCGCCGCCTTCGAGCTCGTCGAGCGCATCCGCCAGACCGCGGTCGATTTCCACCGCGGCGGCGATCCGCGTGCGGGTGCGTCGCTCGCTGCCACGTTGCGTTCGCTCGATCCGGACGCAGTCATGACGGTGGTGCGCGCATTCACCCAGTTCTCCCAGCTTGCCAACATCGCCGAGGACCGCCACCACATCCGCCGGCGGCGCGCGCACCGGTTCGGCGGCTCCAGGCCGCAGAGCGGCTCGATCGCCCTCGCCGCCCAACGGGCCGCGGCGGCGGGTGTCACGGCTGGCGCGCTGGCAAAGTTCCTCACCGGCGGGCTGGTCATGCCGGTGCTCACCGCGCACCCGACCGAAGTGCAGAGGAAAAGCATCCTCGATGCCCACATCGAGATCGCGCGCCTGCTCGATGAGCGCGACCGCGTGCGCCAGACGCCCGAGGAGGCGGCCGCTGACGAGGAGGCGCTGCGGCGCATGATCCTGATCCTCTGGCAAACGCGCATGCTGCGGGCGGCGCGCCTCACGGTGCAGGACGAGATCGACAATGCGCTCTCCTTCTACAACTATACCTTCCTCGCGGCGATTCCGCGCCTGGTCGAGGAGATCGATGCCGAGCTGCACGCGCGCTATCGCAGCAAGCTGCCGTTCCCGCAGATGCTGCGCATGGGCAGCTGGATAGGCGGCGATCGCGACGGCAATCCCTTCGTCACCCACGCAACGCTGACCTATGCGGTGGAGCGGCAGTCGGCGCTCGTATTCGCCCATTACCTGGAGGAGGCCCATGCGCTCGGCCGCGAGCTGAGCCTGTCCCTGCAGCGGGTGGATATTTCGCCGGGTCTCAAGCGCCTGGCCGACGCGGCGGGCGATTCTTCGGAGCAGCGCCGCGACGAGCCTTACCGGCGGGCGCTGACCGGCGTGTACGCGCGCCTGGCCGCGACTTCGCTCGCGCTCGGACAGCGCGACGCGATGCGCCGGCCGTTGTCGGCGGCGCGGCCCTACGCGGCCAGTGCCGACTTCGTGGGCGACCTCGACATCCTGATCGACTCGTTGCGCACGTACGGCAGCGCGCGCGTGGTCTATGGCCGCCTCATGCGCCTGAGGCACGCCGCGCAGGCGTTCGGCTTTCATCTCGCGTCGGTCGACCTGCGCCAGCACAGCGGCGTGCACGAATCCGTGGTGGCGGAGCTCGCATCGCGCTCGGGCGCCGTGGCGGGCTACACGGCGCTGGACGAGGAAGCGAAGATCGCGTTCCTGCTGACGGAGCTTGGCACCGCGCGCCTGCTGCGCTCGCCGTTCGTTGGGTATAGCGAGCTAGCCGCGAAGGAGCTGGCGATCCTCGATGCCGCGCAGGCCATCCAGCGGCGCTTCGGCAAGGTGGCGCTGCCCACCTGCATCATCTCCAACACCAATTCGGTCAGCGACATCCTCGAGGCGGCAGTGCTGCTGCGCGAAGCGGGATTGCTGCGACCGGGCCTGCAGCCAGAGCTCGACGTCAATATCGCGCCGCTGTTCGAGACCATCGACGACCTGCGCCGTGCAGGCGAAATGACCGACCGGTTGCTCGGCCTGCCGGCCTACCGCGCGCTGATCGCCGGCCGGGACAACCTGCAGGAAGTCATGCTCGGCTATTCGGACAGCAACAAGGACGGCGGCTACGTGACTTCCAATTGGGAGCTGTACCGCGCGACGCTCGACCTGGTGCGCGTGTGCGAAAAGCACAAGGTGAAGCTGCGCCTGTTCCATGGCAGGGGCGGCACCGTCGGGCGTGGGGGCGGGCCCAGCTACGACGCCATCCTCGCGCAGCCGCCGGGCAGCGTGAACGGCCAGATCCGCATCACCGAGCAGGGCGAGGTGATCGCGAGCAAGTACTCCGACGCGGAGATCGGCCTGCGCAACCTCGAGACCCTGGTGGCCGCCACGCTCGAAGCGTCGCTGCTCAAGCCCGCCGGCGACGGCGCGCCGTCCCTCGTCGAGCGGCCCGAATGGCGCGCGGCCATGGAGGAAATCAGCGCGAGCTCGTTCGCCGCCTACCGCGCCCTCGTCTACGAGACGCCGGGGTTCGTCGAGTTTTTTCGCGACGTGACGCCGATCGGCGAGATCGCCGAGCTCAATATCGGCAGCCGCCCGGCGGCGCGGCGCGCTTCTGACCGCATCGAGGACCTGCGCGCCATTCCCTGGGTGTTCAGCTGGTCGCTGTCGCGCATCATGCTGCCCGGCTGGTACGGTTTCGGCACCGCGGTGGAGGCTTTCGTCGCCAAGTCCCGCACCAAAAACCTGCGGCTCCTTCGCGAGATGCACGCCGGCTGGCCGTTCTTCCGCGTCATGCTCGCCAACATGGACATGCTGCTGGCGAAGACCGATCTCGGCATCGCTTCGCGCTACGCGCGCCTTGCGCGCGACCAGAAGCGCGCCACCGCGCTGCTCGGCCGCATCGAGGCGGAGCAGGCGCTGTCGATGCGCCACCTGTTCGCGATCGAGCGCGCCAAGGGACTGCTCGAGGGCAACCCGACCCTTGCGCGCTCGATCCGCAATCGCCGGCCGTACATCGATCCGCTCAACCACCTCCAGATCGAGCTCCTGCGCCGGCTGCGTGCGGGCGACAAGGACGACCGCGTGAAGCGTGCGCTGCTGATCACCATCAACGGCATTGCCGCGGGCCTGCGCAACAGTGGCTGAGCAGGCTGTCGCCGCGGGCGGCGGGTCGCTGCGTGCGCTCTTCGCGCCGGTGTCTCTCACGCTTGCGGTGCAGACGCTGGTTGCGCTGGCCGTCTACAGCGCGCCCGTGATGGCGCCGGTGGCGGCGCCGCGCGACTTCGGCGTGCCGGCGGCCTGGATCGGGTACTACATCGCCCTCGTCTACCTCGGCAGCATGGTCGGCTCGGTCACTGCGGGCGGCATGGTGGCGCGCTATGGCCCGGTGCGTATGAGCCAGGCGGGGCTCACGTCCTGCCTCATCGGCCTCGCGCTTGCCGCGTCGTCCTCGTCGCTTTGCGTGGTGGCCCTCGGCGCGTTCTTCGTTGGCCTGGGCTATGGGCCCACAACGCCTGCGAGCTCGCAGATCCTCGTGCGCGCCACGCCGCCGTCCCTGATTGCAATTACGTTTTCGGTGAAACAGACCGGCGTGCCCCTCGGCGGCGCAATGGCAGGCGCCCTGGTGCCGACGCTGATCCTCGCCTTCGGCTGGCGCTGGGCCGCGGTCGGGATCGGCCTTGCCTGCCTTCTGTCGGCGATTGCAATCCAGCCCATGCGCAGGCTCTACGACACCGGCCTCAACGCCTCGGCGCCGATCTCGCTGCGCTCGACCCTGGCCCCTTTGGGAATGGTATTTCGCGACCCGCGGCTGACGGAAATGGCGGTGTGCTCTTTCATTTTCGGCGGCGTGCAGATCACGCTGGTCGCCTACCTCGTCACCTTCCTCACCGAGTCGTTTGCAATGACCCTGGTGCTTGCCGGCTTCGTGATGGCGGCGTCGCAGGTCGCGAGCGTGGTCGGGCGGGTGCTGTGGGGATTCGTTGCCGACCGTGCGCTGACCCGGCGGGTGATGCTGGGCTGGCTCGGCGTCGGCATGGGTCTTTGCGCATTGACGACGCTGGCCGCAAGCCCAGCGTGGCCGCTGCCGCTGCTCTTCGTGTTCGCCGTCGCGTTCGGCGCGACTGCCGTGGGCTGGAACGGAGTGTTCCTCGCCGAGGTCGCGCGCATCGCACCGCCGGGCCAGACCAGCCAGGCCACCGGCGGCTGCATGTTCTTCACGTTCCTCGGCGTGGTGGTGAGCCCGCCGCTCTTTTCGCAGGCGCTCGCGTTCGGCGGAAGCTACGCCGGGGCCTATGCGGTGTTCGGCATACCCGCGCTGCTCGCCGGCGCCTGGCTGCTCGCGGTGCGCGCCAAGGACGCGCAGCCGTGACCGGCAGCGGGGACGTGGTCCTTCTCCATGGACTGTGGATGCCGGGGATCGTCATGAAGTCGCTCGCTATGCGGCTCAAGGCACGCGGGTACCGGACGCATGTGTTCGCGTATGCCGGCCGCCAGAGGTCGCTCCAGGCGCATGCGGACCGGCTGGTGCGATTCGTGCACGAAGCCGCAGGCCACAGCCCCGTGCGGTTCGTAGGCCACAGCTTCGGCGGGCTCGTCACCCTGGCCGCGCTCCGCCGCCCCGATGCGCCCAAAGCCAGCGGCGTGGTCCTGTTGGGCACGCCTGTGCTCGGCTGCATGGCCGGCAGGCGGCTGGCCATCGCCGCGCCGGGGCGCTGGATGCTGGGCGAAAGCCGTCCCGTGTGGGAGGAAGGCTGCGCAGCGCGCTGGGACGGGCGCGTCCCCCTCGGCGTGATCGCCGGCAGCCGGCCGTCGCTCGGGCTGGGACGCCTCCTGGGCAGGCTGCCGGGCGCCAACGACGGCGTGGTGAGGGTCGAGGAGACGGCCGTGGAAGGGATGACCGAGCGGATCGTCCTGCCGGTGAGCCATTCCGAACTTATTTTTTCCGCGCGCGTCGGAGTACAGACCGCGCATTTCCTTGCGCACGGACACTTCAATCACGATGCCTAGAATGCACAGGGCCTTCCGGCTCCTCGCCGCGGCGGCCTGCGCCGTTTTTGTCAGCGGTTGCGAGACTCTGGCCTACTACACCCAGGCCGTGGGCGGCCAGCTGGCGATTACGACGCGCGCGCGGCCGGTCGACATGGTGATGGTCGATCCGGCCACCCCGGTCGACCTGCGCGCGAGGCTGCGCATGGCACTCGAGATCCGCGACTTCGCCAGCCGCGAGCTCGGGCTGCCGGACGACGGCAGCTACCGCCAGTACCTGGACCTCGGTCGAGCGTTCGTGGTGTGGAACCTTTTTGCGACCCCCGAATTTTCGACCAAGCCGGCCGAGTCGTGCTTCCCGGTGACCGGGTGCGTGAGCTATCGCGGCTACTTCGCCGAAGCCAATGCGATTGCCTACGCGGACCGGATGCGCGCCAAGGGCTACGACGTGCAGGTGAGCGGCATCCCCGCGTACTCGACGCTGGGCTGGTTCGACGACCCGCTGCTGTCGTCCTTCATCCGCTACCCGGAGAGTGAGCTCGCGCGGCTGGTGTTCCATGAACTCGCGCACCACATCGTTTACGTGAGCGGCGACACGGTGTTCAACGAATCGTTTGCCGTCTCGGTCGAGCGCGCCGGCGTGCGCCGCTGGCTGGCCGCTCACCACAACGACAAGGACCTCGCGATTTTCCTTGCGGTGCGCGAGCGCCAGCGCGAGTTCATTGCGCTGATCGAGGCGGCCAAGACGCGCCTGGACCGCGTATACGATTCGGGCTTGGCGGATGCCCCGATGCGCGAGGCCAAGCGCGCGGGGTTCGAGGAGCTCAAGCGGGAATATGCGGCGCTCAAGGCGAGCTGGGGCGGCTTCGCGGGCTACGACAGGATCATCGGCACGGCCCCGGGCAACGCATTGCTCGCGTCGATCACGGCCTATTCCAAATTCGTGCCCGGCTTCGAAAAAATGATCGAAGCGGAGGGCGGCGATCTGCCGCGCTTCTATGCGGCGGTGAAGAAGGTCGCCAAACTGCCGAAGAAAGAGCGCTGCCTCGCGCTCTCGGCTAGCTCAGAGGGGTGTTGACCCCGGCGTTGAAGGCGGGACGCTCGAGCAGCCGCTTGTGCCACGCCGTCAGGTTCTGGTGCGCGGGGCGCTCGATGGGCATGCTCATCCAGAGGTGCACGTAGCAGCCGAGCGGGATGTCGCCCATCGTGAGGCGGTCGCCGGCGACAAACGCCCGCGTGCCGAGCAGCCGGTCCACCATGTCGAGGGACTTTGCGGTTGCGGCGCGGTTCTTCTCTATGAAGGCGAGGTCACGCTTCTCCGGCGCGGTGCGCACCATGCCCCAGAACACCTCGCGGAAAGTGCCCGCCAGGTGCGCGGTGGACCAGTCCATCCAGCGGTCGGAATCGGCGCGCTGCGCGGGATCCTCCGGGCACAGCGTGCCGAGGCCGTATTTGAGGGAGAGGTAGCGCACGATGGCGTTCGACTCCCACAGCACGAACCCGTCGTCGTCGATGGTGGGCACGCGCGCATTGGGATTCATCGCCTGGTAATCCGGCGTGCCGACCACGCCGTGCTCCATGCCGGCGTCGATGCGCTCGAAGGGGAGCTCGAGCTCGCCCACGCACCAGAGCACCTTCTTCACGTTGACCGAGTTGACCCGGCCCCAGATTTTCAGCATTTTAGTAGCCGACGGCCTGGCCGTCGCGGCGCGGATCGCTCGCCGCGAAGTACCCGCCGCCGTTGTCCAGCTTCCAGGCCATCTGCGCGCTGCCGAAGTCCATGTAGCCTTCCTTGAGCTCGGTCAGCTTGTGACCGCGGCGCGTTAGCTCCTCGAGCACCGAGCCTGCAAGCCCGCCCTCGACGTTGACCTCCATGCCCTGCACGACGCGATAGCGCGGGCCGTCGGCGGCCGCCTGCGGATTCTGGTTGTAGTCGGCGATGCGCACGATGAGCTGCGCGTGGCCCTGCGGCTGCATGGTGCCGCCCATGAGGCCGAAGCTCATCACGGGCTTGCCGTCCTTGGTGACGAAGCCGGGAATAATGGTCTGGTACGGGCGCTTCTTTGGCGCGACTTGGTTGGGATGCCCCGGCGTGAGGACGAAGCAGGAGCCGCGGTTCTGCAGCGACACACCGGTACCCTGCGGAACGACGCCCGAGCCAAAGCCCATGTAGTTCGATTGGATGAGCGAGACCATCATGCCCGACGCATCGGCCGCGGTGAGGTACACCGTGCCGCCCTTGGGCGGGGTGCCGTGGCCGAAATCCTGCGCCTTCTTCATGTCGATGAGCCTGGCACGGGACTTGAGGTAGTCGCGGTCCAGCATGGCCTCGGGCTTGATGTCCATCCAGTCGAGGTCGGCGATGAAGCGCCGCGCATCGGCGAAGGCGAGCTTCATCGACTCGATTTGAAGGTGCAGGCTGTCGGCCGAATCGACCGGGTAGCTCGACACGTCGAACTGCTCGAGGATGCCGAGCGCGATCAGCGCGACGATGCCCTGGCCGTTCGGTGGCAATTCGTGAATCGTGTAGCCGCGGTAGCCGACTTCCATCGGCGGGGTCCAGTCGGACTGGTGCGCCGCCAGGTCGGCGGTTGTCATGACGCCGCCGTTCTGCGCGCTGTGGGCGGCGAGCTTCTCGGCGATCTCGCCGCGGTAGAAGGCTTCGCCCCTGGTCGCGGCGATTTTCTCGAGTGTCGCGGCGTGGTCGGGGAAGGTGAATAGCTGGCCGGGCGCAGGCGCGCGCCCGTTGGGCATGAAAGCCTCGGCGTAACCGGGCTGCACGTGCAATTCCTTGGCCTGGATGGCCCACTGGCGCGCGATGGTCGGCGAGACGAGGAAGCCGTTCCGGCCGTAGCCGATCGCCGGCTCGAAGAGTTTTTCAAAGGGCAGCTTGCCGAAGCACTTGGAGAGCATGTGCCACGCGGAGACGGCGCCCGGGACGGTGACCGTATTCCAGCCGCGCGTGGGCATCGCCTTCTGGCCGGCGAAGTATTCGGGCGTCCATCCTGCGGGCGAGCGGCCCGAGGCGTTGATACCGTGCAACTCCTTGCCGTCCCACAGGATCGCGAACAGGTCGGAGCCGATGCCGTTCGAGACCGGCTCGACCAGCGTCAGCGTGATCGCCGTGGCAAGGATCGCGTCCACTGCGTTGCCGCCGGCGAGCATCATGCGCAATCCCGCCTGGGCGGCGAGCGGCTGTGTGGTGGCGACGACGTTGGCGGCGAGGACGGGCTTGCGCGGCCAGCTATAGGGGAGATTCCAGTTGTAGGGTGTCATCGGCCGAGTATAGGAGGAATCGCCCGGCGACAGCCTCAGGCGGCCGGGTTTTCGGCCACAGTTTCAAAATCCAGCACCACGCGGCCGAGGATCCTTCCCGCCTTGAGTTCTTCCAGCGTCCGGTTGACCTCGGAGGCCGCGCGGGTCTCGACCGGCATCGGCTTGAGCTTCTTCTTCTTCGCCAGTGCCACGACAGCCTTGAGCTCGGCCAGGTCACCGACGTACGAGCCGGTGACGCTCACCGCGCGCTGCGCGATGGGCGGCAGCGCCAGCGTCACTTCGCCGCCGAAGAGTCCGCACAGCACGTAGCGCCCGCCCTTGCGCAGCGCCGGGTAGGCGGTCATGAACGTGCCGGGCATGCCCACGAGGTCGATTGCGCCGACGAGATTCGCCTGGGCGAGGGCCGCGAGGCGCTGCGCGGCATCCGGGCCGCGCGTGTCGAGCACGAGCTTGGCCCCGAGCTTTTTCGCCGCCTCCAGCTTCGATTCATCGACGTCGCACGCGATCACATTCTTGATGCCCATCGCTTTCATGATCGAGATCGCCACCAGGCCCAGGCCGCCGCAGCCGATCACGGCGACCCAGTCCTTCGGACCGGTGGCGGGCAGCTTGGTGATTGCGCTGTAGGTGGTCAGTCCCGAACAGGCCAAGGTTGAAGCGAAGGCGTCATCCACACCCGCGGTGTCCACGAGGTAACGCGGATGCGGGATCAGCACGTGGGGCGAGTAGGCACCGGCGCGGTTCACGCCCAGGTACTGCGTGCCCGACACGCAGTAGTTGTCCTTGCCGGCCTTGCACACCGCGCACTTGCCGCAGCCTATCCAGGGATAGACGAGGCGCCGCTGGCCCACCTTGAGGCCGCCCTTGGATCCCAATGCCGCCTTGGCCGCGCCGCTGCCGAACGCCTCCACCACGCCGAACGGCTCGTGCCCGAGCGTGAAAGGCGGGATGCAGCCGCGCTCCTTCACGTAAAAGCGCTTGCCGCCGCCCAGGTCGAAGTACCCGTCCCAGATATGCAGGTCGCTGTGGCACACGCCCGAGCGCGTGATGCGCACAAGCACCTCGGTGCCCTTGGGTTTCGGCGCACTGGTAAAGACTTTTTGCAGCGGCTTGCCGTGTTCGACGACTTGGTAGCTCAGCATGATTTTTCCTTTGGGATAAGTCTACGATTTCGCGGCGGCAGCAAGCGCCTGGTCGATGTCCCAGAGGATATCGTCGAGCGTCTCCAGCCCGACCGACATGCGCACCATGTCGGGCAGCACGCCGGCCTTGAGCTGCTCTGCCTCCGACATCTGGCGGTGCGTGGTCGAGGCGGGGTGGATGATGAGGGTCTTGGCGTCGCCGATGTTGGCCAGGTGGCTCATGAACGTCGCCGCCTCGATGAACTTCTCTCCTGCCCGGGCACCACCTTTGACGCCGAAATTCAACAACCCCGATGCGCCCTTGGGCATGTATTTCTGCGCAAGGGCGTAGTACTTATTGTCGGGCAGGCCGGGGTAGTTGACCCACGCCACCTGCGGATGCCCTTGCAGGAACCTGGCCACTGCCAGCGCGTTGGCGCAGTGGCGCTCCATCCTTACGTGCAGCGTCTCGAGGCCCTGCAGCAGCTGCCACGCGGCCAGCGGAGAAAGGGTCGGCCCGAAAGTGCGCATGATTTCCATGCGCGCCCGCATGGTGTAGCCGAAATCGCCGAAGGTCTCGTAGAAGCGCACGCCGTGGTATCCGGGCGACGGCTCGGTCATGCCGGGGAACTTGCCGTTGTCCCACTTGAACTTGCCGGACTCCACGATCACGCCGCCCATCGTGGTGCCGTGCCCACCGATGTACTTGGTCGCCGAGTGCACGACGATGTCCGCACCCCAGTCGCACGGGCGGCACAGGTAGGGCGAGGGCACCGTGTTGTCGATCATCAGCGGCACGCCGGCCTCGTGGGCGATCTTGGCCACCGCCTCGATGTCCACCATGTTGATAAGCGGGTTGCCCAGCGTCTCCGCGTAAACCAGCCGGGTATTGGGCTTTATCGCGCGGCGGAAATTCTCCGGGTCATCCGAATCCACGAAAGTGGTCTCGATGCCGAGCTTGGCGAGGTTGACCGCCAGCAGCGTGTACGAGCCGCCATACAGGGTCGAGGCGGAAACGATATGGTCGCCGGCCTGGCACAGCGTCAGGATCGCGGTGGCCTCCGCCGCCTGGCCTGTGGCGGCTGCAAGGCCCGCGCGGCCGTTCTCGATGGCTGCGACGCGCTCCTCCAGCGCCGCGACCGTCGGGTTGGAGATGCGCGAGTACACGTTGCCGAACGTCTGCAGGTTAAAGAGGCTCGCGGCGTGCTCGGCCGAATCGAACACGAAGGAGGTGGTCTGGTAGATCGGCAGGGCCCGCGCGCCGGTGGCCGCGTCGGGGATCTGGCCGGCGTGAAGGCACAGCGTTTCGATGCCGAACTGGCGGTCTGCCATGAGTTAAATCTCTGACTTTTGATTTTCTGGAACCAATACCCGCGCGGATCTTCGGGCAATTCGAATACTCGTTTTATTATATTTTTTATCGACGAAAAGCTTGTCCGCCTGGGTCTCCGGTTTCACAAGCGTACGGCTTCGCGCAGTATCTTTTCCCGAATCGACGGATGAAGCGCCTGCTCGGTAACCAGGTCGACCCGTCGGCCGAGCAGATCCTGCAAATCCATCAGCAGGCGGCCTAGTCCGAACCCGGTTGTCTTCTCGCCGATGTCGACGAGCAGATCGATGTCGCTCGTCCCGGTTGCGTCTTCGCGAGCCATCGAGCCGAATACGCTAACGTGGGTAATACCGTAGCGCCGGGCGAGGTCGAGCACGGCTTGGCGCTTGGATTCAAGCAGCGCATTCATTTTGGTCCCCGAAAAGCGTCGCTTCGAATTGCCTCAGTAGGCGCATTCCACAACAGGAAAACTATAGCATGCAGGCCACTGACGATTGCGCAGGCCGGGATATAATCCGCGCCCCGCCTGACCCGCGTTGCCATGTCCGCTCCCCCTTTTCCCGCCGACCTCGTGCGCGACGTGTCGCGCCGCCGCACCTTTGCGATCGTGTCGCACCCGGACGCCGGCAAGACCACGCTCACCGAAAAGCTGCTGCTCTTCGGCGGAGCCATCCAGATGGCGGGCACGGTCAAGGCGCGCAAGAGCTCCCGCCACGCGACCTCCGACTGGATGGAGATCGAGAAGCAGCGCGGCATCTCGGTGACCAGCTCGGTGATGCAGTTCGAGTATGCGGGGCACACCGTCAACCTGCTCGACACGCCCGGCCACGAGGACTTCTCGGAGGACACCTACCGCGTGCTTACGGCTGTGGACGCCGCGGTGATGGTGATCGACGCGGCCAAGGGGGTGGAAGCGCAGACCATCAAGCTGCTCGAGGTCTGCCGCTTGCGGAACACGCCGATCATCACCTTCGTCAACAAGATGGACCGCGAGGTCAGGGAGCCCTTCGAGCTGCTGGAGGAAATCGAGTCGGTGCTGAAGATCGACTGCGCGCCGATCTCGTGGCCGCTGGGCATGGGCAAGGGGTTCCGCGGCGTGTTTCACCTGCTCGAGGACCGGCTGCTGCGCTTCACGCCCGGCGAGGAGAAACGCGGCGGGGAGACCGAGACCATCGAAGGGATCGCCAATCCGCGCCTGGACGAGCTCTTCCCCGGCGAGGTCGAGCGCCTGCGCGCCGATGTCGAGCTGCTCTCCGGCGCAAGCGTGCCGTTCGACCTGAAGCGCTTTCTCGCAGGAACGCAGACGCCGGTGTTCTTCGGTTCCGGCATCAACAACTTCGGCGTGCAGGAAATCCT
>JBBQNG010000105.1:0-13690 GCA_038329645.1 Burkholderiales bacterium
GTGCTGCGCATCCAGCGCGAGCTCGGCTTCTACGATGCTGTCGCGGCCGTGGACTTCGGCAAGGAAATTCTCCGAGCGGTCGGCGCGCCATTTCACCGGCCGGCCGAGCGCACGCGCCGCGAACAGGAGTGCGGCGTGCTCCGGATAGGCGTAGCCCCGCGCACCGAACCCGCCGCCTACGTCGGTGCAGACGATGCGCAGCTTATCTTCGGTGACGCCAAAAACCTTCGCCAGCTGCCCGCGCACGGTATGCGTGTTCTGCGCCGGGCAGTAGAGCGTGAAGCGGCCGTCGGCGAATTGCGCTGCCAGGGCGCGCGGCTCGAGCGGATTCGCGATCACGCGCTGGTTGACGACCCTGAGCTTGACTGCGTGCGTGGCGGCTGCAAATGCTGCATCGCTGGCGGCCTCATCGCCCATGCGGTAGATCGCGGCGATATTGCCGTACTCAGGCACGAACGCGGCAGCCCAGTGCACCGGCGCGTCGGCACGCGCAGCCGTTGGCAGGTCCGCATTCGCCGGCAGCGCATCCCAGTCGATTTCGACGAGCTCAGCGGCGTCGCGCGCCTGGTCGCGCGTCTCGGCGACGACCATTGCCACGGCGTCGCCGACGAACCGGGCGACTTCCGAGGTGAGCGCGTTGCGCGGCGGGACGGTCATATCGGCGCCGCCCGGGCGCTTGTGCATCTGCGTGAATGGCACAGGCAGCATGCCGGCCGCGAGGATGTCGGCGCCCGTGTAGACGGCGATCACGCCGGGCGCGGCGCGGGCGGCGCTCACGTCGAGGCTTGCGATCCTCGCGTGCGCGTGGGGCGAGCGCGTAAACGCTGCGTGGACCTGCCGCGGGAGATTCACGTCGTCGGTGAAGCGGCCCTGGCCCGACAGGAGTTTCGCGTCCTCGAGCCGCCGCAGCGGCTTGCCGATCCACTGGCTCTGGCCAGGCTGAATATTCGATTCTTGGCTCATTGCGGTGCGGTTCTCCGGATGGGGCTTCTAGTCGGGGCGCGGCTGACGCGACCCATTTTACTGCGGCCCTGATTTTGCTCTGGCAGCGGCGGCGATCAACTCAGGCAGGCGCGCACGGGTCGCGCGCGCGGCGGCTTCGATCACCCTGTGCCGGTACTCCTCGCTGTGCCCGGCGAAATAGCCGATATCCGGGTGGATCAGCACATCGGCTTCGGGTGCTTCGGCGGCGACCTGCTGCGCGCGGCGCGCATCTTTGCGGACCCAATCTTCCGGCACGCCTGCGGGCGCGTTTGCGGCATAGGCCGACACATCGATCGCAATCACCACGCGCGCGCCCAACGCGCGCGCCGCCCGGATCGGCACCGGGCTGGCCTCGTCGCCGTCCACATAGGCTTCGCCCGATATCCGCACCGGCTCGAACTGGCCAGGGCTCGCGGCAGACGCCCGCACCGCAATACCCGTGTCGCCGCGGTTGAAGATCACCAGCGCACTGTCCCGTCGCCGCGTCGCGGTTGCGGCAAACGCGATCGTCAGCTGCTCGATCATGCGGCCACCGACATGATCGCCGACGAGTTCCTGCGTGCGCCGCCCGCTCGCCGGCTCCTTGAGCACCATCTTGAAATCGAACAAGTCGAGCGCGCCCAGGCTGTAAGCCAGTTTTTCGATCTGGGCCGCCCGCATCCCGCCGGCGTACAACGCACCCACGACGGCACCCACGCTCGCCCCGACGATGAGATCCGGGCGGACGTTGATTTCGTCGAGGACCTTGAGCACGCCGATGTGTGCAAAGCCGCGCGCCCCGCCCGAACCGAGGACCAGCGCGAGACGCGGCGGCGCGGCTCCGGGCGGGGCCGGCTCAAACCGGGGCGATTGCGGTCCGGAAAAATCCCCGCCTCCCGCGGTACATCCGGCAAGGCAGAACGCTGCCACCGATCCGCACGCTACGGCCTTGAACGCCTGGCTGAAGATGGCCGCGCCGCCGCTCAGGCCGAAGACGCCGCGCCGGGCCTTGAGAGTGCGCCCTCCAGCGCCGCCGGATCCACCGGCTTGGTGAGGTGCCGGTCGAAGCCAGCCTCCAGAGCGCGCTTCTTGTCTTCTTCCTGGCCCCACCCGGTGAGCGCGACGAGCAACGTGGCGGCCGCCCAGGGCTGGCAGCGGATGGCGCGGGCGCACTCGTGCCCATTCATCTTCGGCATGCCGATATCGAGCAGGGCCACGTCGGGCCGGACCCTTTCGACAGCCGCGACCGCTTCGGCGCCGTCGTAGGCGACGTGCACTTCGTGGCCCCCGGCTTCGAGCAGCATCGCCATGCTGTCGGCGGAATCCCGATTGTCGTCGGCAATCACGATTTTCATAGGTCGGCGATTCTATTGCATACAGTGGATCGGACATTCAGAGTGTAACGCCGGTCCCGGATCCGCGCCCCGGTCTGAGGGCCCATTTCCGCGAACGGGCCATTTGCCCCACAATGCAGGGGCTGGTCGTTTTGGGGAGCGGATCGATCATGATGAATTCGTACCAACCTGGCGAGCTGGTCTTCGTGCAGGGGCAGGCCAGCGAATGCGTGTACCTGATCGAATCGGGCGAGATCGAGCTGCTCGAGAGCGCCGATTCGCGCACCGTCCGGATCGCAAAGCTGGTGAAAGGCGACCTGCTGGGCGAGATGGCCCTGGTGGATGAGCGCCCGCGGGCGTTCAGCGCCCGGGCCGTAACCGAAACCACTGTGTCCATCGTTTCGCGCGAACAGTTCGTCAAGCTCATGTTCCGCGACCCGGCCGAAGGCCTGCGTTACCTGGGCGCATTCTTCGAGCGGCTGCGCTCGATGAACAAGCCCGCCGGCGCGCCCGAGCCCGTCGAGGCCGCCAAGCCGCGCGAGGCCCACATCCGCCTGATACCGCTCACCAAGGCGGTGGCCAAAGCCATCCCCGCCGAAGGCCTGCTGGTGACCAAGTTTCCGTTCCGCGTCGGGCGTGAGCCCGCGGAAGGCAAATCCCGGTTGAGCAGCAACGACCTCGGCCTGCCCGACACGGATCCCTACAACGTTTCGCGCGAGCACTTCTCCATCGAGGCCGATGCCGAGGGCGTGGTGCTGTACGACCGCGGCAGCTTCCACGGCACGATCGTCAACGGCAACCAGATCGGCGGCAACCGCGTGATCGGCTCCGTACGCTTGCTGCCGGGCGGTAACGAGGTGATCGCGGGGCCGCCCGATTCACCGTTCCGCTTCTCGGTGGAGGTCAGCCAGCGCTGAGGCGCAGTCAGCTTCGACCGCGCGCCCCGGGCAGAAAATCGTCCAGCGGGACCCCGAAACTGTTGAGCGCCCACGACACCAGGTTGTACTGGCCGATCGTGAACACCATGTCCATCATCTGCTCGGTGGAGTAGGCGGCGCTCAGCGCTGCCCACGTGGAATCCGACACGACCGAGCGCTCGAACAGGTCATCCGCAGCCTGCATTAGCGCCGCTTCGTGGGTGCTCCAGCCTGCTTTCGGCCCTGTCTTGACCTGCTCGATTTCATCGTCGCCAATGCCGGATCGCTTTGCAATCTCGACATGCTGTGCCCACTCGTACTCCGACTGGTTGAGCCAGCCGATGCGCAGGATCAGAAGTTCCCGATCGCGCAGGGGCAGCGTCTGCTTCTGCAGCACGTGGCCGGCGAACACCGTCCAGCGGCGCGTGAGATTCGGGTGATGCATCAGGACGCGGAACAGGTTGAGGTCGCGCCCGCCGATCCGGTTCCTGGCGGCGATTTCGGCGTCCTCGCCCGTGAGCTCGCCAAGGTTCCTGAAGGCAATGCGCTGCTTGCGTTCGATCATCGGGTTGTCTCCGTGCTTTTGTGCAAGGAGTTTACCCGCCCCTACAATGCGCCATGACCGCGCCCGACCTGATCGTCCACAACGGCCGCATCCATACCCTGGATTCGGCAGGCCGCACGGTCCAGGCGCTCGCGGTGCAAGGCGGCACAATCACTGGGACCGGCAGCAACGAGGAGATGCTCGCCAGGGCTGGATCCTGCACGCGCACCCTGGGTCTCGCCGGCCGCACCGTGGTGCCGGGCTTCTACGATGCGCACCCGCACCTGGATCGCATGGGCCTGCGCGACCTGTGCGGCGTGAGAATCGCGCACTGCAAATCGGTTGCCGAGATCTGCGCGGCAGTACGGGAGGCCGCGGCGCACCCGCCCGCAGGCGAATGGATCGTCACGCTGCCGATGGGTGCGCCGCCCGAGGACTACGTCTTCGACGCCGGCCAGCTGAAGGAAGGTCGTTTTCCGGATCGGCACGACCTCGACAAGGCCGCGCCGGACAACCCCGTGTACATCCGCTCGCCGTGGGGCTGGTGGAGCCGGCTGCCGCTGCCTGCGGTGGCGAACAGCCGCGCCCTGGCATTGGCCCGGGTCACGCGCGACACGCAGGCGCCGGCGAAAATCGAAATCGTGAAGGACGCGAACGGGGAACCGAGCGGCCTTTTCCTGGAGCGCAATTGGGCGCCGGTTCTCGAATACACGCTGTTCGAGTGCGTGCCCCGCTTCACCTATGAAGACCGTTACACCGGCTTGCGCCACGCGGTTCGCGCGAGCAGCGCAGTCGGCACGACCTCCGCGTTCGAAGGCCATGGCGTGACCCCGCAGGTGATCGACGCCTATCGAAGGCTCGAAGCCGCCGGAGAACTGACCCTGAGGATGCTATTGCCGCTGTCGGTGCCGAGCGCCGCGTTCGGCGACCGCAAGATCGGCGAGATGCTCGCGCACTGGGCCCCGCGCCTGGCCGCGCGGGGTAGCGATGCCGGTAGCGCGGGCTTGCTGCGCGAGGAGGGCCTGTGCCTCGACGTCGCCGACCCGGACACCGCGCGCCTCATCGCGCGCGGCTATCCGTACGAGCAATGGGCCGGGCATTTCTACCAGTCGCTGCCGCATGAAAGATTGGTCGCCCTCGGGCTTGAGGCGGCGAAACTCGGGATTCGCGTGTGCACTCTCGTCTGCTATGAGCTCGAGCGCGTGCTTCGGGCCTTCGAGGAGATCGACGCCCAAATTTCGATACGCGACCGGCGCTGGGTCGCGGTGCACGTCACCGAAGCCACGCCCGACCAGATCCGCCGCATCAAGACGCTGGGGCTGGTCGCCACCGTCACGCCAAACTTCATGTACATGGCCAGGGATCGCTTCAACCTGCAGGCGCTCGGCGCGCGCGGCACGCCGATCCGTCAGCTCCTGGACGCGGGAATCCCGGTGGCCTTGTCCACCGACGGCGTGCCGCACTCGATGCTGTTCGCGTTGTGGGAAGCACTGGCGCGCTGGGACAACGATGGCAAGCAGACGTTGGGCGAGTCAGGACTTTCGCGAATCGAAGCGCTGCGATTGGCCACTACGGCCGGGCACTTCCTGACCTGGGACGAAGACACGCGCGGACCGCTCACGCCGGGTAGGGCGGCCGATTTCGTCGTGCTCGATGACGACCCGCTGAATTGCGAACTGGACCGGATTCGCCACATCGGCGTAGAGCGCACGTTCGTGGCGGGGGGGCAGGTGTTTGCCAGATAGTTTTCCTTATCCGGCAAGATAAATGACTGAAACTCTGCTCTGGTATTCAGTCTACGAAAACAAATGTTAAACTTTATTCACCCAAGCAGCTTCCCGATCTCAGCGCCGCTGGCGGCGTCCTTGGACCACGTAAATGTTCCCGGTCCTTGCATCTCGCGGCCGGCACGCAGCAGCGCGCCGATCGCAGCGCGCGCGAGTCCGCCGCCCGTGCTGATGCGCTTCGCGCCCGCTTCGCCGATCTGGGCCACGGTCGCGTTGGGAAGGCCGCTCATGTTCGCGTTGAAAGGTTTCTTCAGCGCAGAAGTCATGCGCCGCAGTTCGTCGAGCGTCTTCACTCCCGGCGCGTAGACCACATCCGCCCCGGCCTTCTCGAAGGCCTGCAGGCGCCGGATGATTTCGTCGTGGTCGGTCGTCCCGTGCAGGAGCCCGTCGGCGCGCGCGGCGAACATGAACTTGAACGGCAGTTTCTTAATCGCCTCGGCCGCAGCCTGCACACGCTCGACTGCGAGAGCGAAGTCGTACGTGGCCTTGCCGCTGAAATCTTCGATCGAGCCGCCGACCAGCCCGGCTTCCGCGCCGCGCACCAGGGCCTGCGCCGCGGTCTTCGGATCGTCAGCAAACCCGTTCTCGAGATCGGCGCTGAGCGGCAGGTAGGTGGCCGCGGACAATTCCTTGCAATGGGCCATCATCTGCTCGACGCCGACCGCGCCATCCAGCCTGCCGAGCGAGAACGCGTAGCCCGCGCTCGTGGTGGCGAGGGCTTCGTAACCCAGGGCTTCAAGCATCCGCGCGGACCCGACGTCCCACGGGTTGGGAATGACGAAGATGCCCGGGCGCGAATGGAGCACCTCGAAGCGTTTCGCTTTCTCGGCCTGGCTGGTTTTCGGTGAGGTCATGGTCGTGCTCCGCTGTCGATGCCGCCCCATGGTACGTTCAAACTTCGCGCTTTTCCTCCGAGGTTCGACACATGCTTGCGACCGGCAAGTACCGCCACTACAAGGGCAACGACTACGAGGTCGTCGGCGTTGCGACGCATTCGGAGACGCGCGAAGCGATGGTGGTTTATCGCCCGCTTTACGGCGAAGGGGCGCTTTGGGTCCGGCCGCTGGCGATGTTCATGGAGAACGTGGCCGTCGACGGCAAAGAAGTGCCGCGCTTCAAGAAGTTGTAAGCCTGACGAAACTCCCCTATACTTCGTTTGTGCGATGCAGCAGTCGTCATAGTCTTCGACCCAAGCATCGCGAAGTTCATCGTCCCTGACCTCCCTCGGAAGAAGCTCCACCTCTTCCTGCTGCGTTCCTGCCGTTAGCCGGCTTCCGGCTTCCCCTAAGGATTGCGATTCGGTTGGTGCGGTGTTTTGCCCAACCCTATCCACGTCCCTTTTTGGGACAGGAGAAGTCATGACCGCCGTAACTTTCGACACCCTCGCCCTCGCGGCGCCCATCCTCGAAGCCATCAAGGCCGCGGGATATACCGAACCGACAGCCGTTCAAGCCCGCGCCGTGCCCGAAGCGCTCGCCGGCCGCGACCTGCTCGTGTCCTCGCAGACCGGCAGCGGCAAGACCGCTGCCTTTATGCTGCCCGCCCTGCAGCTGCTCACGAAGCCGCACCCGCAAAACGGCCGGGGCCCGCGCATCCTGGTGCTTACGCCCACGCGCGAGCTGGCCGTGCAGGTGACCAAGGCCGCCGAGACTTACGGGCGCAACCTGCGCGCGAAAACGATGTCCGTGGTCGGCGGCATGCCCTACCCGCTGCAGAACCGCCTGCTCAAGGCCGGCGTGGACATCCTCGTGGCGACGCCGGGACGCCTGCTCGACCAGATGAATTCCGGCCGCATCGACCTCTCGCGCCTGCAACTGCTGGTGCTCGACGAAGGCGACCGCATGCTCGACATGGGCTTCAAGGACGAGCTGGAGGCGATCGTGGCGAAAGTACCGAAGACGCGCCAGACGCTGCTCTTCTCGGCGACGCTCGAGCCGGGCATTCAGAGGCTCGCCGGTGCGCTCCTGAAGGACCCCCTGCGCATCGCCGTGGACACCGCGCAGACGCGCCACGCCAACATCTCGCAGCGCCTGCACTTTGCCGACGACATGGGCCACAAGAACCGCCTGCTGGAAAACATCCTGAAGGATACCGACATGCAGCAGGCGATTATCTTCACCTCGACCAAGCGTGCCGCCGACCAGCTCGCTCAGGAACTGCACAAGCAGGGCCATTCCGCCGCCGCAATGCACGGCGACATGAACCAAGGCGCCCGCAATCGAACGCTGCAGGCCCTGCGCCGCGGCAGCCTCAAGGTGCTCGTGGCGACCGACGTGGCCGCGCGCGGCATCGACGTGCAGGGCATCTCGCACGTCATCAACTACGATCTGCCCAACCAAGCCGAAGACTACGTGCACCGCATCGGCCGCACCGGTCGCGCCGGACGCAACGGCGTGGCGATCAGCTTCGCCAACGTGCGCGACCACCACATGGTGAGGAGCATCGAGCGCTTTACGACGCAGAAGATCGAGGTCACCGCGATCATCGGCCTCGAGCCGAAGATGCGCGCGTTCTCAAAGCCCGCGCCGAGGAATTCGCGCCCCGGCGGCGGAAAAACCTTCAGCAAGCCTTCCCACGCCCCGCGCGGCCGCGAAGGCTTCGGCGGCTACGCGAAGCGCGATGGCCGGCCGGCGGGCCGCTCGCCGGCACGTACGAGCCCGTATAAGTAGCGCCTAGTAGTGGGGCGGGATCTCGTCGCGCGGCGCGGCGGGTTCCGCGGCGGCGCCCAGCGCTGCCACCTGGTCGCGCATCGCGCGCAGGTCGCGCTCGAGCCGCTCGATGTACTGCTGCTGGCGGTAGATCGTGGTGTTCAGCGTCTCCAGCAGGTCTTCCGAGAGCGTGAGCTTGGCCTCGATCTCGGCGATGCGCGCCTCGAGTTCATCTTCGCCGACCATCTCAGCCTCCCTTTGCGGCCAGCGCGCGCCAGATCCGTTGGGGCGTAGCCGGCATGTCGAGCGCGGTGACGCCGCGCGGCGCGAGTGCATCGATGACCGCATTCATCACGCACGCGAGCGACGCCGTGCACCCGGATTCGCCGACGCCTTTCACGCCCAGCGGATTGGTCTTGCAGGGAACCTCGTTGCGGGCCCAGCCGAAGGAAGGCAGGTCTTCCGCGTAGGGAATCGCATAGTCCATGAAGCTGCCGGTGAGCAACTGGCCGGATCGGGGGTCGTGCACGAGTTCTTCCATCAGCGCCTGCCCGATGCCCTGCGCGACGCCGCCATGCACCTGGCCTTCGAGCAGGAGCGGGTTCACCACCACGCCGAAATCGTTGACGGCCGTGTAGCCGAGCAACGCGACCTTGCCCGTATCGGGATCGACCTCGACCTCGCAGACATGGCATCCCGAGGGAAAACTGTAGGCGGTCGGCTTGTAGAAGTCTTCCGCGCCGAGGCCGGGCGGGATTTCGGGCGGCAGGTCGGCCGAGTGCGCCGCGCGCGCGACGTCGACGATGCTCACGCGGCGGTCGGTGCCGGCAATGACGAACGCGCCACCGGCCTCGCCGACCTCGAACTCGACATCGGCGGCCGGCGCTTCGAGCAGGTGCCCGGCGATCAGGCGTCCTTTCTCGATGATGATGCGCGCGCAATGCACGATTGCCGTGCCGGTCACCGTGGTTTCGCACGATCCCACCGACCCCATGCCCACGCCTGTCAAGTCGCTGTCGCCTGCGACAAACCTGATGCGCTCCTGGGGCAGCCCGAGCTGCTGCGACACGACCTGCTTGAAGGTGGTCATATGCCCCTGGCCATTGGCGGTCGCGGTCAGGGCCAGCGTGAGATCACCGGAGGGATCGAACACGGCGCCCACGTGGCTTTCGTAGTAACCGTCGGGTTCCTGGTAGACCGAGAATCCGTAGCCGCGCAGGCGGCCGCGCGCAAGCGACGCCGCGCGACGCGCCTCGAACCCTGCGCGATCGGTGAGCGAGAGCGCATCGTCCATGTTCTTTTCGAACTCGCCCGAGTCGAAAACCAGCCCCACCGGCGTGGTCCACGGCATCTGCTCCGGACGGACCATGTTCAGCCTGCGCAGTTCGGCGCGATCGCGTCCGGTTTCGCGCGCCGCGACGTCCGCGAGGCGCTCGATCAGGTAGGTGAATTCGGGCTTGCCCGCGCCGCGGTACGCAACCACCGGCACCGTGTTCGTGAACGCAATCTGCGTTTCGACGTGATAGCACGGCAGCGCATAGACGCCGGTGATGCAGCGGGTGCCGCCCGAAGTCGGGATGCTGATGGCGCTGGCGGTCAGGTAGGCGCCGGTGGTCGATATCACACGTGCGCGCACGCCAAGGAAGCGCCCTTCGGCGTCGAGCGCAAGTTCGGCCGCCATGCGGTGGTCGCGGGCGGCGCCGTCGGCGAGGAAAGCTTCCGAGCGATCGGCGTACCACTTCACCGGCCGCGCGAGCTGCCTGGCGGCGAAGAGCACGGCAACTTTCTCCGGATAGGCCGAGATCTTCACACCGAACGAGCCGCCGACATCCGGCGTCACGACGCGCAGTGCGCGCGGGTCCGCGACCAGTCCCGTCGATGCCACGTCCTGCTGGATGGCCTTGCTGCCCTGCGTGGGCGCGTAAAGCGTGTAGCGGCCGGTGGCGGGGTCGAACACGCCGGCGGCGCCGCGAGTTTCGATGGGCGCGGCGGACACCCGGTTGATGACGAGGTCGAGACGGGTCACGTGCGCCGCCCGGGCGAATGCAGCATCCGTAACTTTGCGATCGCCGCCTTCCCAGTCGAGCGCAACATTGCCGGCGGCGAGCGCCGCGCGCGGATCGGTGACCGCTACCAGCTCTTCATACGCGACCGCGACGAGCTCGGCGGCATCGCGCGCTTCGCGCTGCGTCTGCGCCACAACCATCGCGACCGCCTCGCCGACAAAGCGCACGCGGTCTTCGGCCAGCACCGGGCGCAAGCCGGTAGGCACCGCGCTTGCATCGCGATTCTTCTGCGTCACGTTCACCTGCATCGGGCCGATGCCCGCGGCGCGCAGGTCCGCTGCGGTGAATACGCCGAGCACACCCGGCGCCTTGCGGGCGTCCCCGGTGTCGATCGAAACCACGCGCGCGTGAACGTGCGGAGAACGCACGAACACAGCATGAACGGCACCGGGCAGCACCAGGTCGTCGATAAAGCGGCCGGCACCGGTGAGCAGGGCGTAGTCCTCCAGCCGTTGCACGGGTTGGCCGATGCGCAGCTGGCCGGAGGCGTGCGAGATGTCGGATTCCATCACTCGGTATTTGCCATATAACGCAATACTACTGACTTGCGATCCTTTCATATACTGGGTTTAGTAAAAGTAAAGGCGAACATTCTTGAGCGCGGGCGTCAACTGCGCGGCTACTCGGGGCGGGATCCGAGTATAACCCCTGGGTGTTTAATGGCCTCGCGACTGAGGCAGCCCGTTCAGCCTGAATGCGATTTGAGTTTTCCCACTTCCACGCGATAATGCCGCATGAAAATGCGGACACTGGTTCTCGGCACGATGATGCTCTCCGGATGCGCCGGGAACCCGATGACGCCGGAAGTCCTGTCGTACGCGCCTCCGGCCACCGGGCCGACAGCAAAGCTGGTTGTGCGTGTCGACCAGGGGGCCGGGCGGTACGTGGTTTCGTCTTTCGACCAGCCCGTCGCGTGCTCGCGCCGCCGGCAGTTCGTGAGCGCCGCGGGGCGCGATCCCGGGCGGCACGAGTTCGTGCTCGCGGCCAACCGCCTGCAGACCCTGAGCTTTCTGCATGTCCGCGACGACAAGCAGGCTTGCGAAGTAATCCTTTCTTTCGAGCCTCGCAACGCGAGCACCTATCTCATGCGCAATACGGCGACGGCCAAAGGCTGCACAGTGGAGCTTTTCAATTCCACCAACGCCGATGCGGCCACCATCGAGCGCACCTTGATCCGCCGCGAGCGTGTCGGGATGGGGTCGCGCGACTCGGCCTGCAGGCCCCTGACCAGTACCGTACAGCCCCGCAATCCGCCGGCAGGCTCCCAGCGGCCTGATTACCTGGAACCGTTCGTCGACCTCCTGCCGGGGAAATAGTCGATGCGCCCCATGCGCCGGCTTTGCCTACGACTAGTTGGGGCGACGGTGCTCGCCGGCGTGTCGGCGGCCGATGCACAAACCGGCTCGATCTCCGCGGAGGAGCTGTACCGGCAACTCGCGCCCAGCGTATGGGTGGTGCGCACCGTTGACGCGGACGGGATTCCTGCCCGCACGGGCAGCGCGGTAGTGACCGGCCCGGAAACCTTGCTGACCAATTGCCATGTGCTGGAAAAAGCCAGGCGCATCGTGATTCGCAACGACAACGTGCAGCACGACGCACGGCTCCAGTACATCGACGTTCCGCGCGACCTCTGCCAGATCACCGCGCGCAACCTCATGGCACCGGCCGTTTTGCTCGGCGACAGCGACAAGCTCAACGTGGGGCAGAAAGTCTTTGCGCTGGGCAACCCGCGCGGGCTGGAACTGAGCCTCAGCGACGGATTGATCTCGGCCTTGCGCCGCGATGAAGACCTGCGCAACCTTGTGCTCATCCAGACGACGGCGCCGATCTCCGGCGGCTCGAGCGGCGGCGGACTGTTCGACAGCGCCGGTCGGTTGATCGGGATTACGACGCTCATCCTGGGCGATGCCCAGAACCTGAACTTCGCCATTCCGATCAACTGGCATCGGGATCTTGCGGCGAGAAGCGAAGCGGCCTTGAAAACCGCCGGTCGTCGCGCGCCCGCCGCCGATGCCCCCGACGTCCAGAACGCGGAATCCGTGCCGGTGGGCCCAAAATGCAAGGACGAATATCGCAAATACGTCGCCGCGCCCGATCCCAAGGCGTTCGCCATTACGACCAAGGGCGGCTGTGCCTGGCAACAAAGCCAGAAGCCCAACCGTCCCCACATCACGGCGTCGCCAGACCCCGCAGTGCGCGCGATGGAGTATTGCGTCCACTTGTACGGGACCGGCTGCATGCTGTATGCCGTCGGGGCGTCGGTGGTGTACCGGCGGTGACTGGCGGGCGCAGGCCAGCGCGCTAGCGCAGCAGCCCTGAGAGGTCGGCGCCAGCCTTCAGGTCGCGCGCCTTGCGGCCCTGCCTGAAAAGGCGTGCCCCCGGCCCCAGCAGCAGGGTCGCCTTGGCGCCTTCGACCTTGACCAGGCTGCCCTCCCGGATTCCCAGCACCGCCACCTTCGGGTTGACCTTGAGAAACTCCACGATGCGATCGTCGCGCGACTCGCCGCCGTGGCCCTTGATCCGCTTTTCCGTGTAGTGCGGGTTGAGCTGGAATGGGACCAACCCGAGCGCTTCGAAGCCTCTCGGGTCGACCACGGGCATGTCGTTGGTCGTGCGGATCGTCGGGCAGGCGAGGTTGGCCCCTGCGCTCCAGCCCATGTACGGCACGCCCGCGTTTACCCTCGAGCGGATCGGTGCAAGCCAGCCCCGGGCACGTGTTTCGGCCAGGAGGTTGAAAGTGTTGCCGCCGCCCACCACGACCGCGTCGAAGTTCCGGATCGAGACTGAAGTCGTCCTGTGCGCGCCGCTGACGGAATAGCCCATCGGGGCGAAGCGCTTTCTCGCCATCGCTACGTAAGCATCGTAGGTGATGGTGACCGCCGCAAACGGAACGAAGAGGATTTTCTTGCGCCCCCCACCGACGTGATCGACGATCAGCGGCTCGACATGGTCGAGCCAGCCGCCGCCAGTGTTGCGGGAGTTAGAGAGGAGCAGGAGCCGCCGCATCGTCTTCGCTATTCCGGCTTGACGCCCGCCGCGCGGATCATCTCGCCGGTGGAGACCACTTCGGCGCGGATCGCCGCCGCGAATTCGGCCGGTGTTCCGGCCACGAGGTCGAGCCCGCGCGAGGTGATCTGCTTATCCGCGAAGTCGGCCCTGCGTGCCACGCCATTCACATCGCGCGCGATCCGCTCGACCAGCGCGGGCGGCGTCGTCGCCGGGGCGAACATGCCATACCAGATCATGCTCAACGCATACGGATACCCCGCTTCGGCGGTGGTCGGCACCGCCGGGAAATCGCGCGAGCGGGTGGCCGCGCCGATCGCGAGCGGTTTGAGCTTGCCGGCCTTGACCATCGCGCCGACCTGCCCCGGGCTGGCTATGGTCAGCATCACCTCGCCCGCGATCGCCGCGGTCTGCGCAGGGGCAAT
>JBBQNG010000106.1:0-13448 GCA_038329645.1 Burkholderiales bacterium
TGGACCTCGTGCCCCTGCATGCGCTGGAACCTCACCCAGATGTCGGCCTGGATGTATTCCATGATGTGCCCGACGTGGAATGGCCCGTTGGCATAGGGCAGGGCAGCGGTGACGAAGAGCTTGCGCGGGGATTGCATTGGAGAAACCGTGTCAAAGGATCAATTCTAGCTTGCTCTACACCTCTTTCCTGCTCTCGCCCCGGCGAATTCGGTAAACTCTCCGTCCTTTCCAATTCCTCAGGCACCACACCCCAATGTCACTCAGCGAAGCCCAGGTCCAGGCCGCTCTCAAGGAACTGATCGACCCGAATACGGGCAAGGATTTCATCGCCACCCGCTCGGCGAAGAACATCAAGGTCGCCGGCAGCGATGTGTCTCTGGATATCGAGCTCGGCTACCCGGGCAAAAGCCAGTTCGATCCGATCCGCCGCCAGGTACTGGCCAAGTTGCGCGCGCTCCCCGGGGTGGGCAACGTAAGCGTCGGCGTGACGAGCAAGGTCGTCTCGCATGCCGTGCAGCGCGGCGTGAAGCTGGTGCCCGGCATCAAGAACATCATCGCAGTCGCTTCGGGCAAGGGCGGCGTGGGCAAGAGCACGACCGCGGTAAACCTCGCGCTGGCCCTCGCGGCCGAAGGCGCCAGTGTGGGCATGCTCGACGCCGACATCTACGGCCCGTCGCAGCCGACCATGCTCGGCATCAGCGGGCGGCCGGAGTCGAAGGACGGCAAGGGCCTGGAGCCCATGGAAGGCCACGGCATCCAGGCGATCTCGATCGGCTTC
Organism: Burkholderiales bacterium; assembly: GCA_038329645.1. GTDB lineage: Bacteria > Pseudomonadota > Gammaproteobacteria > Burkholderiales > SG8-39 > SZAS-79. The sequence continues at coordinate 779 of JBBQNG010000106.1, forward strand.
CTGATCGACGTGGACACGCCGATGGTCTGGCGCGGCCCGATGGTGACCCAGGCGCTCGAGCAGCTGCTCAAGGAAACGCGCTGGCGCGACGTCGACTACCTCATCGTCGACCTGCCGCCCGGCACCGGCGACATCCAGCTAACGCTCGCGCAGAAGGTGCCGGTCACCGGCGCGATCATCGTCACCACGCCGCAGGACATCGCGCTGCTCGATGCGAGGAAAGGCCTCAAGATGTTCGAGAAGGTCGGCATCCCGATCCTCGGCATCGTGGAGAACATGAGTACCCACTTCTGCTCGAACTGCGGCCACGAGGAGCACATCTTCGGGGCGGGCGGCGCCGAGCGCATGGCCAAGGACTATGGCGTGGAGCTGCTCGGCAGCCTGCCGCTCGATATCGCGATCCGCGAGCAGACGGACTCCGGCAAGCCCACGGTGGTGGCCGATCCGGACGGCAAGGTAGCGGAAATCTACCGCGCGATTGCGCGGCGCTGCGCGGTGAAGATTGCGGAATCGCAGAAGGACATGACGGCGAAGTTCCCGAATATCGTCGTACAGAACACTTAGCAGTGAAGGTCCATGGCGACGTTTGGTCGGGCAACTGCTACAAGGTCAAGCTGGTCCTGACCCAGCTCGGGCTGCCGTTCGAATGGGTGCCCGTGGACATCATGAAAAAGGAATCCCGCACATCGGAATTCCTTGCCAGGAACCCCAACGGCCGCGTCCCCGTGCTCGAGCTCGACGACGGCACATGCCTGGCCGAATCGAACGCCATACTCTGGTACTTGGCCGAGGGCACGAAGCTGGTGCCCGAAACCCGCCTTGCGCGCGCGCAGGCGCTGCAGTGGATGTTCTTCGAGCAGTACAGTCACGAGCCGAACATCGCTACCTCCCGCTACATCATCCGCTACCTCGGCAATCCGCCGGAGCGCCAGGCGGACCTCGCAGCCAAATCAGGCCCGGGCTATGCCGCACTCGGCGTGATGGAAGGCCATTTCGGGTCGAACGAGTGGTTCGCCGGCGGCCGCTACTCGATCGCCGACATTGCCCTGTACGCCTATACGCATTGCGCTGGCGAAGGAGGCTTCGACCTGGTTCGTTTTCCGGCTGTTCGGGCGTGGCTCGCGCGGGTAGAATCGCAACCCCTCTACGCACCCATGGGCTGAGGCCCGGATCAATGAGCATCAAGGCCGACAAGTGGATCCGGCGAATGGCCGAAGGCCACCGGATGATCGAACCTTTCGAGTCGGGCCAGGTTCGCGAGGTGGACGGCCGGCGCATCGTCTCCTACGGGACTTCGAGCTACGGCTACGACATCCGCTGCTCGGACGAATTCAAGATCTTCACCAACATCAACTCGACGATCGTCGACCCCAAGGCGTTCGACCCCAAGTCGTTCGTCGACTTCAAGGGGCCGGTGTGCATCATCCCGCCGAATTCCTTCGTGCTCGCCCGCACGATCGAGTACTTTCGCATTCCTCGCAATGTGCTTACCATCTGCCTTGGCAAATCGACCTATGCGCGCTGCGGAATCATCGTCAACGTGACGCCCCTGGAGCCCGAGTGGGAGGGCCACGTGACGCTCGAATTCTCGAACACCACGCCGCTGCCGGCGAAGATCTACGCCAACGAGGGCGTGGCGCAGGTGCTGTTCATCGAATCCGACGAGGTCTGCGAGACGTCGTACAAGGACCGCGGCGGGAAATACCAGGGTCAGACCGGCGTGACCCTGCCGCGCATCTGAGGCCAACATGAAGTTCCGCTTCCCCATCGTCATCATCGACGAAGACTTCCGCTCGGAGAACACCTCGGGCCTGGGCATCCGGGCGCTGGCCAAGGCGATCGAGGACGAGGGCCTGGAGATCCTCGGCGTGACGAGCTACGGCGACCTGTCGCAGTTCGCCCAGCAGCAGAGCCGCGCCTCGGCGTTCATCCTGTCGATCGACGACGAGGAGTTCACGCCCGGCCCGGAGCTCGACCCCGCGGTGCTGAACCTGAGGAAGTTCATCGAGGAGATCCGCAGAAAGAACGCGGACATCCCGATCTACCTGTACGGCGAGACGCGCACTTCGCGCCACATCCCGAACGACATCCTGCGCGAACTGCACGGCTTCATCCACATGTTCGAGGACACTCCGGAGTTCGTCGCGCGCCACATCATCCGCGAGGCGAAGTCGTACCTGGACGGCCTGGCGCCGCCGTTCTTCCGCGCGCTGACCCACTACGCGCAGGACGGCTCCTATTCATGGCACTGCCCCGGGCACTCGGGCGGCGTGGCCTTCCTCAAGAGTCCGGTGGGACAGATGTTCCACCAGTTTTTCGGCGAGAACATGCTGCGCGCGGACGTGTGCAATGCGGTGGACGAGCTCGGCCAGCTGCTTGACCATACCGGGCCGGTGGGAGCCTCGGAGAAGAATGCGGCGCGGATCTTCGGCGCCGATCACTGCTTTTTCGTCACCAATGGCACGTCGACCTCGAACAAGATGGTATGGCACGCGAACGTGGCGCCCGACGACATCGTGGTGGTCGACCGCAACTGCCACGTGTCGATCCTGCACGCGATCACGATGACCGGCGCGATTCCCGTGTTCCTCACGCCGACGCGCAACCACCTGGGCATCATCGGGCCGATCCCGCTCGAGGAATTCACTCCGGAGAGCATCGCCAGGAAGATCGAGGCGAATCCTTTCGCGCGCGCGGCCAAGCGCAAAAAGCCGCGCATCCTGTCCATCACGCAAAGCACCTACGACGGCGTGCTTTACAACGTCGAGACGCTCAAGGAAACCCTCAATTCATCCATTGAAACCCTCCACTTCGACGAGGCCTGGCTGCCGCACGCCACGTTCCACGACTTCTACAAGAACATGCACGCCATCGGCCGCGACCGCCCGCGGGCCAAGGACACGATCATTTTCGCCACGCACTCCACGCACAAGCTGCTGGCGGGGATCTCGCAGGCTTCCCAGATCCTCGTGCAGGAGTCGCAGACCAGGAAATTGGACCGGCACTCGTTCAACGAGGCCTACCTCATGCACACGTCGACCTCGCCCCAGTACGCGATCATCGCCTCGTGCGACGTGGCGGCGGCGATGATGGAGCCGCCCGGGGGCACCGCGCTGGTGGAGGAGTCGATCCTCGAGGCGCTCGACTTCCGCCGCGCCATGAAGAAGGTCGATGCCGAGTGGGGCAAAGACTGGTGGTTCAAGGTCTGGGGACCGGACAAGGTGGCCACCGACGGCATCGGCCCGCGCGAGGAGTGGGTCCTCAAGGCGAACGAGAAGTGGCACGGCTTCGGCAACCTCGCGGCGGGCTTCAACATGCTCGACCCGATCAAAGCCACGGTCATCACCCCGGGCCTGGACGTGTCGGGCAAGTTCGCCAAGACCGGCATCCCGGCCGCGATCGTGACGCGCTACCTCGCCGAGCACGGCGTCATCGTCGAGAAGACCGGCCTGTACTCGTTCTTCATCATGTTCACCATCGGGATCACCAAGGGCCGCTGGAACACGCTGGTGACGGCGTTGCAGCAGTTCAAGGACGACTACGACAAGAACCAGCCGTTGTGGCGCGTCCTGCCGGAGTTCTGCCAGGCGTACCCCCGCTACGAGAAGCTCGGCATCCGCGACCTGTGCGAGCAGATTCACGGCATGTACAAGGCCAACGACGTGGGCAAGGTCACCACCGAGATGTACCTGTCCGACATGCAGCCGGCGATGAAGCCCTCGGATGCTTTTGCGGCGATGGCGCATCGTGAAATCGACCGCGTTCCGATTGACGACCTCGAGGGGCGCGTCACCAGCGTGCTGCTGACGCCGTACCCGCCCGGCATCCCGCTGCTGATCCCGGGAGAGCGCTTCAACGCCACCATCGTGAGCTACCTCAAGTTTGCGCGCGACTTCAACCGCAAGTTCCCCGGCTTCGAGACCGACATCCACGGCCTGGTCGAGGAGCCGCAGGGTGGAGTTGCGGGCGGGGTGATGGAGTACTACATCGACTGCGTCCGGCAGGGGTAGCGCCAGGGAAACGTGGTCTGTCCCTGATTAGAGTCTCTCGTAGAGCACAAAATCGAACGGCAGGCCGGTGGACGACACCTGGGGCTTCCTCTGCGTCTCGCGGAACGCGTCCTGGTCCCATTCGGGGAACTTCGTGTCGCCTGCATAGTCTTTCCTGATCTCGGTCATCACGATGCCATCGGCAAGCGGCAGTGCGGCCTTGTAGATCTCCCCCCCGCCGATTACAAACACCACCGGCTCCCCAATGCAAAAAGCAAGCGCGCCCTCGATGGAGGAAGCGATGCTCACGCCCTCGATTTCCAGCCCCGGCGTGCGGCTCACCACGACGTTTTCGCGTCCGGGCAGCGGCTTGCCGAGGCTCGCACGGATGGACTCGAACGTCTTCCTGCCCATGATCACCGGATGACCGAGGGTCAGCTCTTTGAAGTGCTTCAGGTCTTCGGGAAGGTGCCACGGCATCCGGTTTCCGGCGCCGATGATGCCGTTGGCCGCCACCGCCGCGACCAGGTACACGCGGGTTCCTCCCGAGGGGGGTGTGACATTCGCCCTGTCCGCCGCTTCGATCATCATGCAATTATAGCCAGCATGACCGCCCACTTCGCAGAGAAGAGCTTCCCGCGTTCGTTCCTCAAGCTACTGATCGCCGGCTTCCTGCTGGTCGCGCTGCCGCTGGCGATCGCGCTGATGTATTCGGGGTGGAACACCGAGCGCCTGGCCGGCCAGGCCCAGAACGCGGTATTCAACGCCGCTCAGGCCGCGCGCGCAAGCCGGTCCCTGGTCAACCGCATCAGCTCCATCGAACGCATCGCGCAGCAGTACATCATCCTCGCCGACCCCGAGCTCATCGCCGACTATGCGCGCGTGCGCAAAAGCTTCAAGGTGGTATCGGGCGAGCTGTCTATGCTGCCGCTGGATAGCGAGCAGCTGGCCGCGCTCAACCGCACCATCGAGCAGGAGCAGGCCCTGCACGACCTGCTCGTCGCCGCCGGGCCGGGAAAACTGGACGCGAAGCTGGTGGGCAAGCGCGCCGGCGACCTCGCCGAGAGCGGCTACGAGGTGCTCGCGATCAGCTACGTGATCGCCGACCGCGAGGTTGAGCGGCTGAGGACGGCGGCCGAGAGCGTGCGCGAACGCATGACGCTGCTCCTCATGGTGACCGTCGCCCTGGCGATGATCATCGCGCTCATCCTCACGCGCATCATTGCGCGCCCGATCCGCGAGCTCGACGCCGCCATCCGCCAGCTCGGCAGCGCAGATTTCTCGCGCCCGATCGAGGTCACCGGCCCCGACGACCTGCAGGACCTGGGCAAGCGCCTCGACTGGCTGCGGCGCCGGCTCACCGAGCTCGAGGCGCAGAAGAACCGCTTCCTCAGGCATATCTCCCACGAGCTCAAGACGCCCCTGACCGCGCTGCGCGAGGGCGCGGAGCTGCTGCACGACGAGGTGGGAGGGGCGCTCTCCGCCCAGCAGAAGAAGGTTGTCGGGATCATGCGCGACAACAGCGTGAAGCTGCAGCGCATGATCGAGGACCTGCTCGACTACCAGCGCGCGCTGCACGGTGCCGCTACGCTGGAGCGCCAGCCGGTGGCGCTGCAGGACCTGCTGCGCCAGGTGGCCGACGCCCACATGCTCGAGGCGCAGGCCAAGCACCAGACGGTCGCCCTCGACATCCGCCCCGCGAGCATCGAGGCCGACGGCGAGAAGCTGCGCACGGTGTTCGACAACCTGGTGGGCAATGCGCTCAAGTTCACGCCCGAGGGCGGCACGATCTCGCTCGTGCTCACCGAGGACGCCGAGTCGGTCAGCGTGGCCGTGATCGACAACGGCCCCGGCGTGCCGCACGACGAGCGGCGCTCGATCTTCGATACGTTCTTCCGCGGCCGCACCCAGGGCGCCGGGCGCGTCGAGGGCAGCGGCCTGGGCCTCGCGATCGCGCGGGAGTTCGTGCAGGCGCACGGCGGCACCATAGGCGTCGCCTCCGATGCCGGCGGCTCGCGCTTCAGCGTGGTCCTGCCCCGCCACGCGGGGGGCGCAGCATGAGCGCCCGGATCCTGGCCTGCGCCATGGCATCCGTGCTGGTCGCCGCATGCGCGAGCGTGCCGGACCCCGCCGCAGGTGTGGCGACGCCTCCGCAGTTCGTCCCGGATCTTCGCACCAGCGAGCTGGTCGCCTATTTCGCCTCGGTTGCGAAAGCCGGCGCCCCGGCACAGAAAAAGGAGCTCGCCCACTCGGCCGCGGCGTTCGGCCGCTTCCCGACGCCCTATGCCCGCCTCAGGCTCGGCGGGCTTTACGCACAGCCCACCCCTGTGCTGCGCGACGACGCCCGCGCCATGGCCCTGCTCGAGCCGCTTGCCGCGAACGGCAGCGCCCCGGCAGGGCGTCCCGTGGCCGACCTCGCCCTGCTGCTCTACACGCAGGTGGCCGAGCGGCAGCGCCTGGCGAAGGACGACGCCAGGAAGCAGGATGACCTGCGCGAGCGTATCGAGGCGATGAAAGCCATCGAGCGCTCGATCATGCAGCGAGAGGACCGCCAGCGTGGCAAGTGAAAAGCCGCGGGCCGCGGCCATGACGCCCGAAGCCGCGCGCATCCTGCTCGTCGACGACGACGCCGACCTGCTCCAGCTGATCGCGATGCGCCTCACCGCAGCCGGTTACGCGGTGACCGCGGTGGAGTCGGGCGAGGCGGCGCTCGCCAGCTTCGCGGTGTCCCGTCCGCATGCGATCGTCACCGACCTGCGCATGCGCGGCATGGACGGCATGGCGCTGTTCGACGCGATTCACCGCCAGGCGCCCTCGCTGCCGGTGGTGATCCTCACCGCGCACGGCACCATCCCCGAAGCGGTCGCCGCGACCCGGCGCGGGGTGTTCAGCTTCCTCACCAAGCCTTTCGACAGCAAGGTCCTCACCGATACCGTTGCCGACGCGCTGCGCCTCGCGCCGGGGGAGGCGGGCGAGCCCGGCGACTGGCGCGCCGAGATCGTCACGCGCTCTGCGGCGATCGAGCACCTGCTTTCGCAGGCGCACTTGGTGGCGCAGTCCGACGCGAGCGTGTGCATCTTCGGGCCGAGCGGGACGGGCAAGGAGCTGATCGCGCGCGCGCTGCATCGCGCCAGCCGCCGCCGCGATCGTCCTTTCGTGGCGGTCAATTGCGGGGCGATCCCGGAAGGCCTGCTCGAGACCGAGCTGTTCGGCCACAAGAAGGGCTCGTTTACCGGCGCCACGCAGGACCGGCGCGGCCTTTTCCAGGCGGCCGAGGGCGGCACGTTGTTCCTGGACGAGGTGGGCGACATGCCGCCGGCATTGCAGGTCAAGCTGCTGCGCGCGCTTGAAGACCGCATGGTGCGCGCCGTGGGCGCAAACGAAGCGATTGCCGTAGACGTGCGCATCGTGTCGGCCACCCACCGCAAGCTCGAAGAGAGGATCGCCTCCGGGGAGTTCCGCGAGGACCTCTACTACCGGCTCAACGTGGTCAAGCTGGTGGTGCCGGCGCTGGCGGAGCGGCGCGAGGATATCCCGCTGCTCGCCGGGCACTTCCTCAAGCGCCTGGCCGAGCGCTACCAGAAGCGCGCGCGCGCCTTCTCGCCCGAAGCGCTCGAATTGCTCATCGCGGCACCCTGGCCGGGCAACGTGCGCCAGCTGCTCAACGTGGTCGAGCAATCAGTCGCGCTCGCCACGACCGAAGTCGTGCCCGCTTCGCTGGTGCGGCAGGCCATCGACCACGCGGAAAGCTCGCTTACCCCGCTGGACGAAGCGCGTCGCGCTTTCGAGCGCGATTACCTCGTGCAGCTGCTCAAGCTCACCGCGGGCAACGTGTCCCAGGCGGCGAAGCTCGCCGGCCGCAACCGCACCGAGTTCTACCGGCTGCTCGAGCGGCATTCGCTCGAGCCGGCGCAGTTCAAGGCTGCGGAAACCTAAAGCAGCCCGCCTGTCGTCCTGCGACGACACAGAAATCCCATCTGCTTCAACGCTGTTATCCGCGTCGGCCGGAATCCTGTCGGGCGGCGGCGACATTTCACACTCTCTGACAGTCCCGGAAATAGTTCACGGAATCGTACCAAGCCATTGGGTGCGCGAGGTTTTTTCGCCATGGCACGGGGCTTGCACAGGACGGGTGTCGAGTCAGAACGCAGAAAATCCAAGACATGAACAAACACAGCCATGTGACTCTCGCCGGCCCCTCGTTCCAGGCACAGCGCGATACGCGGCGCGCGGTCCATCGCGCGCCGACGCAACGCGAAAGGTTCCTCGCCGAGATGGAGTGCACTGTGCCGTGGGTCAGGCTGAGGGCGCTCGTGGATTCCTTTTACGCGGACCCCTCAAACCGACGCGCCCGCCCGCTCGAGCTCGACCGCATGCTGCGGATCTACTTCCTGCAGCGCTGGTTCCGCCTTACCGATTCGGCGGCCCACGAGGCCATCTACGACTCCAGCGCAATGCGCGCCTTCGTCCTCGTCGGCCCGGGCGAGGCGTGCGTGCCCGATGAAGCCTCGATCGGCAAGTTCCGCCGCATCATGCGCGACTACGGCCTGGCCGGCATGATCGCACTGGCGGCGGACCGCCACCTGCGCTCGCTCGGGTACGCGATAGCGCCCGGCGCGATAGTCGACGCTAGGCTCGTCGCCGACTCGAACGCCCAGGCGCAAACCCCTTTCGCACGGATTGTCGACACCGCCGGCGTCGCAGCCGGTTAACAGGAGCATCAAATGCAGACGATGAAGCAGCACAAGCCCGACTCGGGCAATTTTGTCCAGGCGGTATGGGGATTCGGCCTCGTGGTCATGGTCCTGTTCGGGATCTGCGGCACGATCTACAAGCTGCTCGCGCCTTCAGGCTGGATGGCGGCGCTCATGGGCCGAGGGTTCTCCGGCGGCGTTGCGGCGATCGGGCTGATGATCGTCTTCGGCGTCATCGGCTGGGTCGCGCGCAGCTGGACCACGACGCGCGAGCAGGCCGGAATGGCGAACGTGGTGGTCTACGTATTCGCGGCCGCGGGCGCGCTGTATTCGTTCCAGCTGTGGTCGAGAGGCGCGTTCTAACCGGATTTCATTCAGGCAGAAGCACGGGAAAGCCCCGAGAGGCCCCCGGTCTGATTCTCCCCAGGGCTCGCCGCTCCCCCCGACGGCGGGCCCGTTTTTTTGCTAGCGGCGTACCGCGCCAGCGCCCGGCAGCGCCGAGGCTGCCTACGAGGGCTTCGAGATCTCGGCCAGCGCGTTGGCCGCCTGGCCGATGTCCTCGCTCTCGACGGCAAAATCGCCCAGGGCGACGATCCCCACCAGCCGCTTGTCGCTGTCGACCACGGGCAGGCGGCGCACCTGGTGCTCGCTCATGAGCTTGGCCGCCTTGTCGACGGTGTCGCTCTCGTAGGCCCAGACGATTCCCTCGGTCATGACGTCCCGCACCTTGGTGTTCGACTCCTTGCCTTCGGCGATCGCCCGAATCGCGATGTCGCGGTCGGAAATCGAGCCGATCATGCGGTCGTTCTCGCCCACCGGCATCATGCCGAAGTCGCCGCCGCGCATCTGCTGGGCGGCTTCCCTGATCGTGGCGTCGGGGCTGATGACCTGGACTTTCTTTGTCATTACTTCACTGAGTTTTTGCATTGCGGGCTCCTGGGATCCTGAGAGGGGAAAATAGATTCTGAATTACGCGCGGTCGCGCAGCTCTTTGACGCCGGCCTGCTGTGCGCAGTGGTCGCAGCAGAACATGCGGCCGCCTTTCTGCAAGCCGTGGCCGACGATGCGGACGTTGCAGTGCTCGCACGCCGGCGCCAGCGTGAATATCGCGCACTCGAAGCTGTCGAACGTGTACGCCTTGCCGGCGGCCGTGGTGACCTTGAAGGCCGCGTCGTAGTCATTTCCGCACGCATCGCATTTCGCCATGGCAGCCTCCGGTAAAGGCGCCCAGTGTCCGCGTGCGCGCGGCGAACGTATGTGCGGCGACACACACAGGGCCGCGGGGAAATGGGCTAGACGGCTATCGGCGCCTTGATCGCCGGGTGCGGGTCGTAGCCTTCGAGGGTGAAATCCTCGTAGCGGAAGCCGAACACGTTATTCGCTTGCTGGTTGAGCTGCATGCGCGGGAAAGGTCGCGGGGTGCGCCCCAGCTGTTCGCGCGCCTGTTCGAGATGATTGAGGTAGAGGTGCGCGTCCCCCAGCGTGAGGACGAATTCCCCCGGCGCATATCCGGTCACCTGTGCGACCATGAGCGTCAGCAATGCGTACGACGCGATGTTGAAGGGCACGCCGAGGAAAAGATCCGCGCTCCTCTGGTACATCTGGCAGGACAGCCTGCCGTCGGCGACGTAGAACTGGAACAACGCGTGGCAGGGCGGCAGCGCCATGCGGTCTACGTCGGCGGGGTTCCAGGCGGTGACGATGTGGCGGCGCGAATCGGGCTTCGTCGCGATCGACTCGATGACCTGGCTGATCTGGTCGATCTCGCGGCCTTCCGGGGTCCGCCAGTGCCGCCACTGGTAGCCGTAGACCGGTCCGAGCTCGCCGTTCCCGTCCGCCCATTCGTCCCAGATCGATACGCCGTGCTCCTGCAGCCAGCGTACGTTGGTGTCGCCGGACAGGAACCACAACAGCTCGTAGACGATCGACTTGAGGTGCAGCTTCTTGGTCGTGAGCAGCGGGAAGCTGGCGGCGAGGTCGAACCGCATCTGTGCGCCGAACACCGAGAGTGTGCCGGTGCCGGTGCGGTCGGTTTTCTTCGCCCCGCGCTCGAGCACATGGGCGAGCAGGTCGAGATACTGGCGCTCGCCCGGGGCGGCAGGGCTCATATGGCGATGTACGCAAACAATTCGCGCGCGCTCTGGAAGCGATCGACGGGCTTCTTGGCGAGCAGGCGGTCGACGATCGGCTGGTAGCCCGAAAGTTTGGCGGGCAGCTGCGGCACGGGGCCGTGCACGTGCTGGTAAATCAGCCCGGCGGGATTCTCGGCCTCGAACACGCGGCGGCCGATCAGCATTTCCACGAAGATCACCCCGAGACTATACAGGTCCGAGCGCGCGTCGGCCGGCAGGCCGAGGAACTGCTCGGGGCTCATGTAGCGGGGCGTGGCCATCAGCGTGCCGTGCTGGGTCAGGCTTGAATCGGCGCCCAGGTCCTTGGCCAGGCCGAAGTCGACGATCGCGAGGCGCCCGTTCTCGCGGAACAGGATGTTCTGCGGCTTGAGGTCGCGGTGGATGATGCCGTGCGAATGGATCCCGTCGAGCGCCTTGGCGATCTGGGTGGCAATGCGCAATGCGGCCATCGAAGTCACCGGCTGCACGAGGCGCACCTTCAGGTCGCCGCCGGGAAAGTATTCCATCGCGATAAACGGGTTTTCGCCCGCGATCCCCTGGTCGTAGATGCGCGCGACGTGCTCGTTCTCGAGCGACACGATGAGCTTGTATTCCTGCTCGAAGCGGCGGCGGAAGATCTCGTCGGCACGCAGCGACGGGTCGAGGATCTTGAGGACTAGCTGGATGCCGTCGCGCTCGCGTTCCGCGAGGTACACCTTGGCCATGCCGCCCTCGCCGATCTTTCTGATCACCCGGTAGCCCCGCACGCGCGGGGCGTCGTCCTTGACCGGAAGGCCGATCTTGCGGATGTCGAACTGCGTGGTGCGCAGGAACGCGGCATCGGGATTGGTGCGCTCGAGATGGCGCGCCTCATGCTCGCGCATTGCCTCGTCCACCGAGAGCGCGAGCAGCTCGTCGGTGGGGCCATCGCGTCGCAGGAAGTCGGCGGCGCCGGCCTTCATGGCCCTGACGGCATGGATCTCGCCGCCCTCCTGGGTGATGAGCACGACCGGCGGCGCGTTGTGGTCCTTGCGGATCTGCGCGACCCAGGCGATGCCGTCCTCGCCCGCGGGCTCCGAATCCATCACCACTGCCGCATACCGGTCGGGCGTCAGGGCCGCAATCGGATTGCCCTGGGCGCGCGGGTCCCATTCCTCGGTTTCGGCCTCGGGCCAGCGCTCGCGCAGCATGAGCGCGAGCTCGGCGCGGAAGGCGCCGGATTCGTCGACGATCAGAAAGCGCATGAAGTCAAAGGCGGTGCGTGAAGGCCGGTGACGATTGTCATCGATTGTAGCCAAGGTTGCGCATTCATACCCGCCCGGGGCATCATCCGTCGTTTCGCGGGGGGACAAGCAAAATGCTCAAGCTGTTCGGCGGCGGCAAGCCGGACCATCCGATGGCCGATCCGAAGGAGGCGCGGCGCCTCCTCGACGATCTGCCCGCGCAGGATCCCCTCAAGGCCCTCGAGGAGCTGGCGCACTGGTTCGAGTCCGTTTCGACCGCCGAGGGGTTCAAGCTCGAGCAGCGCATCCAGCTGCTCCTGCAGATCGACGAGGCCGGCCAGCAGCGCGTGCGCAAGCTCGCGCGCGACTATTTCGCCAGCGTGAGGCCCTCCAAGGTGCAGGAAAACCGCCTCTGGAAAGGCATCCACGAATACTGGAGCCAGGCCGGGCAGGCTTTCGGCCGCGCGGTCGACCAGTTCGTCACCGGCGCCAAGGGGGCGGATGCGGCAAAAGCGACGCTTCCCCTGCTCGTCGTGCGCACGCTGCGCGCCATCTCGCAGCAGATCAAGTGGATGCACATGCGCTACGGCCCGGTGGACCTGAGCGCCTGGGGGGTATTCAACCGCGTCTACGGTTTCGCCGAATTCCGCGGC
>JBBQNG010000107.1:0-13442 GCA_038329645.1 Burkholderiales bacterium
CCGAGCATGACGGCCAGCGCGGCGAGGCGTACGCCGGTTTTCTTCGCACCAGCCGGCGTCCTTGGGGTTGTCTTCATCTTGCTTCCTCCCTTCGTTTGTCTTCTATCGTCCAACGAAACGGGGCGCGCGCTTCTCTGCGAACGCGCGCTCCGCTTCCTTGTGGTCTTGCGTAAACCATAACCGTGCGAAAGCTTGGCGCGCCCTTGTCCTGGCCCCCGCCCCGCCGCCATCGGTGGCGGTAGCGGACCCGCCGGCCTCGCGCAACCCCAGTTTGATCGCGGCGAGCGAGAGCGGCGCAATTTCGGCAAAGGTGTCCGCGAGCTCGAGCGCGCGCGCGACGGCTGTTCCATTGGGCACAGCTTCATCGACCAGGCGCATCTCGCGGGCCTCGGTTGCGCCCACCCGATTGCCCGTGTAAAGCAGCCTGGCCGCAGCCGAGCGTCCGACGGTGCGCAGCAAGCGTTCGGTGCCATCCCAGCCGGGCATGATCCCGAGCCGCGACTGGGGAAAGCCGATTTGCACGTCCGCTTCCGCTATCCGAAGGTCGCAGGCCAGCGCCAGCTCCGCGCCGCCGCCGACCGCATAGCCATTGATCGCCGCGATGACGGGGCAGGGCAGACGCTCGATCGCATCGCAGACATCGCGCATGAGGTTGAACACGCGGTCCAGCTCATCGGGGGAAGCCAGCTGCGCATACGCCTTGACGTCGCCTCCGGTGCAAAAATAGCGCGAACCCGCTCCCGTCACGATCAGCGTGCGCAGCGTTGCATCCGACTCGCATGCGCGAAGATGTTCGCCGAGCGCCAGCGCCACCTCGCGGCTGATCGCGTTACCCGATTCGGGACGGTTGAGCCGCAGGATCAGCGCCGCGCCGCGGCGCTCGGCGAGGACGAGTGCTTCAGGCATCGCGCTGCACGAGGTGCATGAGGATGCCGCCGGTCGCCTTGGGATGCGGAAAACCGATCATTGCGCGGCGCGAGCCGGGCCGTCCCCGGGTGTCGATCATCGGCAGCCCGGCCGAAGCCATTGCGGAGAGCGTCGCGTTGATATCGCGTGCCTTGAGGGCTACATGGTGGAGGCCGCGCCCCCTTGACTGCACGAACCGCGTAATCGCGCCCTGGTCCTGCTTGGTCGAGCCCGAGCGCCCGTGATCGACCTCCGCGCCCTGGTTCGGGTCGAAATTGGCGAGGAACTCCATCTCGCAATCGCCGACGGTGATGAAGGTTACGCGCAGGCCGCCGACCGGCTGCGGCGCCCGATTGTGGTAGACCACGCCGTACTTGTCCGAGGTGAAGCTCTCTACGGCCAAGCTCACTTCCATGTCGGTCTGGCGGCTCTCCACCGCAAAGCCGAGCTTGCCCGAAAACACCCGCTCGTCCTCGAAAACGTCGCCGCTGGCCACGCCGAGGTGGTCGATGCGCTCCACCGCATTGCCCGAGGCCGCGCCAAGGGCGAGGCGCTCGGTCAGGCGCGTGCGCACGCCAACGGTCGATGCGCGGTCGAGCTCGATTTGCCTGCGCCCGCCAAGCCCGCTTGCGGCCGCGCCGGCGGACACGCCGGCAACGGCTGCGCGCTTCGCTGCCGCCTCGACGCTGTCCACGCCGAGGGCAATGTGATGCACGCCTGGCTTGGCTTCGCCGCCCAGCAACGGATGGTCGAGCGCAAACACCGCAAGCGCGCTTCGCCCGAGGGCGAACACCGGCACGCTTCCCTGTGCCGACCCGAGCTCGGTGCGCGGCAGGCCGAAATGTTTTTCGATCACCGCGCACGTGGCAGCGGGGTCGCTCGAGGCAAGCGCCACGTAGGCGATCTGGTCTGCGAGCATTTCCGTTTCCTCTAGCATTGGATTGTTTTTTTGGCCGCCAGCGCTTCGATGCGCTCGGGCGTGAAGCCGAAATCGGCGAGCACCTGGCGGCTGTCGGCGCCGAGAAGCGGGGGCGCGGAGCGCACAGACTTCCCGCCCATGCCGGCCATGCGGATCGGGTTGGCGATCAGGCGCAGCGCACCGATGGTCGGATGCTCGATCTCCTCGACTATTCCCGTCTCGTTTACGTGCGGGTCGGCGAACACCTGGTCGAGCGTGAAGATCGGGCCGGCCGGCAGCCCGAGCTTCACGAGGTCGAGCACCCAGTCCATTTTGTTTCGCGTGATGAACTTTTCCGCCAGGCGCGCCTTGACCTGCTGGCGGTTGCGGTTGCGAGCGCTGTTGTCCTTGAAGTCGGGGTGGGTAACCCAGTCCTCCATGCCCACGAGGCCGCAGAGCTTGACCCACATGTCCTCGGTGGCCACCGCCATGTTGAAAGGGCCGTCCTTCGCCTCGAACATTCCATAGGGGCAGACGACCGGATGGTCGTTGCCGGCCACGCCGGGGGTGTCGTCGAGGCTCAGCTGGCGTTGTCCCTGTACGGTCATGAGGCCGATCAGGCCGGCGAGCAGCGAGGTTTCCACGAGCTGCCCGCAGCCCGTGGCATGCCGCTGGATCACCGCTGCCTGCACGCCGAGTGCGGCCCACATCCCCGCGACCACGTCGCCGATTGGAATGCCCACGCGCGTCGGACCGGTTTCCTTGTGTCCGGTGAGGCTCATCAAGCCCGACATGCCTTGCGCGATCTGGTCCACGCCCGGCCAGCCGCCGTAGGGCCCGGTGGTGCCGAAGCCGGTGATCGATGCAAAGATCAGGCGCGGATTGCGCGCGGCCAGCGTGGCGTAATCCATCTTCATGTCGGCCATCACGCCGGGCTTGAAATTCTCGACCAGGATGTCGGCCTTGTCCGCAAGCGTGCGGATCAGGTCCAGGCCCGCGGGATCGCGGAAATTGACCGCAAGGCTGCGCTTGTTGCGGTGGATGCTGAGGTAATACACGCTGATGCCGTCCTTGAACGGCCCCCAGCCGCGCACCATTTCGCCGTCGGGCGTGGGCTCGATCTTGATCACATCCGCGCCCAGGTCAGCGAGGATCATCGCGCAGAACGGGCCGGCAAGCGCCCTCGACAGGTCGAGGACCCGCAGGCCGGCGAGGGGAAGATTCGGTTTGGGTGTTTCCTGCATTTCAGGCCTTCTTTCGGGCAGCGGGTTGGCGGGGATTCTGCCCGAAGCGGTGCACGAGCTCCCCGTTGTGGTTATACAGCCTGTCCCGCGCGGGTCAATCCGATATACGGTCCGGGCCCGGCTTGTTTCGCACCCGGGAGGTGGCTCACCCGGTATTGCCTAGGCAGGCTCCGGTCCGATCTGCGCCGGCTCGGGCGGGGCATCGGGCTTGCTGACGTCGAACCTTTCGTATTCCGCGATCACCTGCGCGCCGAACAGCAGCAGCGTCGCTACGATCTCGAAGCTGAGCAGCACGATGATCGCGGTGGTGAGCGAGCCGTACACCACGCTCACCTGGGACAGCGTGCCGAAGTACCAGACCAGCCCGTGACGGATGATCTCCCAGAGGATGCCGGCGGTGGCGCCGCCGATCAGCGCGTGCCTGATCGAGAGCCGCCCGACCGGCATGAAATAGTAGATCGACGAGATGAGCAGGATCTCGCCGCTGATCCCCACCACGTACAGCGCGACGCTCGAAAAGCCGCCGAGGGACCAGACGTGCCCCTTGAAGACGATGCTCTGCTTGCCGATCGCCAGGAGGTCGGCGAGCACGTACGTGCCCACAAAAAGGAGCGCGCCGATGAACAGGATGTAGCCGAAGGGCAGCAGGAGGGAGTAGATGATGGGGCGCCGCTTCACCGCGATGCGGTGCAGGAAGATCACCGACATCGCATTCTCGAGCACCTTGAAGGCGAGCGAGCTGAAGAACAGCATGGTGGCGAACAGCACCCAGCCGACCGCGGCGCTGTTGTCGAGGAAGTCGCGCAGCTCCTGCACGACCTGCTTCGACTGGCCGGGCACCACGAACTCGAGGGCGCGCCGCAGGGTCGCCAGCAGCTCCCCCTGATCGATCACGTGCGACAGCACGATCACCATGAGGATCAGCAGCGGGACAATCGACAGCAGTGCGTAGTAGGCCACGGCGCCGGCCAGCAGCAGCCCCTGGTTGGCCTGGAAGGCCTTCAGCACCTGCAGCCAGAATGCGAGCGGATGCTGCAGGATATGCCGCGCGCGGGTGGGAATGCGGAAGGCGAGCTTCATGCGGGGCCGCCGCCGGCGATGCAGCAGCGGACCTGGATTCTGGCGGGGGCGGACGAGTCAGGCATGGGGCGGCCGGGCTGAGGTCCCCTATTCTAAGGGGAGGCTTCCCCTTCACCTGTGCGCTGGCGCACCGTGGCGCCGGGCGGGGAGGGCTTGGGTATCGCCCGGGTAAATTTTCCCGTTTTGGAAAATAAACTGGCCGAAGAGCCTCGCGGATATTAGATCTTGAGAATTAAAAGTATGACTTTCAAGGTCCGGCGCGGTGCAAGCCGAGGTACGCCTCCAGCATCGCGCGCAGGTGCGGCCGCACCTTGGCCGCAAGGTCCTTCCGGTAGCCGAAAGGATGCGGCTCGTCCATGTAGGTAATCTCGGCGAGCTCCAGCTGCATCGCCTCGACGCCTTCGGCCGGCCTGCCGTAGGTGCGCGTGATGTAGCCGCCCTTGAAACGCCCATTGAGTACCGAGGAATACCCGGACGCGCCGCTCGCGATCTCAGCCATCTTCACACCGATCTCCGGCCGGCATGAAGCGCCGTCCGCGGTGCCGAGGTTGAAGTCGGTCAGGCGCCCCTGGAAAAAGCGCGGCACCTGCGAAGCGATCGAGTGCGCATCCCACAGGAGGGCCGAGCCGTGCACCTTCCTGATGCGCGCAAGCTCCTCCTGCAGCTTGGCGTGGTAGGGCTTCCAGTAGGTGCCGACCCGATGGCGGATCTCGGTATCGTCGGGCTCCTCGCCCATGCGGTAGATCGGCCGCTTGTCGAACGTGTCGATGGGGCACAGGCCCGTGGTGTCCTGGCCCGGGTAGAGGTTGGCGTTGTCCGGCGGCCGGTTCAGGTCGACCACGTAGCGCGAATGCGTCGCGACCAGGATCGAGGCGCCGAGATCGTCGGCAAAATCGTAGAGCTGCTCGAGGTGCCAGTCGGTGTCGGGCACGGTGTGCGCGATCGGCATCATGCGGCGCGCAAGCGCGTCCGGGATGTGCGTGCCGACGTGAGGCATCGAGAGGAGCAGGGGCTTAGTACCCTGCTTGAATTTGTAGAGTTCCATTCGTGGCAGTCTACCCAATCATCGGCAGGTTGAGACCCTGTTCCCTGGAGCAGCGGATCGCTTCTTCGTAGCCCGCATCCGCGTGGCGCATGACGCCGGTGGCCGGATCGTTCCAGAGTACGCGTGCAATGCGCTTGTCGGCGGCCGGTGTGCCGTCGCAGACGATCACCATGCCCGCGTGCTGCGAGTACCCCATGCCGACGCCGCCGCCATGGTGAATCGACACCCACGTCGCGCCGCTCGCGCAGTTGAGGAGCGCATTGAGCATCGCCCAGTCGGACACCGCATCCGAGCCGTCCTTCATCGATTCCGTCTCGCGGTTGGGGCTGGCCACCGAACCCGAGTCGAGGTGGTCGCGGCCGATCACTACCGGTGCCTTGAGCTCGCCCTTCCTCACCATCTCGTTGAACGCGAGGCCCACGCGATGCCGGTCGCCCAGGCCGATCCACAGGATGCGCGCGGGCAATCCCTGGAAATGTATCCGTCTGGCCGCCATGTCGAGCCATTGGTTGAGATGCTTGTCGTGGGGAAAGAGCTCGCGCACCTTCGCATCGGTCTTCGCAATGTCCTCGGGATCGCCGGACAAGGCGACCCAGCGGAAAGGCCCGATGCCGCGACAGAAGAGCGGCCGGATATAGGCCGGCACGAAGCCCGGGAAGTCGAACGCGTTCTTCACGCCGACGTTGAACGCTTCCTGGCGGATGTTGTTGCCGTAGTCGACGCAGGGGATGCCCATGCCCTGGAACCCGAGGATGGCGCGCACTTGGTTGGCCATGGCTTCGCGCGCCGAGATTGCGACTTCCTCGGGATCGGTCTTGCGCAGGTCCTTCCAGCGCTCGAGCGACCAGTGCTCGGGCAGGTAGCCGTTCGCGGGATCGTGCGCGGAGGTCTGGTCGGTGACGAGGGAGGGTTTCATGCCGCCTGAGCGCGCGCGCTTGAGGATTTCCGGATACAGCTCGGCGGCATTGCCCACCAGCCCGACCGACACCGCGCGGCTTTCGCTCTCCGCGCGCTGGAGAATCGCGTACGCCTCGTCGAGCGTATTGGCGCGCTCGTCGAGATAGCCAGTCTTCAGGCGCATCTCGATGCGCGTCGGATCGCATTCGATTGCGAGCATGGAAGCGCCCGCCATCGTGGCTGCCAGCGGCTGCGCGCCGCCCATGCCGCCGAGGCCGCCGGTCAGGATCCATTTGCCCTTCCAGTCGCCGCCGTAGTGCTGGCGGCCGGCTTCGGCGAAGGTCTCGTAGGTGCCCTGCACGATGCCCTGGCTGCCGATGTAGATCCACGAGCCGGCCGTCATCTGGCCGTACATCATCAGCCCCTTGCGGTCGAGCTCGTTGAAGTGCTCCCACGTCGCCCAGTGCGGCACGAGGTTCGAGTTGGCGATCAGCACGCGCGGTGCGTCGGCGTGGGTCTTGAAAACGCCGACCGGTTTGCCCGATTGCACGAGAAGCGTTTCGTCGCCTTCGAGCGCGCGAAGGCTGGCGACGATCTGGTCGAAGCATTCCCAGTTGCGCGCCGCCTTGCCGATGCCGCCGTAAACGACGAGCTCCTCAGGGCGCTCGGCGACCTCCGGGTCGAGGTTGTTCATGAGCATGCGCAGCGGGGCTTCCGTGAGCCAGCTCTTGGCCGATAGGGTGGCGCCGCGCGGGGCGCGGATCGGTCCCCGCGGCAAGGTTGATTCGGTCATGTCGTGCTCCATCCGGCACCGGTTAGACAGCAATTCGCCTGAGGCAGTCGGCGGGCGAGAGGATAAGGATGCCTTGATAGCTACCGAGCGCATGCAAGTCATTGTCGCCCGAGACGATTGCATCGACGCGTGCAGCCAGGGCGCAGGCGAGGACCGCGGCGTCATCAGGGTCGCGTAGCGCGGCCTCGTCCACCGGTGCTGCCTCGACGGTTTGGGCGAGTTCCTTGTAACGCGCGAGCACATCGGCGGCCGAAAGGCCCTTCTGTCCAAGCTTCTCTGCGAACTTGGACCGGCCGAGAATGCCGGCGATTTCGGCCAGGAGCGCCTCGGAGGTAAAGAATTCGAGGTCCCCTTCGCCGACAAGCTCGATCAACCGCTCGGGCGTGCCGCCCCAAAGAAGGGCGGACACAACAACATTGGTGTCAAGAACGACGCGCACGTGCCTCGCGAAGCTCGGCACGCACCGCCTTCAGTCCAGTTTCGAGTTCCGCTTCGGTGATCTCGGGGGTTCCAGGCTCACGCAGGCGCTTGCCGTATTCGATCAGGCGCTGGGCGGCGGCCTTGCGGATCGCCTGGCGCACCAGGCGCTCGATGCCCTCCGAGGTGAGCAGTCCCGCGGCCTTCGCTTGTTGGGCGATTTGATCGGGTAGCGAGAGCTTCAGTTCGAGTTCGGTCATGTCCGTGCCTTGTGGGGGCGAAATCGTAGTATGACGGAATCGGCCTGTGTCGTGCTCGGCTGCTATCGATTTCCCCATACCTGGCGTGCGGTTTCGATCATCACGTCGATCTTGGCCCACTGCTCGTCCTCGGTGAGCATGTTGCCCGCGATGCCCGACGCGAAGCCACATTGCGGACTGAGCGCGAGCTGGCCGAGGTCGATGAAGCGGCTGGCGTCGTCGAGGCGCTTTTTCAGTTCATCGACGGTTTCGACGCGGCCGACTTTGGTGGTGATCAGGCCGAGCACGACGGTGACTCCTTTGGGCACGTAGCGCAGCGGCTCGAAGCCGCCCGCGCGCTCGGTGTCGTATTCCAGCAGCAACCGGTCGAATTTGAGGCTGCCGAACAGGCGCTCGGCAATCGGGTCGTACTTGCCTTCGCGGTGCCACATGCTCGCGCGGTTGCCGCGGCAGATATGCAGGCTGAAGGTGGCCTTGCCTTTGAGGCCGGCGATCACGGCGTTGTCGGCCGCAATGGCGCGGTCGAGATTCTGCATGGGATCTTCGCCGCGCGAGCGCAGGCGCTCGAGCGTCGGCGGATCCACATAGCCCGTATAGCTGGGCTCGTCGAGCTGTATCTGGCGGCAACCCGCGTCGATCATCTGCGTCACCATCTCGCGCTGGATCGCGACCACGTCGGCAAGGAATGCGTCCGAATCGGCATACACCGAGCGCGAACCCGCGATGTCGGCCATCTGGGCCACGCGGTCCGGTCCCATAAGCGGAATCTTGACCGGGTGCTTGGCGACTGAGGCAGCGAACTTGTATTCGTCCAGCGGGAAGCTGCGCAGGAGCCTCAGCCTCTCGGTTACCGGCGTCTGGAACGAGAGCACCGCGTCCTCGCCTTTCCGGAACGGCGTCTCGGTCGGCGCGATGTTGCCGGGGTTCTGGCGGAAATTCAGCCACGAAGTGTTCCACATGTCCCAGCCGGCCACTGCGGAGAAGCTGACCTGCCAGTTGAGGCGGCGGTATTCGCCGTCGGTAACGACCGGCAGGCCGTGCGACTCCTGCTTGGCAATCACGTCGCGGATCGCTGCATCCTGTGCGGCGACCAGCTCTTCGAGCGGAATCTGGCTGGTGGCATGGCGCATGAAATCCGCCTTAAGGCTCTCGGGACGAAGCAGGCTGCCGACGTGATCGACGCGAATGATATTCATGAATCGAATTGGATGCGCGAATGTGAACCGGCATTTTCTCAGGCTTCGGTGTGGATGTATGCTCCCTGACATAGAATGGCGGCTTCGAGGGAAAATCAGGGGAGCCCCACTATGAAAGCCATCGTCGTTGCATTTGCCGCCGCCGCACTTTCGACCGCGGCCGTTGCGCAGGAGAAAGTCATCCTCGGCATCAGCGGCTGGACAGGATTCGCGCCGCTATCGCTTGCCGACAAGGCCGGCATCTTCAAAAAGAACGGCGTGGACGTGGAAATCCGCTTCATCGCCCCCGTGCAGCGCTCGGCGGCACTGGCGTCAGGCGCCCTGAACGCAGCCGCGACGACGGTTGACCAGCACATCGTGTGGACCGCCGCAGGCGTACCGGCCGTGCAGGTGCTGCTCATCGACAAGTCGAACGGCGGCGACGGCGTAGTCGTGCGCAACAACATCAATTCCATCAAGGATCTCAGGGGCAAGTCGGTGGCGGTGGACGGTCCCGGCACCGTGCAGCACTTCATGCTCTCGTACATCCTGCAGAAGAACGGCATGACCATGCAGGACGTCATCCGCTCCACGATGGGCTCGCAGCCCGCGGCGCAGTCTTTCGTGGCTGGGCAGAACGACGCGGCAGTCACGTATGAGCCGTACCTGTCCACCGTGCGCGCCAAGCCGGAGGCCGGCAAGATCCTGGTGACTTCGGTCGATTACCCAGTCGTGGTCGACACGCTCGTGTTCCGTACCGACTTCATCAAGAAGAACCCGAAGATCGTGAAGGCGTCGGTGGACAGCTTCTTCGAAGCCCTCGACATGATCAAGAAGGAGCCCGCCAAGGCCTACGAGCTGATGGGGAGCGCAGTCAAGCAAACCGGCGAGCAATTCGGCAAGTCGGCCGCGTTCATCTCCTGGCAGGATCGCGCCGCGAATAAGGCGTACTACGCGAAAGAGAGCCAGCAGTTCACCAGCTTCGCGATCGACGTCCTCAAGTTCAACCGCGTGATCGCCAAGGACATCAAGCCGAAGGACATGCTGGATTTGAGCTTCCAGTAGTCCACCGAGGCGTGCCGTGGCTAGCGCTGCGGCACGCTGAAGTCGCATGATCTTCGAGCCCCTCAAGCCCGTCCCGCGCGGCGCCCGGATCGCGCTCGGGACGATTTTCTTCGTGCTGTTCCTGGCGGTGTGGGCGCTTGTCACCTGGGCCGGGCTCATCGACCCGATGTTCCTCAAGACGCCGCTCGAGACGCTCGTCACGGGCTACAACCTCTTCACCCAGTTCGGCTTCATCAATGACGTCGGCATTACCCTCTTCCGCGTAGTGGGCGGATTTGCTCTCGCGGCGGTGGTTGCGGTGCCGCTCGGGATCCTGATGGGGGCCTTCAAGCCGGTGGAGGCGTTCTTCGAGCCCTTCATCTCGTTCGCGCGCTACCTGCCGGCGTCGGCGTTCATCCCGCTCCTGATCCTGTGGGCCGGGATCGGCGAGGCCGAAAAGTTGCTCGTGATCTTCATCGGCTCGGTGTTCCAGGTGATCCTTATGGTAGCCGGGGTGGTGGGCTCGACACGCAAGGACCTGGTCGAAGCCGCTTACACGCTCGGGGCCGACGCCTCGGGCATCGTGAAGCGCGTGATGCTGCCTGGCGCCGCGCCGCAGATCGCCGAGACGCTGCGCCTGGTGCTTGGCTGGGCCTGGACTTACGTGATCGTCGCCGAGCTCGTCGGCGCAGAGACCGGCATCGGCCACATGATCATGGACAGCCAACGCATGCTCGACACCGGCCAGATGATCTTCGGCATATTCATCATCGGCGTGATCGGCCTGGTGACCGACTTCGCCTTCAAGTGGGTCAACCGCAAGCTTTATCCCTGGGCGTTCTGATGTCGAAGCTCGCCATCGAGGGGGTGTCGCGGGTTTTCCCGGGGGTGAGCGGAGGCGCGCCGACCCAGGCATTGCAACCGACCGATCTCACGATCGAGGACAACGACTTCATCACCATCCTCGGGCCTTCGGGCTGCGGGAAGTCGACGCTGCTGCGCATCGTCGCGGGCCTCGACCAGCCGACGACCGGGAGGGTACTGCTCGACGGGGTGCCGGTGAGCCGCCCGGGACCGGATCGGGGCATGGTGTTCCAGTCGTACACGCTGTTTCCGTGGCTCAGCGTGCGAGAAAATATCCGCTTCGGCTTGCGTGAGAAGGGCATGCCGATCGGGGAGCAGATCCGGATCTCGGACTACTTCATCGACAAGACCGGCCTCGCGGGCTTCGAGAACCATTTTCCCAGGATGCTTTCGGGCGGCATGCAGCAGCGCACCGCCCTGGCGCGCGCGCTGGCCAACGATCCCAAGATGCTCCTGCTCGACGAGCCCTTCGGCGCGCTGGACAACCAGACCCGGGCTCTAATGCAGGAACTGCTGCTGGGCATCTGGGAAACCGACAAGAAGACGGTGCTCTTCGTCACCCACGACATCGATGAGGCGATTTTCATGGCCAATCGGGTGGCGGTGATGTCGGCGCGGCCGGGCCGGATCAAGACTATTCTCGCAATCGACCTGCCGCATCCTCGTCACTACACGATGAAGACGACGCCGGAATTCACCGGCTACAAGGCGCAGCTGACGGAGGAGATACGCACCGAGTCGATCAAGGCCGCGACGATGGCGCCGTAAGTTCGCAATTTGCTCCACTATGCGATAGAGGCCGCCCCCAATCACATAATCCCGTTTTCGCTCATGCGGCGCGACAATGGAAAACGCCCCTGTCGGGGCGCTGGTTCTTGGCTCGCGACGGTAGGCTACGCGGGCGTGAGTTCCAGCCGTCGCTCGATGCGCTCAAGTCTTTTATCCACTCCGTCAATTCGACCATGAATGACGGCGTTATCGGCGTGTAGATCAGCGAACGTCTTGTGCAGTCCCGCCACCTGATGCTCGATGGATGTCTGTCGCAGCTTGATGCTCCCGATGTCGTCGGCCATTTGATCTATTTTGCCGCGCATCGCTCGCAGCATTTCCAGAATCAGGCTTGAGGTCTCTTCGGTCATTGCATATCTCCTGCAACATATTATATGCCGATTGCTACTTTTTCTTCGGCCGGCCCTTGACACGCGAATCGCAGGTATTTTTTCTCGTCCCCCGATTGAGGCCCGGCCGAAACAGGAGTAAACTTCGGCTTTCACGGCATTCGTCCCCGGATGACCAAATACGTATTCGTTACTGGCGGCGTAGTTTCTTCCCTGGGTAAGGGGATAGCCGCCGCCTCCCTCGCAGCGATCCTCGAATCGCGCGGCATCAAAGTCACCAACATCAAGCTGGACCCGTACATCAACGTGGATCCCGGCACGATGAGCCCTTTCCAGCACGGGGAGGTGTTCGTGACCGAGGATGGCGCGGAGACCGACCTGGATCTCGGCCACTACGAGCGCTTCCAGTCCTCGAAGATGAAGCGCTGGAACAACTTCACCACCGGCCAGGTCTACGAGAGCGTAATCCGCAAGGAACGCCGCGGAGACTACCTCGGCGGGACGGTGCAGGTCATCCCGCACATCACCGACGAGATCAAGGCCTTCGTGAAGCGCGGCGCGGGTGACGCCGAAGTGGCGATCGTCGAGATCGGCGGCACGGTCGGCGACATTGAATCCTTGCCCTTCCTCGAGGCGATCCGGCAGATGGGCCTGGAACTCGGTCGCGACAACGTCTGCTACGTCCACCTTACGCTGGTGCCGTACATCGCCTCTGCCGGCGAGATCAAGACCAAGCCGACGCAGCACTCGGTAAAAGAGCTGCGCCAGATCGGTATCCAGGCCGACGTGCTCCTGTGCCGCACCGACCGGCCGCTGCCCGAGGACGACCGGCGCAAGATCGCCCTGTTTTGCAACGTCTCCAAGGAGGCCGTGATCGCGGCCTGGGACGTCGATTCGATCTACAAGATCCCGCTGATGCTGCATGACCAGATGCTCGACGAGATCGTCTGCCACAAGCTGAACATCCTTGCAAAGGCGGCCAACCTGTCGAGTTGGAAGCAACTGATCGACAATCTCGAGCATCCCGAGCACGAAGTCGACATTGCGCTGGTCGGCAAATACATCGACCTCACCGACTCCTACAAATCGTTGTCGGAAGCGCTGATCCACGCGGGGATCCACACCCGCTCCAGGCTGAAGATCCATTACGTGGACTCCGAATCGATCGAGACCGACGGCGTGGCGAGCCTGCAGAACATGGACGCCATCCTGGTGCCGGGTGGGTTCGGAAAGCGCGGCGTGGAGGGAAAGATCGCGGCGATACGCCATGCGCGCGAGGAAAAGATTCCCTATCTCGGCATCTGTCTGGGAATGCAACTCGCGACGATTGAGTTCGCGCGCAACGTCTGCGGGCTTGCGGATGCCAATAGCACCGAGTTCGCGCCTGACACCCCGCATCCGGTCGTGGCGCTGATCATCGAATGGCTGGACCGCACCGGCAAGATCGAGCGGCGGACTGACAGTTCCGACCTGGGCGGAACCATGCGCCTGGGCGCCCAGAAGTGCCCGGTTCTTCCGGGCACGCTGGCTGCGCAGATTTACGGTGCGGAAGTCAACGAGCGCCACCGCCATCGCTACGAAGTGAACAACGTTTACGTGCCGCAGCTCGAGGAAAAAGGCTACAAGGTGTCGGCGCGTACGCCGAGCGAAAACCTGCCCGAGATGATGGAACTTTCCGACCATCCGTGGTTCGTCGGCTGC
>JBBQNG010000108.1:0-13300 GCA_038329645.1 Burkholderiales bacterium
ATGATCTCGTAGCTGATCGTCGCGTGGTGCCGGCCAAGATTGCGACCTATCTGCCGTGCACTCAAATCCGCTTGTATGCCAAGCTCAATCTGGTAGCGTTCCATAAGGGTGAGGTGTGCGTAATACATCGAGTGCTCCTATCTAGACTAGACATCGAGAAAGGTACACCCGTGCACATCCTCACCCCTCTCAGTTCAATCAGGATGTCGCACTTCGAACTTGAATTTGCAATTTTGTTCCGGGACCGGTACTTTTATCGAGTCGCGCCGCAGCCGAAATGTATCGGACGGGCACAGTGCAAAGCAGCATTCCCGCGGCGATTCCCCAGTCGTCCGACGCGGATTTTGGGTAGGCGCGCGCCGCGCACCTATGTGTGCCATCGCACAGCAAAACCGGTTTGTTGAGCGGACCATTGGTGGTTGTCACCCGTCCGTACACCCCAAACTGGAAATCACATGAGCCAAACCGCTGGCGAGAAGCTCGACAAGGCCACATCCGCAGTCCACTCGGTCATCGATGACGCGGCCCGCAAGGTCCGGGAGCCGCTGGATCGAGTTGCCGAAATGGCGCACGACGCGTCCGACAAGGCGGTCGCCGCCGGAACGCAGGCGACCGAGTGGGCGAGCAAGCAGGGCACACGCCTGGCCGCCGCCCCGAAACAGCTGGTGGACGATGCGTCCGGCTACATCTCGGCCAATCCGCTCAAGTCGATCGGCATCGCAGTCGTAGCCGCGCTGATTGTCGGCCGCCTGATGCGCTAGAAGGAGGTCCCAATGCACACGATGCCCCCGCGCGCGGGGGCATTTTCGGTTGTGTCCGAAAGTACTTCCACAAGGAGCCATAGCATGGAATCTACCCCCTACAGCAACACCTCGACCCCCAAATCGGACGTGACGACGCCCGGATTCGATTCTCCCGCCGGCTCCTCGAAGATAGGCAAGGCGGCATCGTCGGCCCACTCTGCGATAGACGAAGCGGCGCGCAAGGCGCAGCCTTCGCTCGACAAGGCCGCGTCGATGGCGCACAGCGCAACGGACAAGGCCAGCGCCGCAGCGGTACAGGCTTCGGACTGGCTCACCGAGAAGACCGCGAAGATGTCGGACGCGGAAAAAAAGCTGGTGGCCGACACGTGCAAATATGTCGGCGAAAACCCGCTCAAATCGGTAGGCTTGGCCGTTGTGGTGGGAGCACTGCTCGCCCGCATCCTGTAGAGAGTCTTCTGGATTGACTTCCAGGGCCCGCAGCGGGCCTTTGTCTCCAGCCGAGGGCGGTCATTGCGGGTTTCCTTTCGCGCCGGTAGCCGCGCCGTGCCACGCGAGGGCGGCGAGCGCGATCGCGCAGAATCCGGCGCCCGCGTAGAACGTAAACGAAGCGCCCAGCTGGTCCCATAGCAAGCCCGCAATCACGCTGGCAAGCAGCATTGCGATTCCGCTCACCAGGTTGAACAGCCCGAACGCGGTGCCGCGCAGGTCGGCGGGTGCGGCATCGGCCACCATCGTCGCCAGCAGCCCCTGGGTCATGCCCATGTGCACGCCCCACAGCGCGACGCCCGCGAGCAACACAGGCCACTGGGTCGAATTGGCCAGGACGAGGTCCGACGCAATCAACACAACGAGGCCCATTGCGAGCAGGCGCGCATGCGGCATGCGGTCCGACAGCCTGCCGAAGGGGTACGCCGACAAAGCGTAGACCAGGTTCATGGCCACCATCACAAGCGGGACCCAGGCCAGCGCGATGCCGATCTGCTGGGCGCGCAGCACGAGGAAGGCTTCGCTGAAGCGCGCCAGCGTAAACACCGTCCCGATGGCGGCCACGCGCCAGAAGACGGGGCCGAGGCGCTTAAGGCTCTCGCGCTGGATCGGGTTGACGCGTTGCCCGCCTGCGGGACGCGCGGGCTCGCGCACGGCGAAGACAAGCAGCGCCACGGCGAGCAGGCCGGGGATGGCCGCCACCCAGAAGATCGCGCGGAAGTCGTCCGCCCACAGGAGCATCAGGCCGACCGCAATCAGCGGACCGAGGAAAGCGCCGACCGTGTCGAGCGACTGGCGCAGGCCGAACGCCGCGCCGCGCGAGTGCGCCGGCGTCATGTCGGCCACCAGGGCATCGCGCGGGGCGCCGCGGATGCCCTTGCCGACGCGGTCGATGAATCGCGCGGCCAGCACGATGCCGATGGTCGGCGCGATCGCGAACAAGGGCTTGCTCAGCGCACCTAGCGCGTAGCCGAATACCGCCAGCCCCTTGCGCTTGCCGAGGTAGTCGCTCAGCGTGCCGGAGAACACCTTGACGATCAGCGCGGTGGATTCGGCAATCCCTTCGATGAGGCCGACGGTCAACGCGCTGGCCCCGAGCACCGTGACCATGAAGAGGGGCAGCAGGCTGTGGATCATCTCGGAGGAGATGTCCATCAGCATGCTGACGAACCCGAGCACCCAGACGCCCGGTGGGATGCGGCTCGATGCGGTTGGGACTGGGGCGGTCATGCCGCGGAAGCCGCCCGCCGGCGTGGGTGCCGCGTCAGAGGCCGGGCGGACGGGGCGAGATGGCCTGCCAGCCCGAAGCGCACTCCCTCACGTAGGGGTAGTAGCCGTTCGAAGCCGGGCAGAAATACCAGGACGGCTCCCGCGCCGGCGCCGCAGTCTGCTGCACGTACTGCGGTACGAACGCAGGCGCATAGGCATAGGGAGGGTAATAGGGTGGAGGGTAATAGTAGGGGCGGTAGTAGTACGGCGAGTAGTACGCCGAGGCGATGATCGGCGCGCTGAGCGCCACGCCCAGGCCCAGGCCCCATCCGAACCCCCAGCCGCCGCGCGCGTGGGCCAGGCCCGGCGCCGCCGCTGCGGTTATTGCGGCCGCCATAAACACCGCTTTTGCCAGTTTCATTGTGGTCCCCTCATTGCTGCCATGTCCCATTGAATCGCCTGCGGGGCGAACGGGCAACAGGGAATATGTAAACAGCTACTGACGGCCCTCCTGGAAGTACAGGTCGACCTCGCGGAAGAGCTGCATGCGGTTCTTCTCCGTCAGGATCACGTGCGTGCCTTCGCCAATGACCACCATGCGCTTGGCCGGCGCGTTCACGAGCAGCGGGAAGAGTGCCTGCGCCATGTACAGAGGCGTGTCCGCGTCCCAGTCGGCGAGGATCAGCATCGTAGGCACGCGGATGTTTGCGGGGTCGTAGATCGGCTTGCCGACGTTCTGGTATTCGCGGCCGTCAAGCACGACGCCGTTGGGCGCGCGAAAAGCGCGCGGCTTTTGCGTAGCCGACCACGGGTCGCTGGCGAAGGCGGCATCGAGATAGGCGTCCAGCCAGCGTGGAGGCATCAGCTCCTCCTGCTTGCCCGGCGGCAGGCCTATGCCGCGGCGCTTCCTGACGCCATCCTCGGTAACGATGCGGTAAGCGCCGAGATCGCCACCCGCGTCCGTGGGCGAGCGTCCCTGGGTGCGCAGCCACTGCGGCGCATACAGCACGAGGCGGTGCACCTTGGCGTTGTTCTGCGCCGTGTACGCGGCCATGATCGTTGTGCCCCAGGAGTGGCCGAGCAGGCTCACCTTGTCGACGCCGCGGCGCGTGCGGATGAAGTCGACTGCGGTGTTTACGTCGCTTGTGGCCGAGGGCAGGCGCACCACCGGCTTGTTCTTCAGCGCCGGCTCGTCCATCTCACGCGGGCGCGTGGAGCGGCCATACCCGCGCACGCTCACGAAGTACACGTCATTGCCTTGCCGCGCCATCCACTCCATCCACGACAGGCCGTCGAGCTTGAGGTCGAACCCGGCTTCGGGCGGCGTGGTGGCGCCGTGCACGAACAGGATGATGTTGCCGGGCCCGAAGGTCCCGAGGTCGGCCGGGCGCTTGTTGCGCACGTGGATCTGCACGCCGGGGTCGGCGCTGGGAATCATGAAGTCCTCGGTGACGAGGGCGGAGTCGCTGCGCGAGAGGGCGGGATCGCTGCGCGAGGCGTGCTGGGCGCAGCCGGCGAGGGCGAGGAGGGCGCAGGGGATTGCGCAGGCAAGGAAACGATTGAGGGCCATCGTGTTGTCCCGGTTATGTTTGTGGCGCTACTTTATGCCAACCCCCGGGCCGGGCAGACTCATGCAGCGAAACTGGGTATGCTTGGCAGGCAATTTTTTTCCCTTCTAAGGAGCACGCCATGGCGGACATCGGCACTACGCTGCAGGACTTCAAGCTCAAGGCCCACGACGGCAGCGAGATATCGCTCTCCCAGTATCGCGGCAAATGGGTGGTCATCTCGGCCTTCCCGTTTGCGTTCACCGGCGGATGAACGAACCAAACCGCGACTTTCAACCGTGCGTTGAAACAATATGAAGCAAAGGGCGCCCAGGTGCTGGGCCTTTCGTGCGACCCGGCGCCGGCCCTCAAGGTCTGGGCGGCAGCCATGGGCGGGATCGGCCATCCGCTCCTGTCGGATTTTTATCCGCACGGCAAGGTGAGCCAGGCCCTGGGGATCTTCAATGCCGAGGGCGGGTACCCGATGCGCTCGGTGACCCTCATCGACCCGCAGGGCGTGGTGCGCGGATTCACTGCGTACGCGGCCGGGCTGTTGCCGGATCCCGCGGTAGTGATGCAGGAGCTGGTGAAGCTCCAGGGCGCCTGAATCCCGCCCTAATTTAGGGAAATTGTTTTGGAGATCGGCTCGTGGAGCCGGTATCCAGTCATTTTTGTGCCGATACCAGTACATTTACCGCCTGTGTGTGGTGTCGCACAGCGGATCCGGACGGGAAAGCGGACCCTGCGCTTCTCACAGGAGCATTCCATGATCTTGGCCCGCGCTTTCGCCCTCCTCCTCCTCCTGGTCGCCGGGTCGGCGGCCGCCGCCGCCGAGAAAGTCCCCGCGTTCGCCGACCGCCAATGGGCTGCGGCGCGCGATTTCTACAACGACGAGATGGTCGCCGGGCGCTGCCCGATCGGCTTCGCGAAGACCGCAGGTGGATGCTCGGCGCCCTCGCATGAGCGCAAATGGGTCGTGGGCCGGCCGCTGCCGCAGTCCGCGATCCGCTTCGACCTGCCTCACGCCCTCGCCGCGAGGCTCGGCAAGCCGCCTGCGGGTTACCGCTACCTGAGGGTGGGGGGCGACGTCCTGCTGGTATCCAACAGGACCAAGCTGGTCGCCGACGGGATCACGGACCTGGGCCGCAGGTAGGCGGGCGCGGGAGGCGGCGATGTTCGGGTGGGATTCGCGGGCGGCGCGGGCGGCATGGACGGTGGGCCTCGTCGCGCTGGTGTTCGTTGCGATCTATGCGATCCGCAAAACGCTGCTGATCTTCATCCTCGCATTGTTCCTCGCGTACATGATCGCGCCGCTGGTGGCGCTGATCGAGAGGCACAAGTGGCGGCGCATTCCGCGCGGCGCGTCGGTTTTCGCCGCGGCGCTGCTCGTGGTCGGCGTGCTCGCTCTGGCGCTCGCGCTGGTCGCGCCGTCCGTGAGCGAGGAGGCGCAGAAGCTCGCCGCGCAGTTGCCCAACCTCACCGACAGGTCGGCGCTGGCCGCGAAGATCCCGCTGCCCGACTGGCTCGAGCCGCTGCGCGGGCGGATCGAGGCCGCCGCGCGCACCGCGATGGCCTCCGCAATTCCTTTCGTCAAGGGCGCGGGCACCGAGATCTTCGCCTATGCGGGCAATCTCGTTTTCGTGGTGCTGATCCCGATCCTCGCGATCATCTTCGTCAGCGACGGCGAGAAGATCCGCCGCGCGCTGCTGCGCGAGCTCGGGCCGGGCGCCTCGCGGCAGACGGTGGCCGAAATCCTCGCGGACCTGCACGATGCCCTGGGCAAATATGTGCGCGCGCTGGGTCTGCTGTCGCTGGCCACGTTGATTTCCTACGGTGTGTTCTTCACTTCGACCAGGGTGCCGTACGCGCTGCTGCTGGCTTCCGTCGCGGCGGTGTTCGAGATCGTCCCCGTGATCGGGCCGCTAGCCGCCGCGGTCATTGCGCTGCTTGTCGCGGGCGTCTCGGGGTACGACCACCTGCTGTGGATCGCGGGCTTCATCCTGCTCTACCGCATATTCCAGGATTACGTGCTCTCGCCGATGCTCATGCACGGCAGCATCGGCGTGCGCCCGGCGCTGGTAATCTTCGGGATCCTCGCCGGCGAGCAGCTTGGCGGGGTGGTTGGGATCTTCCTCTCGATTCCCGCGCTCGCGTGCCTCATCATCGTCGAAAAGAACCTGCGGCCGAAGGCGCGCGACTAGCGCTCCTTTTGAAGTAGGACAAACACCTACATTGTTTCGCGACGCATCAGCCTATCCTCTGTCTCCCCCTGAGGTCACGAAATGAAAATTGCAGTCCGCGCAGTAAAAGTTGCGCCCCCACTCATGCCTTGCTCGGATTGCGAAGACCTTCGCGGCTTCAACCGCTTCAAGTCCAGCCCGCATTCCAACCAGGTAGCCTCCGACCGCCCGGCTGCCAAAGGCGTAAATCGCTTTCGCTGCGTGATCTGCAACACCGAGCTTATCCACCAGACGAACGCCATGCCCTCGCGCTGGCTTTAGTGAGCACGCTCAAGAGCGTGCGCAGTTAACGCGCCCCGTCCGAAACCCTTCTGGACGTCCATCCTCAGGGCAATTGCCGCGAAAGAGGCGAATCGAGAAAGTGACGAGCAGCTGCCGCTGATCAAGGCCGGTGCGCTGCAGGACGCGATTTTCAACAGCGCCAACTTTTCCTCGATCGCGACCGACGCGCAGGGCGTGATCCAGATTTTCAACGTCGGCGCCGAGCGCATGCTCGGCTACGCAGCCGCGGACGTGCTGAACAAGATCACTCCAGCCGACATCTCCGATCCGCAGGAGCTGATCGCGCGGGCAAAGGCGTTGTCGGCCGAGTTGAGCAGCTCGATCATGCCGGGCTTCGAGGCGCTGGTTTTCAAGGCCTCGCGCGGAATCGAGGACATTTACGAGCTGACCTACATCCGCAAAGACGGCAGCCGGTTCCCGGCGGTCGTGTCCGTGACGGCGTTGCGCGACGCGGAAGGCACGATCATCGGCTACCTGCTGATCGGCACCGACAACACGGCCAGGAAACGGGTCGAGGAAGAGCAGAAGAAGCTCGACCAGCGCCTGCGCGACCAGCAGTTCTATACGCGTTCATTGATCGAATCCAACATCGACGCGCTGATGACCACGGACCCTGCCGGCATCATCACCGACGTCAACAAGCAGATGGAGGCGCTCACCGGTTGCACGCGGGACGAACTCATCGGCGCCGCTTTCAAGAACTATTTCACCGACCCGGAGCGCGCCGAGGCGGCCATCAACCTCGTGCTGCGCGAGAAAAAGCTCACCAACTACGAGCTCACCGCGAGCGCAAGGGACGGCAAGGAGACCGTGGTGTCGTACAACGCCACCACATTCCATGACCGGGATCGAAAGCTGCAGGGCGTCTTTGCGGCAGCGCGCGATATCACGGAGCGAAAGCAGTTCGAGCGCGCCCTGCAGGAAACCAACACCGCGCTGGACGGCGCACGGGCGGCGGCGGAAAAAGCCAACCTCGCCAAGTCCGATTTCCTGTCGAGCATGAGCCACGAGCTGCGCACGCCGCTGAACGCGGTGCTTGGGTTCGCGCAGTTGATGGAGTCCGCTTCGCCGCCCCCCACGGCCGCGCAGAAGCTGTCGATCGACCACATCCAGCAGGCCGGCTGGTACCTGCTGCGCCTGATCAACGAAATCCTCGACCTGGCCACGATCGAATCGGGGAAGACGACGATCTCGCAGGAATCGATGGCTTTGTCCGACGTGCTGCAGGACTGCAAGGCGATGATCGCGCCGCAGGCGAAGAAGCGCGGCATACGCATGGCCTTCCCCGAGTTCGAGGATCATTTCTACGTGTGGGCCGACCGTACCCGCATCAAGCAGGTCCTGGTCAACCTGCTGTCGAACGCAATCAAGTACAACCGGGTCGATGGCGCGGTGGTTGTCGAATGCACCCGAAGCGAGGGGCGCGTGCGCGTAAGCGTGCGGGACACGGGCGCGGGCCTCGCACCCGAACGGCTGGCGCAGTTGTACCAGCCGTTCAACCGGCTAGGACAGGAGCATGGGGCCGAGGAGGGCACCGGCATCGGGCTGGTCGTCACCAAGCAGCTCGTCGAATTGATGGGGGGCGTCCTCGGCGTCGAGAGCGCCGTCGGCGCCGGCAGCACCTTCTGGGTGGAATTCCCCGCCTCCGAGGCCCCGCAGATCGAATCGGTGGAGGCGGGCGCGCAGGATCCGGCGATGCCCTTGGCCGGACATCCGCCAACGTCCAGGCGCACCATGCTGTACGTGGAGGACAACCGCGCGAACCTGATGCTGGTCGAGCAGCTGGTCGAGCGCCGGGGCGATTTGAGCCTGCTCACGGCGATGAGCGGCGAGCTCGGCGTGCAGATAGCGCAAGACCACCTGCCTGACGTGATCCTCCTCGATATCAACCTTCCGGGCATCAGCGGTTTCGCCGCGCTGAAGCTGTTGCGCGACAACCCTCTCACGGCGCGCATTCCCGTCATGGCGCTTTCGGCCAATGCCGTCCCGCGCGACATTGCAAAGGGCCTGGAGGCGGGATTCTTCCGCTACCTCACCAAGCCGATCAGGGTGGTGCAGTTCATGGAAGCGCTCGACGATGCGCTCAAGCAGGCCGTCATCGACGCGCCCCGGGCAAACCTGGCTCCGGCACAACCGGTCTAGCCTAGCCTAGCCCAGGCCGGGCCGATGCAAAACAGGAATTGCGCGCCCGCTGTGAAGGTGTGAGCATCGCTCCTGCCGGCGCCTGGCGTCCGCTCAACCGGAGGTGGTTCCATGCAAGGGGCGATTCTCACCGCAGCGCTTTGGCTTCTAATTACCGGGAGTGCTGCGGCACAGGCCTGGCCGGCGCACCCCATCAGGCTGGTGGTGCCCTATCCGCCGGGTGGCGGCACCGACCTCGTCGCGCGTTCCGTGGCCGCCCGGGTCGCCGAAGCGCTCGGCCAGCCGATCGTGGTGGACAACCGGGGCGGCGCCGGCGGCGTCATCGGCACCGACATCGTCGCCAAGGCGGCACCTGACGGCTACACGATAGGCATTGCAAACCTCAGCACGCATGCGACCTCGGTCGTGTTGCAGAAGAACTTGCCGTTCGACCCGGTCAGGAGCTTTGCGCCGATCTCGATGATCGGCAGCGCGTCGTTCGTGCTGCTCGGCAGCCCCGCGCTGCCCGTCAACACGCTGGCCGAGCTGGTGGCCTACGCACGGGCCAATCCCAACAAGCTCAACATGGCGAGCACCGGCAGCCCGACGCTCAGCTACCTGCTCGGACTGCAGTTCAAGCAGCTCACGGGAACGCAAATGACCGATGTGCCCTACAAGGGCTCCTCGCAGATCTACCCGGACCTCATGAGCAACCAGGTCTCGCTGTACTTCGACAATCCCGGCGCGTCGACGCCGCTGGTGAATTCCGGCCGCCTCAAGGCGTTCGGCGTTTCGTCGCCCACACCGGCCATGCTGGGGGTGCCGCTGATCTCGCAGGCGGGCGCAACGGTCGGCCTCAGGGAGCTGGATTCGACGTTCTGGTGGGGTTACGTCGCGCCGGCTGGCACGCCGCGCCCGATCATCGACCGCATCCAGGCCGAGGTGGCGAAGTTCGTGCTGAGCGCCGAGGGCAGGAAAGAGCTCGCGCTGCGCGGCCTCGAGCCTTCGGGCAGCACGCCGGAGCAGTTCGCGGCGGTGATCCAGAGGGACATCGAGCGCCTCACCGCACTGACCAGGCAGCTGGGCATCCAGCCGCAGTAAATCGAGGGGGACATGAAATGAACGCAGCCGACCTGCCGAAACTTAAAATCCGGCGCCTCGCCAATGCCTTCGGCGTGGAGATCATGGACATCGACCTGCGCGAGAAGCTGGATGACGCGACGGTCGCATCGGTCCGCGCGCTGTGGAACGAGTACGGCATCGTGCTCATGCGCAGCCAGGACATCACTGCCCAGCAGCTGATCGACTACAGCCGCCGTTTCGGCGAGCTGGACCTGCACGAGACGGTCAAGCCGCTGCGCCATGCCGAGATCCCGGAGCTGGCCGTCCTGTCGACGATTCCCGTGGACGGCAAGCCTTCGCCGACCGAGATGGTCGGGCGGCACTGGCATTCGGACCTCTCGTACACCACCCGGCCGCCCTTGGGTTCGATCTTCCACGCGCAGATCCTGCCCGAGATCGGCGGCGACACGCTGTTTACGAGCACTGCGGCGGCGTACGACGCGCTTTCGGACGCGATGAAAAAGATGATCGAGCCGCTATGGGCGGTGCACGATTACATGCAAGTCGAGAGCATGAAGCAGCGCGATCCAGCCATCGTGGCGGAGCTGGGCAAGAACAATCCTCCCGTCGCCCAGCCGATTGTGCGCGTGCACGAGGAAACCGGCCGCAAGACGCTGTACGTCGGCGACCAGCTTACGCGCCGCATTGTCGGCATGACCGAG
Source organism: Burkholderiales bacterium (assembly GCA_038329645.1). Classification (GTDB taxonomy): domain Bacteria; phylum Pseudomonadota; class Gammaproteobacteria; order Burkholderiales; family SG8-39; genus SZAS-79. The sequence continues at coordinate 10,434 of JBBQNG010000108.1, forward strand.
CGCGAGTCGGCGCCGCTCTTGAAGTTCCTCTCCGCACACATGGTCGACCCGCTGTTCACGTATCGGCAGAAATGGCACAAGAACGACCTGATCATGTGGGACAACCGCAGCACCATGCACCTGGCACTGGCGGACTTTCCTCCCGGCTCGCACCGGTACTGCGTGCGCACGACCGTCCTGGGCTCGCCAAGCGGGTATCTCTACCAGGGCTAGGCGGATGTAAGCGCAGCGACGGATTTATCTGACGGCCGCCCAAGCCCCCGGGCGACAGACTCCGCGGTCGGGGCGCCTTATGGTTGGGCCATCCTCATCCTGCGGCCCCGACCATGAAAACTCCCTACAGATTCAGATCCCGCCTGCTGCTCAGCGCGATTGCGCTCGGCATGGCCTCGGCCGCTTTCGGCGGCCCGGCCGTGCGTGACCCGGCTACGGAAGAGCTGCAAGCCAACCAGACCAGCCTGGCGAGCCTGGAACAACGGCTCAAGGACACACAGGCCATCCCGGGGCTGCAAAAGCTCGGCCTGAAATCCGAAATCGAAAACCTCCTGGCGCGTATCAAAACCGCCCATAACCGCAGCTACGAGGAAGTCCTCGCACTGCGCCAGCCGTACAACCAGCTGATCGCCAGGATCGAAGGGATGCTGGGCAAGGATCCGACACTGGCGCGCGACATCGTCGCCGCGCGCGATTCGATCTGGGACAAACTCGCCGACCGCACCCAGTTCGCGTCGCTTTAGCCTAAAAGCGACTGGCTTGCGTCAATAACGTGAGTCGGGCATGTACGGTCCTCCGTACGGCGCATAGCCTGGCGCCTGGCCGTAGTAGTCATAGGCCGGAGCCGGCGCGTAGTACGCGGCCGGCGGATAGTACGGGGCAACATAGCGCGGCGCGTAGTAATACGGCGACGCCGCTGCTGCGAACCCCAATCCCAGCCCGAGGCCGATGATCGCGGGGCGATACCCGTGGCCGCCGTGATAGCCGTGCCCGTCACGCGCCGCTTGCGCGAATCCAGGGGCCGCGGCGGTGGCGAGCGCCGCGGCGATCAATACTGGTTTGAGCAATTTCATGTTTCTCTCCTGGCGAGTCGTGAGTGATGAGGGCATTTCACCAAGCTCCGGGCAGGGGTGCAATGCGAGTGTGTAAAGCCCCTCTTACAAAAGCGGCGCGTCACCAGTAGGGCTTTGTCCGGTTGAAAGATTTGGTTACATAAATATCCGGGACAGACCGTGTTTAATCAATTTCGCCCCACCCGGGAAAACGTGGGCTGACCCTGATATGCGCCGTAGGTCCCCGGGGCGGAATGTGCGACCTCGTACAGACTGCAGCGCCGCTTCCGCACACCATTGCGTACCTGAGTTTTCATGCGATGGGCAAAGGAGCGACCGATCATGATCCGGCTAGTGTCGGCAATTTTCGTTGGCGCTGCGGTCTTGGCGGCAAACGCGGCCGTGGCAGGCATAACCTTCTTCGAGACCGAGAATTACGGCGGCAGGCAGTTCACCGCCAACGGTGCGGTGCCCAATTTCGTGAACATGGGCTACAACGACGTCGCGCGCTCCGCGATCGTCGACGGCGGCCCGGTGGAAGTCTGCTACGACATCAATTTCGGCGGCGGATGCACCATCCTCCAGCCGGGCAGCTATGCGACCCTGGGAGGCCTGGAAAAGAACATCAGCTCCGTCCGCCCGGCCTATGACTCGCGCTACGGCGCCTATGCGTCGCCGTCGTATCCGGCGCAAAGCCAGTACCCGCAGCAGTATTCGCAATATCCGCAGCAATATCCGCAGCCGTATCAGTCCCAGGGTTACCCCTCCCAGGTCTATCAGCCCCAGAGCGCCTACACCGGGACAGTCGAGCGGATCGAGCTGGTCAACAAAAGCGATCCGAAAAACATCTCCGGGCTTGCGATCGGCGGCATCATCGGCGGCCTGATCGGCAGGGAGATCGGCGACGGAAAAGCATTGGGAACGCTCGCAGGCGCGGCTGGAGGCGCCTTCCTCGGCAGCCGGATCGAGCAACAGCGCAGCCGCGCGGCGCATGAGTCTTTCAGGGTCACCGTGCGGATGGACAACGGCACGGTGCAGACCATCACCCAGGACAATCTCGTCGACCTGAAACAGGGAGACAGGGTGAGCGTGCAGGGCGACAGCGTCGTGCGGTATTAATCGGGGACGGACCACGATTGATTCGAATGTTGCCTGGCGAACGGATTTTCGCCGGGAATGCGCAGACTATTCGTGCATCGACAGGCGCTCCAACTGGGGCGGCCTTCACGAAATCAAGGTGGCAAAAATGCGCATCACCGACAAGGCTTTTCGTTACGTTCCCTCGTTCAGCACGGACATTTCGAAGCGGTTCAAGGAAATCATCCGCGAGCAGCGTGCCAACGCACTCGCGGCCGCCGTCGCGGCAGGCAAGCTCGTACCGGCCCTCGTAGTGCCGATCGCAAGCCGCAGGATCAAGTAACCGCGATCGCCTCGATCTCCAGCAGGATTTCCTCCGCATAGAGTTTAGAAACCTCCACCAGCGTGACCGCTGGCGCGGCCACCGGCGTGACCGAGCCGAAAAACTTGATGCGCGCGGCACGGTAGGCGAGGAGGTTGCGCATGTCGCGCAGGTACACCGTCACCTTCACCAGGTCTTTTGCGGTGCAGCCCACGCTCGCAAGCGCCGCACCTAGATTCTGGAACACCTGCTCGGCCTGGGCTTCGAAACTGCCCACGCCGACGAATTCTCCCTTGCCGTTCACCGCGACCTGGCCGGTGATGTAGACCGTGCGCGTGGCGCGAGCCTCGACGATCTGCGAGTAGCCGATGGGGACGGGCAGCGCGGGAGGGTTTACGTAGTTGATCGTGGCGGTCCTGGGT
>JBBQNG010000109.1:0-13283 GCA_038329645.1 Burkholderiales bacterium
CGAAAAGCGCCAAGCGCATGGCCGAGATCGAGGCGCAGATCAACGCATGCGACATGGCCTGCCAGGTCCAGCAGCGGAATTTCAGCGACCAGGCCACCCGCATCGGCAAGACCCTGGAAGCGGCGGCGCGCGACATGTCGCTCGACACTTTCGAGCGCATCGACAGGCTTGCGATCGAGGTCGACCCCGACCTGGGCGTCGCCACGGCATCGAGTGCCGGCGGCCGCATCGCGCTGGGCGGCGGGCTTGCGCGGCTCGAGCCCGACGACGACGTCACCGCATTCCTTATCGCGCGCGAAATGGCGCACGTGATCGCGCGCCACGACGAGGAGGATTCGGGCGCGCGCATCCTTTTTTCCGCCGTCACGGCCTTGCTGCCGGTGGCCATGGTCTTCCGGCTGGTCGCCTCCGCGCTGGGCTCCGGTGCGATGATGGGCAGCTGGGCGGGCGAGCAGCGCCGCGAAGCCGACGAAATCGCGCTTGCGCTATTGGTGCGCACCGGGCGGACGGTGCAGGACGTCAGCGGCAGCCTTGCCAAGGGCCTCAGGATGGAGCGCATGGCGGACGACGAATGGGCGGTCCGCTACAAGGAGTCGGCCGGGCGCGTTGCGGCCGCCGCAGAGGCCGTGCCGAAGTACGCGAGCTTCGAAGACTGGCTCTCCCGTGAAAGCGTCATAAGTATCGAGCGCATTTCGTCCTGCCAGCGGCAGGCCCAGGGGCAGACCGCGGTCGAGGTCGACGAAAAGCGCCGCGACTGCATCGGACGCGCGGGCTGAGGACAGGCGGGCTGAGGACAGGCGGGCTGACGACAAGCGGGCTGACGACAAGCGGGCCGCAGTGCACTGGCGGGCCGAACGGCCGATAATGCGGTCGTGCACAAAACGGCCGCGTATCTTTCTTTTCGATTCTTCCCCTGGCTCTTCCTCGCCGGGTTGGCGGGGTGCTCCACCAACCCCGTCACCGGCCGCGACCAGATCGTCTCCGTCCCCGCGGCGCAAGTGCACGCGGACATCGGCTTCGCGACGCGCGAAATGGCGCACGTGATCGCGCGCCACGACGAGGAGGATTCCGGCGTGCGGATTGTCTCCTCGGCGCTCAGGACCGTGATCCCGGGATTCAGCCTGGTGGTGAAGTTCCTCGCCTCGGCGCTGGGCGGGGGCGCGCTGATGCAGACCTGGGCCGCCGAGCAAAGGCGCGAAGCCGACGACATCGCGGTCGCGTTGCTCGAGCGCACCGGCCGCTCCGCCGCAGTCGTCGCCAAAAGCCTCGCTGCGGGGCTGAAGCACGTCAGGCTGCCCGGCGGCGAATGGTCGGCGCGCTATTCGGAATCGGCGGCGCGCGTCGCGTTACTGGCCGAGATGCCGCCCCGTTATGCCGATTTCGAGGACTGAAATGCTGCAAGACTGTCACCATACTGACGGGATAAATAAGGCATCGAATGGTGCGTCGCGGCGTGCATGCCCCGGAGGCACGGCATAGCATCGATTCTTCACGCCAGGGGAGGCATCGATGAGTACATTTTTCGTAAACGGCAAGAAAGTCCAGGCCGACGTAGCGCCTGATACACCGCTCTTGTGGGTCGTGCGCGACACGCTCGGCATGACCGGCACCAAGTTCGGCTGCGGCGCGGCGTTGTGCGGCGCGTGCACGGTCCACGTCGATGGCCTGCCGGTGCGCTCGTGCAGCACGCCGGTTTCGGCCGTGGAGGGCCGCAAAGTGGCGACCATCGAAGGTGTCGGCCGGAGTTCCGCGGGGCAAGCGATCCAGGCCGCGTGGATCCAGCACGACGTGCCGCAGTGCGGCTACTGCCAGAGCGGGCAGATCATGAGCGCGGTGGCGCTGCTCGAATCGAAGCCGCGCCCCACGGATGCGGATATCGATGCGGCCATGGCCGGCAACATCTGCCGTTGCGGCACGTACAACCGCATCCGGGCGGCGATCCATACCGCGGCGCAAACCAAGACCAAGGGAGCCTGACCATGAGCCAGCTCAAGAACAGGGTCGAGAACCCCGGACGGCGCAAGTTCCTCAAAGCAAGCGCTGCGGTCAGCGGCGGCCTGGTCATCGGCGTCACGCTGCCGGAAGCCGCATTTTCCGCCGCGCCCGTGACTACTTCCATGCCCAACGCATGGATCAAGATCGGCAGCGACAACACTGTGACGATCTATTCGGCACGCTCCGAGATGGGGCAGGGCGTCTACACCGCGCTGCCCACGCTGGTGGCCGAAGAGCTCGAAGTGGACCTCAACAGGATCAAGGTCGAAATCGCTCCGGCTGGCGAGGTCTACATCAACATGCTGCTCGGAGGCCAGCTTACGGGCGGCTCGACTTCGGTCGCGGACGGCTACGACAAGCTGCGCGTCGCCGGCGCGCAGGCGCGCATGATGCTTGTCTCGGCAGCCGCGCAGAAGTGGGGCGTCGACGAGGCCAAATGCTCGGCGCAGCACGGCTCGGTGGTCGGGCCCAAGGGTGTGCGCGCGACCTACGGCCAGCTGGCCGAGGCGGCCTCGAAGCTGCCGGTGCCGAAGGATCCCAAGCTCAAGGAGGCGAAAAACTTCCGCTACGTGGGCAAGTCCATCAAGCGCCTGGACACGCCCTCCAAGGTCAACGGCACGGCCCAGTTCGGCATCGATGTGAAGCTGCCGGGAATGCTCTACGCGTCGCTCGCGCAGTGCCCCGTCATCGGCGGCAAGGTCGTGAGCTTCGACGCGTCCAGGGCGAAAGCCATGCCCGGCGTCAAGAACGTCGTGCAGATCACCGACGGCGTTGCGGTGGTGGCCGATTCATGGTGGCGGGCGAAGACGGCGCGCGATGCGCTCGTCATCACCTGGGACGAGGGTCCGGCGAAAGCGATGAGTTCGGCGACGGTGGCCGCCGGCCTCAAGGCGGCCGCGGCGAAACCCGGCGCGGTGTTCAAGAAGCAGGGCGACTTTGACGCGGGCATGAAGGGTGCGGCGAAGACGCTCGAGGCGTCGTACGAAATGCCGTTCCTGTCGCACTCGCCGATGGAGCCGATGAATTTCACCGCCGACGTAAGATCGGACTCCTGCCTGCTGGTCGGTCCGACCCAGTTCCAGCAGATGGCCGAAGGCGTGGCCGCGCAGATGCTCGGCATGAAGCCCGCGCAGATCACCGTGCGCACCACGTTCCTCGGCGGCGGCTTTGGCCGCAGGATCGATGTGGATTTCGTGGCCCAGGCGATCGAGATCTCCAAGGCCGTCGGAGCTCCGGTCAAGCTGGTATGGACGCGCGAAGACGACATGACGCACGACTTCTACCGGCCGACCAGCGTGCACCAGCTCGCCGGAGGGCTGGACGCATCGGGTAAGCCCGTGGCGATGAAGTTCCACCTCACGTCGTCGTCGGTCACCGCGCGCCTCTTCCCGCCGTTCGTGAAGGACGGCCTCGACCCGTTCATGCTCGAGGCGGCCGCGGTGCCTTACGACATCCCCAACCAGCTGGCCGATTCGCTGATCTACGAAACCGGCCTGCGCGTGGGGTACTGGCGCTCGGTGTCGCATGCGCTCAACGCATTCGCCAACGAGTCCTTCATGGACGAGATGGCGCTCGCCGCGGGCAAGGACCCGTACGAGTTCCGCCGCGGGCTGCTTGCCCAGCATCCGCGCCTGAAGAACGTGCTCGAGCTTGCCGCGGCCAAGGCCGGCTGGGGCAAGCCGCTTGCGCCGGGGCGCTTCCGCGGCATCGGGGTCATGGAAGGTTACGGCACCTCGATGGCTCAGGTGGCCGAGGTGTCGGTCAACAACGGCGAGATCAAGGTGCATCGCGTGGTGGTCGCCGCCGACCTGGGCAGGATGGTCAACCCGAACATCGTCAACCAGCAGATCGAAAGCAGCGTCGTGTTCGGCCTGTCGGCGGCGCTGTACGGCGAGATCACGCTCAAGGACGGGCGCATCGAGCAGACCAACTTCGACACCTACCCGGTGGTGAGGATGCCTGCGTCGCCGAAGGTCGAGGCGTACCTCGTGGAGAGCAACGAGAAGCCGGGCGGCATCGGCGAGCCCGCCACCGCGCTCATCAGCCCGGTAGTGGCCAACGCCGTGTTTGCCGCCACCGGCAAGCGTTTGCGCAAGCTGCCGCTGCGCCTGGCGTAGTGCTTCGCAACAGGCCCCGCAAAAAGCCCGCTTCGGCGGGTTTTTTGTTTGCGCTTGCGCTTGTTCTCCAGTGCCCCCCGGCGCACGCTCAGGACTACGCGCGCGAAAGGCGCTGGTCCGACGACATCCTTCCCACGCTCATGGTGGGCAATGCCGAGTGGCTCACGCAGAAGAACGGGCATCGTTTCCTTGCGCTCTACACCGAGGTCCCGAATGTGCGCGGCGCGATCGTCATCGCGCACGGCCGCGGCTGGAGCCCGGACTATGAGCTGTACGGCCTGCTGCGCACGAAGCTGGCGGAAGCGGGCTATACCACCCTCGCGATCCAGCTCCCCGTGCTCGACGGCACGGCCAAGCTCGTCGACTACATCGCCACTTATCCCGATGCACGCGAGCGCTTCCGGCTCGCGGTCGATTTCCTCAAGGCGAAGGGGCACGCCAACATCGCCATCGTGTCGCACAGCCTCGGCGCGTCGATGGCCAACCAGTACCTCATCAAGGCCGACGACCCGGGTGTCAAGGCATGGGTGTTCGTCGGCATCATCAACGGGCTGGAGGAGATGTTCCGCATCAGGATCCCGGTGCTCGACGTTTTCGGCAGCCGGGACTGGGACGTGACACGCTGGGGCGCGGACGAGCGCCGCGCGCAGATCGGCAAGATCGAGGGCTCTGCGCAGGTGATCGTCCCGGGCGCGGAACATTTCTTCGCGGGCCGGGAAGCCGAGCTGGTGGCGGCCATCGGCGCATTTCTCGGCCGCGTCCTGCGCTAGCCGCCGCTGCGGTTAATATCGGGTGGTCGCCCACCTCGAGCATTGACAGACGTTATGCCCCACAGCGTTGCGCTGATCTCGACGCTCGCCGCAGCGTTCGGCCTCGCCCTGCCGCTGGGGTTCCTGGCCGTGCGGCTCAAGTTGCCCGCGCTGGTCGGCTACATGGTGGCCGGCATTGCGGTCGGGCCGGCCACGCCCGGCTTCGTTGCCGACCCGGAACTCGCGCGCCAGCTCGCCGAGGTCGGCGTGATGCTGCTGATGTTCGGCGTCGGGCTGCACCTTTCGGTCGACGATCTCCTGCAGGTGCGGCGCATCGCGCTGCCTGGCGCGGTGCTCCAGGTTGCGCTGGCCACCGCTTTCGGCGCGGGTGTCGCGGCGCTCTGGGGATGGAGTCTGGGTGCCGGCATCGTGTTCGGGCTGTCGCTTTCGGTGGCGAGCACGGTCGTCGTGCTCAAGGCCCTCGAAGCGCACGGCGTCCTCAAATCCGTCAACGGCCGGATTGCGGTGGGGTGGCTGGTCGTGCAGGACCTCGTGATGGTGCTGGTCCTGGTGCTGCTGCCGCCGCTTGCGGGCTGGCTCGGCGGCAGCAAGGCGGCATCCGAATCCAACCTGGCCTATACGCTGCTCTTCACGTTCGGGCAGATCGCGGTTTTCGTCGGCCTCATGCTCGTCGTGGGCCGCCGCGTCTTCCCCTGGATCCTCTGGCAGGTCGCCCGCACCGGCTCGCGCGAGCTGTTCACGCTCAGCATCGTCGCCGCGGCAGTCGGGATCGCGTACGGCTCGGCGGAGCTGTTCGGCGTGTCGTTCGCCCTGGGCGCCTTCTTCGCCGGCCTGATGCTGAGCGAATCGCACCTCTCGCAGCGCGCCGCCGAGGAATCCCTGCCGCTGCGGGACGCGTTCTCAGTGCTGTTCTTCGTCTCGGTCGGCATGCTGTTCGATCCGGCGGTGCTGGTCGCGGAGCCGATCCGGGTGCTGGCAGTGGTGGCGATCATCATCCTGGGCAACTCGCTCGCCGCGTTCGCGATCGTGCTCGTGTTCCGTTACCCGCTGAACACGGCGCTGACGGTGGCCGCGAGCCTCGCGCAGATCGGCGAATTCTCGTTCATCCTCGCCGGTCTGGGCGTGTCCAACGGGCTGCTCCCGCCGGAAGGCCGCAGCCTGATCCTCGCCGGCGCGCTGATCTCGATCACGCTCAACCCGCTGGTGTTCGGCGCGATCGAGCCGCTACAGCGCTGGGTCCGTTCGCGCTCACCGGTGGCGCGCGCGCTCGAGCGAGCCGCCGACCCGCTGGCCGAATTACCGATGACGGTCGACCACCAGTTTCTCACCGGGCAGGTGGTGCTGGTGGGCTACGGCCGCGTCGGCAAGCGGATCGGCGATGCGCTTTCGGCGCGCGGCATCCGTTTCGTGGTCGCGGAAGAAAACCGCGAGATCGTCGAGGCGCTGCGCGCCGCTGGCGTGCCGGCCGTCTTTGGCAACGCGGGTGAGCCCGCGGTGCTCATTCAGGCGCACATCGCCAGGGCCGCGATGCTCGTCATCGCGACGCCCGATACCTTCCATGTGCGCCGCATGATCGAGACCGCCCGCGCGCTCAACCCGGACATCCAGACGGTCGTGCGCACCCACAGCGACGAAGAGGCGAAACTGTTGCGCCAGGAGAATGCCGGTACGGTATTCATGGGCGAGCACGAGCTTGCGCTCGGCATGACGCGCCATGTGCTCGAGCGGCTCGAGGAGGGCGCCGCGAAAGCGCGCTCCGCCGAGATGAGCCAGCCGGCTTAGGCGGGCCAGCGAACCTGCCCTTCAACCGGGGGAGTGCGCCTTTATAATCGCCCCATGAAGCAATCCGAACTTACCCGCGCCCAGACCTGGGCGATCCTCGGCGGTGCCGCCGTCATGCTGAGCCTCGCGATGGGCATGCGCCAGAGCTGGGGCCTGTTCCAGCCGCACATGATCCGCGACATCGGCCTCACTGCGGCCGACTTCTCGCTCGCGATCGCGATCCAGAACATCGTCTGGGGAATCACCCAGCCTTTCGTCGGCATCTACGCCGATCGTCATGGCGTGAAACCGGTTGCACTTTTCGGCGTGGCGATCTACGCGGCGGGCATCATCATCAGCATCTTTTCGCATTCGGCGCTGGTGTTCACGCTCGGCGCGGGATTGTGCGTGGGCATCGCATTGTCATGCACGGCGTCGAACATCGCGATGAACGTGACCGCGCGCACCGCATCGGCGGCCAAGCGCATGGTCGCCATGGGTTCGGTTTCGGCGATCGGATCCCTGGGCCTCACCTTCGCGTCGCCTCTTGCGCAGACGCTGATCACCACCCACGGGTGGCAGGCGGCAATGGTCGGATTCCTCGGCCTGGTGGCGGTGATGCTGCCGGCCGCATTTCTCGCGGGGCGCACCGACAAGATCGAGGTCGAGGCGACCACGGGCGTGCAGCAATCGGTCGGCCAGGCGGTCAAGGAAGCGATGGGCCACCCGGGGTATGTGGTGCTCGCAATCGCGTTCTTCGTCTGCGGCCTTCAGCTCGTGTTCATCACGACCCATCTGCCGACCTACCTCGCGATCTGCGGGATGGATCCGTCGGTGGGGGCAAACGCGCTCGCGCTGATCGGCCTGTTCAACGTCATCGGCTCGTATTTGTTCGGCTGGCTGGGCGGCAGGTATTCCAAGCGCGTACTGCTCGGCGGCATCTACGTGCTGCGCTCGCTTTTCATCACCGCGTATTTCATGGTCCCGCCGACACCGGCCTCGACGCTGGTGTTTGCCGCGGCCATGGGCACGCTGTGGCTCGGTGTGGTGCCGCTGGTCAGCGGCCTGGTGGTGCACCTGTTCGGCCTGCGCTACATGGCGACGCTCTCGGGCATCGCGTTTTTCAGCCACCAGGTGGGGTCCTTCATCGGCGCGTGGGGTGGCGGGCTGATCTACAGCTCGCTAGGAAGCTACGACCGCGCGTGGCAGGGGGCGGTGGTCATCGGCATCCTCGCGGGTCTGTTCCAGATGACCATGAACATCCGGCCCTCGCAGCGCATGCTCGACGAGCGCTTAGGAGCCGTGCCCGCTTAGGGAAGGGGTGCGGGGAAACCGCAGGTGTCCCTGCTCCGATAGGGGAAGGGGTGCGGGGAAACCGCAGGTGTCCCTGCTCCGATCGGTTACCAACGGTCGGGCAGGGTCTTGGCAATCACGATCCGGTCCTTCTCCATCTCGATGTAGCCGCCGGTGCACAGGTCCTTGAACACACGACTGATCATCTCGCGCGACGCGCCGACGCGGTTGGCGATTTCCTGCTTGGTGAGCTTGCCCTGGATGACCAGCTTGCCCTCGACCTCCTCGGCAAGCTCGAGGAGCAACCGCGCCACGCGGCCGTAGACGTCGAGCGATGCGAGGCTGCGCACATTGTTGAGCAGGCCGCGCGTGCGGAAGATCAGCGTCTTGATGAGCCGCATCGCGAATTCCGGGTGCTTGATGACGAAGTCGCGGAACACCGGCTGCGGGATGATGAAGAACTGCGCCGCCTCGAGGGTGATCACCGTAGCCGAGCGCGGGCCGGCGTCGAGCACCATCTCGCCGAAATACTCGCCCGGGCCGAGCACGTTGAGGTCGATCTCCTTGCCGTTCCGGCCGTACAGGAAGACCTTCACGCGCCCCGAATGGATCACGTAGACCGAGTCGGTGCGGTCGCCCTCGTGGACGACGATCTTGTTGCGCGGGTACGATTGCAGCTTGGAATGCTCGGAAAGCGATTCGAGCTCTTTGTCCCGCATGCCCAGGAAGCTGGGGAATTTCGGCAGCCGGTCCGGGGTGGTACGTTTGTGCTCGAGGGTCGTATGCATGCCTTAATCCTCAAATAAAATGCGGGTCGGTCCCATCAAATCCACCCATACTCTACTGCATCCCGCCGCGCTCAAAGTGCGTTGCCCGACACAAGCCCGGATCGTTTTCGCCCGTTTGGCAGGCGCGTTGGTGCTTGCCATTCCCGGCTTGCTTTGTGCGCAGGGTTCTGCAGAGGGCGGCGCACTGCGCCTCGAGCTGGAATCGGCAACTTCGAGCGCCCGGGCCGCAGCACAGGCCGGCGAGTTCGACGCTTTCATGCGCGTCTACGAACCGGCCAAGGGGCGCTCCATGACCCGCGAGCAGTGGCCGGCGGCCAGGCCGGTCGTCCTCGCCGAGCTTGCGCGGCTCCCCGGCGCCGGCTTCCTGCGCGCGACGCGCAAGGGCTGGTGGGCGGGGTACTATTTTCGCGAGGAGGACGCCGGCAGGGCCAGCGTGACCATGTATCGTTTCCACATGGGCCCGCTGGGTTGGCTGGTGCGCGGCGAAACCGTTTCCGAGCCTTTCGCGAAAGGGGCTACGCCCGCCGAGAGCGTTGCCAATGCACAGCGCGAAATCGATTCGAACCCGGCATTCGCGTTGCCGGACCAATGAAGGAGTGCGCATGACCGAAGGCAAGCAGGCCGGCAGGACGAACGAATACGGGCAGCCCATAGGGCCGGCAGTCGAGGCCTGGACCGAGCGCGCGCGGCCCTCGCGCGCGCCGATGGAAGGGCGCTATTGCCGGCTCGAAGCCGTCGACGTCGAGCGCCACGCAGCGGGGCTGTTCGAGGCCTACATGCAGGCGCCGGACGGGCGCGACTGGACCTACCTCTTTGTCGAGCGGCCCAACGACCCGGCGGCGTTTCGCGCCTACCTGCAGAAGGCCGCGGCCAGCCCCGATCCGTTGCACTACACGATCGTCGAGCTTCCCGCCGGCAAGGCGGCCGGCACCGCGGCGCTGATGCGCATCGAGCCCGTGCACGGCGTGATCGAAGTCGGCTCAATCACTTATTCGCCGCGCCTCAAGCAGACGCAGGCGGGCACCGAGGCGATGTTCCTCATGATGCGGCGCGCATTCGACGAGCTCGGCTACCGGCGCTACGAATGGAAGTGCGACAGCTTCAACGCGCCATCGCGCGCGGCGGCCAGGCGCTACGGCTTCGAGTACGAGGGCCTCTTCCGCCAGGCCGTCGTGTACAAGGGCCGCAGCCGCGACACCGCTTGGTTCTCGATCACCGATCGCGAATGGCCCCGCGTGCGTGCGGCTTTCGAAACCTGGCTCGCGCCGCAAAATTTCGATCAGGCAGGCCGCCAGAAGCTTTCTCTCGCGGCGATCCGCGATTCGGTCGGGCAGGCCGGCTAGTAGCGCGCGTCCGCAGGGTCCGGGGCGCCCGCGGACGACCGCCACGCGGGTTCCGGAGCGGGTGAGGGCATCGCGGGCCGGGCCAATTGCCATCCGCCGGCACATTGCATCAGCACCGGGTAGTAGCCGCCCGATTCGGGACAGTAGAACAGGCTGCTCTCAGGCGCCATCTCGATGTATTCGATCGGCGGCATCGGAGTGAAAGCATCGGGGCGATAGAAAAACGGCGCAGCCAACAGCGGGGCGGCGATGAAATAACCGAAGCGGGGGCGGGGCGTGAAATGGCGATGCGGCGCGGCTCCGCCCGGCCGCGCGTGCGAATGGCCGCCGCGTGCGCCGCTGGAATGTCCGCCGCTGCCGCTGCGCGCTATCGCGGGGGTGCCTACAACCACGCAAAGCAATACGGCCAGCGCGACACCCCACGCAGAGCGCCGGATCACGGGCTATGCCACCTGCCGGTCGCGCATCGCCGCTTCGAGCTCGCTCACTTCGGCAAGCACGCGCGTGGCGTACAGGTACATGATCTCGCCCTTGGGCGTCGGCCGGATGCTGCGGTGCAGCCTGTCAAACAGGGTGGCGCCGATTTCGATCTCGAGCCGCCGGATGCGCGTGGAGACATTCGACTGGACGGTTCCCAGCTCGACCGCTGCGCGGGCGAAACCCTTGAGGTTGTAGACGCTGACAAAGCAGCGCAGGTCTTTCAGGTCGAGCATGGCGATCCCCCGGAAGCGGCTCAGGCTGCCATCTTATAATGGCTTGGAGACCGCCGTCAGCCATTCGGAGGCGCAAATGCGTTACGAACTTTATTACTGGCCCACGATCCCGGGCCGCGGCGAATTCGTGCGATTGGCGCTCGAGTACGGCGGCGCCGACTATGTCGACGTTGCGCGCAAGGCCAAGGGGATGGCCGCGATGGAACGCTTCCTCGAAAATCGCGCGCTGCCGCGCCCCCCGTTCGCGCCGCCTTTCCTGAAGAGCGGCAAAGTCATCATCGCGCATACCGCCAACATCCTCCAGTACCTGGGCCCGCGCCTGGGCCTTGCGCCGAAAGGCGAGGACGCCCGCCTCTGGGTGCACCAGGTGCAGCTCACGCTTGCCGATCTTGTCGCCGAGGCGCACGACACGCACCACCCGGTGGGCGTCGGCCTGTACTACGAGCAGCAAAAGCGCGAGGCGAAGCTCAGCGCGACGGAATTCCGCTCGGCGCGCATGCCGAAATATCTCGGCTATTTCGAGCGCGTGCTGGCGGGCAATGGCGGACTGGTGGCGGGACGCAAGGTGACTTATGCCGACCTGTCGCTGTTCCAGGTCGTGGCGGGATTGCGTTACGCGTTTCCCAAGGCGATGAAATCGCTCGAGCCTGCGTATCCGGAACTGGTTGCCCTTCACGAGCGCGTGGCCGCGCTACCGCGCCTTGCGGACTATTTCTCCTCGCCGCGACGCATTGCATTCAACGAAGACGGAATCTTCCGCAATTACCCCGAGCTCGACGGGGCCGTCAGCAGGAAGAACGGATAAGCCGTTTTTTCCGTTAGGGCCAAGTGCCGGTCCCGCCGACGCGGTAATCAAGGATTTTTCGGCAAGAAAAAGCAGTAACTCAGCCGCGCTGCTTCGGCTGCGGCAAGCGGCACTTCACGGTATTGCCGCCGCACTGCAGGAGCCTCGCACCGCCCACCGTCCCGGCCGCAGCGAAAAGCGCAACGCGCGACTGGGGGTGCGCACACCAAGGCGCCGGCGCGGCCGGCAATTGTGCCCGTGGGGGCACGGTCTGGAAGTGGACCCGGTAATACGTGCAGACAGCCATCTCACGCCTCCCTGGGCGCGTTGTGCGGAGCTTGCGCTCAGAACCTTTCCGAATGCGTGTGCGCACCGTGCGAACCGATCGGCACCACGGTGGACTTGCCCGCGGCCTCGGCATCGGCTTTCTCGGCACGCTTGCGCTCGCGCTCGAACCGGCGCTCGCGCTCGATGATCATGCGGAATTTCTTCTTCAGGTCGGTATCGAACGACGGGGTATAGACGAACGATTTGTCGGTGATTCTTGGCATGCTGTCCTCCAGAACGTTTCGAGCGCCCGCCCCGGTGGGGACGGGCGCGCGTCAGGTCTTTGCTACGGCAGGGTCCGGCGGCCCGAGATCAGGAAAATGAACGCGAGAATGACCCCTACGACAGCGAGGATCCAGGCGATGTTGGCGGCCGCGCCGGCGACGCCGCTGAAGCCCAGCACCGCGGCGATCAGCGCAATGACGAAGAACGTAATAGCCCAGGAAATCATGATGGCTCCTTTGGTTTTGGATGACTCGACAGGCCTTACTGTAGGGGCATCCCCGGCCGCAAACTGTCGGCAAACCCCGCCAGATCTTGTAGGCGGAGTTCCCTGCCTTGGGGCTCAAATCCCTGTCAGGCAGGGGAGTTAGCGCGCGTACGGGGCACCGCGCATGCGAACCCGCCTATGCCCGCGCCGGCACTTGGGGTAGCTTGTCCGACAGGAGGAGGACCATGCTCGGATCACTGCTACTAGGCGCGATCGCCGCTGCGGGCGTTTGCCTGGTGGACGAGGCGCACGCGCAGGCGCCCGCGCCTTACCCGGAGCGCGCGCTGCGCATCGTCGTGCCGTTTGCCGCCGGCGGGCCGACGGACATCCTTGCGCGCCTGGTGGGGGAAGGCCTCGCGCAGCGCCTGGGCCAGCCGGTGATCGCGGAAAACAGGCCGGGCGGCGGCGGCAACCCCGGCACCGACCTGGTGGCCAAGGCCGCACCCGACGGGTACACGCTGCTGCTGGGTTATATCGGGCCGCTGGCGATCAACCCTGCGCTGTACGGCAACCTGCCTTTCCGGCCGCTTGAGGACTTCGCGCCGATCAGCCTGCTGGTTACGACGCCTCTGGTGGTCGTGGTCCATCCGTCCTTCGCGCCAACGACCATGCAGGAGCTCGTGAAAGCGGCCAAGGCTGCGCCGAAGCCGCTGTTTTACGCTTCGCCGGGCGGCGGCTCGGCGAACCACATGGCCACCGAGCTCTTCCGGCTGGCGGCAGGCATCGAGCTGGCGCAGATCCCGTACAAGGGCCTTGCTCCAGCCGTGATGGATGTCGTCGCGGGCCAGGTGCCGTTCATCTTCAGCGGGCTTTCGGTGGCGATCCCGCAGATCAAGGCCGGCAAGCTGCGCGCCCTTGCGGTCACCACGCGCGAGCGCGCACCGTCGCTGCCGGACGTGCCG
>JBBQNG010000110.1:0-13167 GCA_038329645.1 Burkholderiales bacterium
GGGATGGGCGCGCTCGTCGCCGCCTGGCTGGCCGGGCGAGGCCGGCGCGATGCGCTTGCCGTCCTGTTTGCCGCGATCCCCGGCGGCCTGCTGCTCAACGTGGCGGTCAAGGCGGCGGTCCATCGCGCGCGGCCCGAGTCCGGCTACGCCGCCGAGCGGCTGGCCACCTTCAGCTTCCCCAGCGGGCACACCGCCGGGGCCACGGTTTTCTATGGCTACCTGGTCGTACTGCTGTGGCCACGCTGCCGCACGGCGGCCTCGCGGGCGGCGCTGGTTGCCGGCGCCGCCGCGCTCGTGGGCTTGGTGGCCACGAGCCGGGTCATGCTGGGCGTGCACTATCCGAGCGACTGCCTGGCGGCCGTCGCCGAAGGCGTGCTGTGGCTGGCAATCTGCGGCCTGTCGGCAAAGGTACTCGAGGCATGAACGGGCGCACCGCATTCCTTCTCAACTCGCAGGCAGGCCGCGGCGTCGATCCCGGCTGGCTGGAAGCAAATCGCGGCGGCGTCGACTCGATCGCCAGCGGCGGTCCCGTCATCCTCATTTCCGATGCGACCGAAATCGAACCGGCGGTGATGCGCGCGCTCGACATGGGATGCGCCACCATTGTCGCGGGCGGCGGGGACGGCACGCTCAACGCAGTCGCCTCGCACCTGGTCGGGACCGGCACGCGTTTCGGCATCCTTCCGCTGGGCACGCTGAACCATTTCGCCAAGGACCTCGGCATCCCGCTCGACCCGGTCGAGGCGCTGCAAACCATCGCCACGGGCCGCGTCATTGCCGTCGACGTCGGGGAGGTCAACGGTCACTACTTCCTCAACAACTCGAGCCTGGGGCTGTACCCGGACATCGTGCGCGACCGAATCCGCCAGCAGCGCCGGCTGGGCCGCGGCAAGTGGCTCGCCTTCATGTGGGCGGTGTGGGGCGCGCTGCGCCGCTCGCCTTTCCTGAGCGTGCGCCTCACCGTCGACGGCCAGGCGACCCTCCATCGCACGCCCTTCGTCTTCGTCGGCAATAATGCCTACCGCATGGAAGGTTTCCAGATCGGCAGCCGGGCCCGGCTTACCGACGGCGTGCTGAGCGTTTATGTCGCTGACGGAGCGCGGCGCTGGAAGCTGGTCGCACTCGGGCTGCGCGCACTGTTCGGGCGGCTGCGCCAAGCACGCGAATTCCGCGAATACCGCGCTGCGGAGCTGCGGGTCGAGACGCCGCATCGCCGCCTGCGCGTGGCGACCGACGGCGAAGTGCGCAAGATGGACTCGCCATTCCTGTACCGGATCCACGCCGGCGGTCTGAAAGTCATCGTGCCTGCCGCGAGTGCACCGCCATGAGGACCCTTGTCCACCTCTCCGACCTCCACTTCGGTCGAGTCGATGAGTCGCTGCTCGATCCCCTGGTGGAAAACGTCGATGCGGCGCGGCCGGACGTCGTCGTAGTCTCCGGCGATCTTACGCAGCGCGCGCTTGCCTCCCAGTTCCGCGCGGCCGCCGCGTTCCTCGCGCGGCTGCCCTCGCCACGAATCGTAGTGCCCGGGAACCACGACGTGCCGCTGCACAACGTGTTCGACCGGTTCGTGCGGCCGCTCGACAAATTTCGCCGCTATATCGAGCCCGACCTGAGCCCGCGCCACATCGACGCGGAGCTTGCGGTGCTGGGCGTAAACACCGCGCGCTCACTCGTGGCGAAGAATGGGCGCATCAACCGGGAACAGGTCGCCGCGCTGCGCGAAGCGTTCCGGCCCTTGGAAGATGAAGTGATGAAAGTCGTCGTCACCCACCACCCGTTCGATGTCGGGTCCGGCGCTGGAAAGCGCGAGCTCGTGGGCCGCGCACGGATGGCCATGAGTGCGTTCGCGGAATGCGGTGTCGACCTTCTGCTCGCCGGGCACCTCCACGTGAGCCACAGCGCACACACCGGCGAGCGCTACGCCCTGTCAGGTTACGAAGCGCTGGTCGTGTCCGCCGGAACCGCCACTTCGACGCGCAGCCGCGGCGAGGCCAACTCGTTCAACGTCCTGCACCTCTCCAGGCATCAGGTGGACGTCGAGCGGCGGGAGTGGCAGCCGGAGCCGAAACGCTTCACTGTTGTCGCGCGCGAGCGCTTTGCCCGGCGCGAGCGCGGCTGGGAGAAAGTAAAACTTTATATACCATAGAATGGCTAGGTTATTGGCTTTCATGCCAATACACTTTCCGGTTTTGGAAACTTAGGCGGCAAGGCCCGGAAACAACCCCTTCAGCCCCTCGGCCATGGTCTGGATCGCGATCGCCGCCAGCAGCAGCCCGAGGATGCGCGTGGCGATGTTGAGGCCGGTCTGCCCGATCCGCGAGGCGATGACATGCGCCAGCCGCAGGATGACCCACAGCAGCGCGCACATCAGAGTGATGCACAGGGCTATGGCGACCCGGTGGCCGAACCCGCCGGACTCGGCGGCGATGATCGTGGTGCTGATCGCGCCCGGTCCCGCCAGCAGGGGCACCGCGAGCGGCACCACGCCGGCGAGGCCGCCGTGCTGGAGCTCGGCGGCCTCAGCCTGCGACTGGCGCACGCCCCCCGTTTCGGCGTTCAGCATCGCCAGCGCCATGAGCAGGAGCACAAGGCCGCCTCCCACGCGGAACGCAGGCAGTCCGGTGCCCACCAGCGTCAGGATTTCCTCTCCCGCAAAAGCCGTAACCGCAAGCACCGCGAGCACAGTCAGCGTAACGACTCGGGCAAGGTCTTTGCGATGCTGCTCGCTGTGGCCCAGCGTGGCGCTCACATAGATCGGCACCGCCATGAAAGGGTCGAGCACCGCGACCAGCGTGATGAAATAGCGGACGTATTCGCGCAGGTCGGCAAGCTCCTGCAAAGCGCTTCAACCGGCTTTCTTTGCCGCCGCGGCCGCGGCCGCCGCCTCCTGGGCCGCCTTGCGGTCGTCCTGTACCCTGCGAAAGTGCGGCCGCTCGCCGAGCATCTTGAGGTACGGCTTGATCTGTGGGAGGCTCTCCAGCGCGTCCTTGCCGTAGGCGAGCTTGCTCGCGAGCGAAACGAGCGGCAGGCTCACGAACGCCGCGCAATCGGCAAGCGTGAAGTCCTTGCCGGCGATGTACGGATCGAATTTGGCGAGCTTGGCGAATGCGCGCACGCCCTTGGCGAGGTCGCGCTCGACCTCCTGCTTCGTCTCGTCGGAAACCGTGCCGCCGAAAAATACGCCGCCGTAGAGCCGGCGCGCGACAAGCTCCAGGTGCAGCTCTATCACCGTGATGAGCTCGCGGACCCGGGCCTTCGCCATCGGGTCCTTCGGGTAAAGCGGCACCTGCGGATAGGCATCCTCGAGGTAGTCGCAGATCACCTGCGACTCGGCCAGCGACCCGCCGTCGAACTCGATGATCGGCACCTTGCCCACCGGCGAGCGCGCGAGCCATTCGTCCTTCTGCGAGGGCCTGCAGTTGGCGTCCTCCTCGAACGCGATGCCTTTCTCGAAGAGGGCGAGGCGCACCTTGTTGTGGTAATTGCTGATGTGGAACCCGCAAAGTTTTAGCATGTCCGCTTCTCCTGGTCGCGTAGCATTATAGTCACAGACCTTTTACCTGACGGAGCCGCGAGATGGCCTCTGAAGACGCGGGCATGATCACCGACCTGGCGGCCGAGACCTCCTACGGCGGCTACCTGCGCCTCGACCTCGTCCTGTCCGCGCAGCAGCCGCGCTCGGTGCCGCCGCACCACGACGAAATGATGTTCATCATCCAGCACCAGACCTCCGAACTGTGGATGAAGCTCATGCTCCACGAGCTTGCGGCCGCGATCGGGCACGTCAGGGCTGACCGGTTGGAAGCTACGTTCAAGATCCTGGCGCGCGTGAAACAGGTGCAGCGGCAGCTGTTCGAGCAGTGGGCGGTGCTGGAGACGCTCACGCCCTCCGAGTACGTCGAGTTCCGCGACGCGCTCGGCCCCGCCTCCGGCCTGCAGTCGCACCAGTTCCGCGCGATCGAGTTCATGCTCGGCAACAAGAACGCGCGCATGATGGATCTGCACCGCCATGACGCAGCGGGCCATGCACGCCTGCAGGCGCTGTTCGACTCGCCCAGCCTGTACGACGAATTCCTGCGTCACCTCGCGCGCCGCGGCCTGCCGGTGCCGGGCGAAAGCGTGCAGCGCGACTGGACGCAGCCCTACCGGCGCAGCGACGGCGTGGTCGCAGTGTTCAAGACGATCTACGAGAACCGCGAGCAGTACTGGGACGCCTACGAGATGTGCGAGAAGCTCGTGGATGTGGAAGAGAACTTCCAGCTCTGGCGCTTTCGCCACGTGAAGACCGTGGAGCGCGTGATCGGCTTCAAGCGCGGCACAGGCGGCACGGCGGGCGTGCCCTTCCTGCGCCGGACCCTGGAGGTGTCGCTGTTCCCCGAGCTCATCGACGTGCGCACCGAAATCGGCGCATGAGGATCGACGGCCCGCTCACCGAGGAAAACCTGCGCGCCGAGGCGTGGCCGCTGTTCTCGCGCGTGCTCGAGCGCTCGAAAAAATACATCTACATGGCCAACCATTCGCTCGGCCGCCCGCTCGATCGCACGGCCGGGGACATCGCCACCGGCGTTGCGGCCTGGTACACCGGTATGAACGAGGCCTGGGATCCCTGGATGGCGGCGCGCGAGCGGTTCCGCTCGCTCACTGCACAGCTCATCAATGCACCATCTGCCGATTGCATCGTGCCGAAGACCGCGGCCGGCCAGGGGCTGCGAGCAGTGCTCAATGCGCTGCCCGGCAAACCGCGCGTCGTCGCCACAGAGGGCGAGTTCGACTCGCTCGACTTCATCCTGCGCGTGTACCGCGACAAGGGGCGCATCGATTTGACCCTGGTGAAAGCGCGTGGCGACGGCACGTTTGATACTGGAGACATCGCGAAAGCCGTGACGCCGGGCACCTCGCTGGTCGTTGTTTCAAGCGTGATGTTCCGCACTGGGCAAATTCTTGGCGGCCTGCCCGATCTCGTCGGCAAATCGCATAAGGCCGGCGCAAAAGTCCTCGTCGACGTCTACCACGGCGCGGGCGTCATCCCTACGGATGTGAAGGGGCTCGACGCGGATTTCGCGGTCGGCGGGTCGTACAAATACCTGCGTGGCGGACCGGGCGCGTGCTGGCTCTACGTGCGTCCCGATCACCTCGACACGATGCGAACGCTCGATACGGGATGGTTCGCAAAGAAGGACGTGTTTTCCTACGAGCGGCCCGAGCCCCCCGCGTTCGCGCCGGGCGGCGAGGGATGGAACGAATCGACCCCGCCGGTATTGGCGCCCTACCAGGCGCTGGCCGGCCTCGACTTCACGCTGGACATCGGGGTCGAGCGGCTACGGGCCTACTCCCTGGGGCAGCAAGCGCGATTGAAGAAGCTGCTCGCCGACAAAGAGATCGCCGCGGAAGGCGCGAGTGCGGATCGCGGCGCTTTCCTCACCGTCAGGCATCCGCGGGCCGCCGAGCTTGCGAAAGGACTCGATTCACGCGGCGTGCACGCCGATGCGCGCGGCGAGTACCTGCGCCTGTGCCCCGATATCCTCAATCCGGATGCGGAGCTTGCCGAGGCCGCCCGGCGCCTCGGCGAAATCGCCCGCAAGCTCTAGATTACTTGCGGGTCGCGAGCGCTTCCTCGAGCGAGGTCTGGTCGGCGATCTCCTGCTTGGCGATCGCGTTGCGGTGGACTTCGTCCGGGCCGTCGGCAAAACGCAGCGTACGCGCATGCGCGTACGCGTTTGCCAGCCCGTAGTCGTCCGACACGCCGCCGCCGCCGTGCACCTGCATGGCCCAGTCGATCACCTGGCAGGCCATGGTCGGCGCCAGCACCTTGATCATCGCGATTTCTTTCTTGGCGACCTTGTTGCCTGCCACGTCCATCTTCCACGCCGCGTGCAGCACCATGAAGCGCGTCGAGTCGATCATGATGCGCGCCTCGGCGATCCGCTCGCGCGTCACGCCCTGCTCGGCGACCGTGCGGCCAAAAGCCACGCGCTGGGTCGCGCGCTTGCACATCTTTTCCAGTGCGCGCTCGGCCTGGCCGATGAGTCGCATGCAGTGGTGAATGCGGCCCGGCCCCAGGCGCCCCTGCGCGATCTCGAAGCCGCGCCCTTCGCCCAGCAGGACGCTCGAGACCGGCACCTTGACGTCCTTGAGCTCGATCTCCATGTGGCCGTGCGGCGCGTCGTCATAACCGAATACGGGCAGGTAGCGCAGGATCTTGATGCCCGGCGTGCCGGCGGGCACCAGGACCATCGACTGCTGGCTGTGGCGCGATGAGTTATCCGGGTCGGTCTTGCCCATGAGGATATAAATCTTGCAGCGCGGATCGCCGGCGCCCGAAGACCACCACTTGGTCCCGTTGATCACGTACTGGTAGCCTTCTTTCTTGATCCGGCTCTGGATGTTAGTCGCATCCGAACTTGCCACCGCCGGCTCGGTCATCAGGAACGCCGAGCGGATCTCGCCGCGCAGCAGCGGATCGAGCCACTGGCGTTTGTGCTCCTCCGTGCCGTAGCGCTCGATCGTCTCCATGTTGCCCGTGTCGGGGGCGGAGCAGTTGAACACCTCCGGAGCCCAGGTCACGCGGCCCATGATTTCACAGAGCGGCGCGTATTCGAGGTTCGACAGGCCCTCGGGCACGCGCTTGGAGTGCGGCAGGAAAAGGTTCCACAGGCCCGCTGCGCGCGCCTTGGGCTTCAACTCCTCGATGATGGGAACGGCCGTCCAGCGCTTGTCGCTGCGCACGTGTGCGTAGTACTTCGGCTCGTTGGGGTAGATGTGCTCGTCCATGAACGCGATGAGCCGCTTGCGCAGGTCCTGAACTTTGGGCGTGTACTCGAAATCCATGTCCTTCTCCTATGCGGCTCTGCCGCTCCTCTTCAATATCTTCTCGACCTGCTGCCAGCCGAGCTCGGCCAGCAAAGGCGCTTTCGACCCCGCTTCGACGGCGTGCGCGCTGGCGGCGGTGCCATCGACCACGCGCTTGGCGATGCCCTGCGTGATGCCCGCGATGCGGAACAGGTTGTAGGCCATGTTGAAATCCCATGTCGTGGGATCGATGCCCGCGCGACCCGTACGCTTGCAGTACATGTCGACGTATTGCTGCTCGGTGGGGATGCCGAGCTCCGCGTAGGGCAGGCCCTCGATGCCGCGGAACTTGCCCGCCGGGATGTGCCAGCTCATGCAGTGGTAGGAAAAATCCGCGAGCGGGTGGCCCAGCGTCGACAACTCCCAGTCGAGCACCGCGAGGATACGCGGCTCGGTCGGATGGAAGATCGTGTTGTCGAGGCGGAAATCGCCGTGCACGACCGTGGTCTCATCCCCCGCGGGTATGTTTTTCGGCAGCCAGGCGATGAGGTTGTCCATCGCTTCGATCTTCTGCGTCTCCGAGGCCTGGTACTGCTTGGTCCAGCGCCCGATCTGGCGCTCCAGGTAATTGCCGGGCTTGCCGAACGTCTCCAGGCCCACGGCTTTGTAGTCGATCGTGTGCAGCTGCGCCATCACGCGGTTGAGCTCTTCCCAGATCGCGAAGCGCTGCGATTTCGTCATGTCCGGCAGCGCCTGGTCCCACAGCACGCGGCCTTCGACGCAATCCATTATGTAGAACATGGTGCCGATCACGCGGTCGTCCTCGCACAGCGCGTAAGGACGCGGAACCGGGAACCCAACGCCGTGCAGCGCCTTGATCACGCGGTACTCGCGGTCCACCGCGTGCGCGGAAGGCAGCAGCTTGCCCGGCGGCTTCTTTCTCAGCACGTAACGCCTGCCGCCGGCCGAGAGCCGGTAGGTCGGGTTCGACTGCCCGCCCTTGAACTGCTCGGCTTCCAGCGGGCCCGCATAGCCTTCCACGTTCGCGCGCATGAATTGGTCGAGGCGCGCGGTGTCGAACCGGTGGCGCTCTTCGACCGGCTTGGTGCCGACGTACTGATCGAAACTCTGGGACATGCGGGGGAGGTCTTGCAGGATTCGTTGAGGGAGAGCTTACGCTGCGGGAAAGCTTACGCTGTTTCGAGTGCCCCTGCCAACGGCCGGCGCATCTCGGGCCGCCGAACCGCTAGAATCCTGCGGCGATGAAAATCATTTCCCACGCCGAGGCCGCCGCGCTGATCGAAGACGGCTGGACGGTCTCGACTTCGGGGTTCACCGGCTCCGGGCACCCCGAGGGATTGTCGAGCGCGATCGAGAAGCGCTTCCTCGAGACCGGTCGCCCGCGCGGCCTCACGCTGCTCTACGCCGCGGGCCAAGGCGATCGCGCCACCAAGGGTACCGGTCACTTCGGTCACGCGAAGCTGGTCAAGCGCATCATTGGCGGGCACTGGGGTGCCGCGCCCCGCCTGGGCGCGCTTGCGGTGGCCAACCAGGTCGAGGCCTACAACTGGCCGCAGGGCGTAGTCGCGCAGATGTTTCGCGCGATCGCCGGCAAGAAGCCCGGCGTGATCTCGCCCATCGGCCTGCACACTTTTGTCGACCCGCGCTACGACGGCGGGCGGCTCAATGCGCGGACCACGGAGGAGCTCGTCGAGCTCGTCATGCTCGGCGGCAAGGAGTGCCTGTTCTACCCCGCGTTCCCGCTCCAATGCGCGATCCTGCGCGGCACGTCGAGTGACGCGGACGGCAACATCAGCATGGAGCACGAGGTGTTCCACAACGACGTGCTTTCTCTAGCGCAGGCCGCGCACAATTCGGGGGGCATCGTGATCGTGCAGGTCAAGCGTATGGTCGCGAGGCATTCGATCCATCCGCACCTGGTGCGCGTGCCCGGCATCCTCGTCGACTACGTCTCGGTCGCGGAGAACCCGGAGGACCATTGGCAGACTTACGGCGAGGACTACAACCCCGCCTACACCGGCGACCGGCGCGAGCAGCCGCACGAAGCGAAGAAGCTGCCGCTCGACCTGCGCAAGATCGTGCAGCGCCGCGCGATGTTCGAGCTGCGCAAGTGGAAGCGGCCAATCGTGAACCTCGGCACCGGCATGCCCGCGGGCGTCGGCCAGGTGGCGCGCGAGGAAGGCCTGTCGGATTTCGTAATGACGGTCGAATCGGGCCCCATCGGGGGAACGCCCGCGCAATCACCCTCTTTCGGCGCTTCCTCCAATCCGGATGCGATCGTCACGCACGCCGAGCAGTTCGATTTCTACGACGGCGGCGGGCTCGACATCGCCTTCCTCGGGCTGGCGGAAATGGACCTGCACGGCAACGTCAACGTCTCCAGGTTCGGCGACCGGGTGGCCGGTGTCGGCGGGTTCATCAACATCACGCAGACCGCCAAGGAAGTGGTGTTCATGGGCTCGCTCACGGCCAAGGGCCTGGAAGTCCGGGCCGAAAACGGCAGGCTATCCATCCTCAAGGAAGGTTCGGTAAGGAAGGTCGTCGAAAAAGTCGAGCACCTGTCCTTCAACGGACCCTATACCGTCGGCAAGGGCACCAGGGTTCTTTACATCACCGAGCGGGCGGTGTTTGAATTGCGCGATTCGAAGCTCACGCTGACCGAGATCGCGCCGGGCATCGACCTGCGGCGCGACGTGCTCGACCAGCTCGCGGCGCCCATCCCCGTCGCGGACGATCTGAAGAAGATGGACGAACGCATTTTTCGCGATGCACCCATGCTGGAGGAGAGACGATGAAAGCGGCTACTGCGGCGGCAAAGAAGCATGCCAGGGATTTCTCGGTCAACCACCTTGGCGACACGAAATTCGAAAAGCGCGGCCTGCGCAACTATTTCGAGTATCGCGACCTGGGCATTTCGAAGGCTTCCAGGGGCAAGGTCGTCGCGCATGTGATCCGCGCGCGTCCGGGCAAGTCACCCGAGGGCGAGTGGCACCGCCACGATTGCAGCCTGCAATTCGTCTACGTGCTCAAGGGCTGGATCAGGTTCGAGTACGAAGGCGTCGGCGAGATCACGATGAAGAAGGGCACCTGCTTCCAGCAGCCGCCCAACATCCGCCACCGCGAGCTGTCCCACTCGAAGGACGTGGAGATGATCGAGATCGTCGCGCCCGCCGATTTCCGGACGCTCGACGCCTAGGGCGCGCCGGGCCTCACCTGCAGCCAGAAGGTCACCGGGCCGTCGTTCACGAGGTGCACCTGCATGTCCGCGCCGAATCGGCCGGTCTCGAGCGTCGGGTAGCTCGCGCGCGCCAGGTCCACAAACAGGCCGAACATCCTTTCGCCCTCGGCAGGCGGCGCAGCCGATGAGAAGCTCGGGCGGGCGCCCTTGTGCGTGTCGGCCGCGAGCGTGAATTGGGGGACCAGCAGGAGGCCGCCCGCGATGTCGGCCAGCGACCGGTTCATTTTCCCTTCCGCGTCCGAAAAAATCCGGTAGCCGGTCATGCGCTCGCAGAGCCGCCGCGCCTCCCGCTCCCCGTCGCCCCTTTCCACGCCGACCAGCGCCAGGATCCCGGTGCCGATCGCGCCCACAGGCGTTCCGGCGACGACGACGCGCGCTTCGGACACGCGCTGGATGAGGGCGATCACGCGAGGATGTCGGGGATGAGCTTGTCCCGAAGTCTGGCCAGCAAGTCCTTGAGGAATAGCTTCCTTTTCTTCAGGCGACGCAGCTGCAACTGGTCCTGGGTCGGGGTCTGGGCAAGGCGCGCGATGATGTCGTCGAGGTCGCCGTGCTCGATTTCGAGCTCCGCGATGCGTTGCTCGATCTCACGGCGTTCTTCCTCTGTAAGCGCAATGGTGCCCATGACCGCCTTCCTGGTCCCGCCGGCGCAAGGGGTAGCGCGCACCGGGGGTACGCGATCCGCCAAAAACACCTACACTTGATGTCTGAATGCAGGCCGGTGTGAACTACTTCACTGGTAATCTGTGCGCGTAGCCCACATCCTATCCGGAGTGGACGGCAGGGGAAAGGGGAACCCCGGCCGGAGCGCACAGTGCCGCCAATGTGCCATTGCAGCCGCAGGGCATGACAAAAAAGGAAAACGCGCCCCGCGAAGCCAGACTCATGCGCCGCAGCGATTACGACGTCACAGACTCGATCCGTACGACAGGTCCCGCCGAGGTGGGCTCCGAAGTCAGGCAGATTTTCGAGCGCCTTTTCCCGGCGGCGGCCTCGCGCCAGATCGCCACGGCGTTCGCCGACCTGACCGACCTGTACCTCGGCGCGAACGAGCTGCACCATCCCTGCGATACCGAGTACCACGATATCCAGCACGTGCTCGACGTGACGCTGGCGATGGCCCGCCTCATGGACGGCTACGAACGCGGGCGCAACGGCTACGCGCCGATGACCCCAGACCATTTCGTGGTCGGCGTGGTGACGGCGCTGTTCCACGACATCGGCTACATCCGCCGCAAGGCCGACCGCACGCACAAATACGGCTCCGAATACACCCTGACGCATGTCACCCGGGGCTCGGTCTTCCTGCGCTCGTACCTCGATGAGCTGGGGCTGGTTACGCACGCCGCCACCGGCTCGCTGCTGGTTCACTTCACCGGCTACGAGCGCAAGACCGACTCGATCCGCATCAGCGATCCCCTGTTGCGCAAGGTCGGCGAATTCCTCGGCACGGCCGACATCATTGCGCAGATGTCCGACCGCTGTTACCTCGAGAAATGCCGGGACCGGCTGTACCCCGAGTTCGTTCTCGGCGGGCTCGCGCGCAAGCGCATGCCCGATGGGACGGTCCAGGTCCTATTCAGCTCGGGCGACGACCTGGTTCGCAAGACGCCCGGCTTCTACGTCAACGCGCTCAAGCGCCTCGACCAGCAGCTGCATGGCGTGTACGCCTACGCGGAAAAACACTTCGGCGGGCAGAACCTCTATTTCGAGGAGATGCGCAAAAACATTGAATACGCAAAGCTGGTCGCATCCGAGGACAGCCTCGAGATGCTCCGCCGCACGCCGCCGTACACGCTCCTGCCCAGCGTGCAGCCATATCCGCCCGGCCTGAAGCTGCGCTAGAGCGTCGGCTTGACGCGGAAGTAATCGACACGGTCGATCGACTTCACGCCCACTTCCCTGACCTGGTTACCCTGCAGCACCTTGAGCGGCACCTCGATGCCCGCACTGCCACGCGCCCAGACTTTGCGGTAAAAATCGGCCAGCGAAGCCACTTCCTCGCCGCCCACGCCCACGATGATGTCCCCGCGCTGCAGCCCGGCGCGCGACGCCGGCCCGTCCGGGGAAACCCGCGACACGAACAGGCGCCCGCGCAATTCGTCGGTCGACATCCCGAGCCAGGGGCGTGCCGGCCCGGCGCGTCCCTTCTCTATGAGGTCGTTGAGGATCGGCTTGAGGAGGTCGACCGGGACGAACATGTTGCCCGGCGACTGGGTCCCCGGGTTCATCGCATCCGCGACAATGAGCGAGCCTATGCCGAGCAATTCGCCCTTGGCGCCGATGAGCGCGGCCCCCGACCAGTTCATGACCGGGGGATAGGTGAAGATCGCCGAGTCGAGCAGGTATTCCCAGCTGCCCGAAAACGGCCTGCGCGACACGACGTACGCGAGGCTCAGGCCTTCGCGCCCGCCGTATGCAGCAACCATCACGGGATCGCGCTCGGCGAGCGCCCGCGGGTCGCCCAACGGCAGGGGCTTTGCGTCGATGGGCGCGACCAGCCTGAGCAGGCCGAATCCGCTCGAGTGATCGTAGCCGGCGAGTGTCGCCGGCACGGCCCTGCCGTCGCCCGATACGACTTCGATGCCTTCGGCCTCGATCACCAGGTAGCCGATCGTGAGCACGAGGTTCTCCCGGATCAGCACGCCGTTGCCTTCGCGCGTCGTGCCAAGCGACTCCGCCGAGCGCGCGTTCGGCAGGATGCGCGCCTTGACACGCACGACGGCCGAAAGGGTTTCCACGCCATCGTCCTTGGCCTTGTCCTCCGCATGCACCGGCGCAATGGTCATGGCCAGGGCGAGGACCAGGAGTCGCAACGCAGCAGCCATTCAGTAAGCCTCCCGAGGTGATTTGGCTTTACTGTAGACCTGCCCGGGCGCACATGCCACAAGAAGATGCGCGCGCCGTTTTGACACTGTTTCGGATTTTCCGTTAACGTGGCTGAAATAGAACGGCACTAAGCTGCCGCTTCCCGCATCGGCACGGCCCAGGATCGGAGGAGTCCCGTTGTCTGCGATTTGCCTGCAGCACGTTACCAGGGCGTGGGGCGACGCACGCGCGGTCGACGACGTCAGCTTCGAAACGGCCGCCGGGCGCTTTGCCGTGCTGCTCGGCCC
>JBBQNG010000111.1:0-13103 GCA_038329645.1 Burkholderiales bacterium
CTTGTCCATGTCCTCGAGATCGGCACCCTCTTCGCCCTCGCCGAGCTCTTTCTGAATCGCCTTGACCTGCTCGTTGAGGTAGTACTCGCGCTGGCTTTTCTCCATCTGGCGCTTGACGCGCCCGCGGATGCGCTTCTCGACCTGCAGGATGTCGATTTCGGTCTCGAGCTGCGACAGGAGGTGCTCGAGGCGCGCCTTGACGTCGAACATCTCGAGCACCTGCTGCTTCTGCTCGAGTTTGAGCGGCAGGTGCGCCGCTACCGTGTCGGCCAGGCGGCCGGCTTCGTCGATGCCTGACAGCGAGGTCAGGATCTCGGGCGGGATTTTCTTGTTGAGCTTCACGTACTGATCGAAAGCCGACAGTAGGGCGCGGCGCATGGCCTCGACCTCGTGCTGGACCGCGCTCTCGGGCGGGATCACGTTGGCTTCGGCGACCCAGTGGCTCTTGAGATCTGTGATCTTGCCGATGCGCGCGCGGTTGCCGCCCTCCACCAGCACTTTCACCGTGCCGTCGGGCAGCTTGAGCATCTGGAGGATGTTCGAGATGCAGCCGATCTCGTACATGTCCTCGGGGCCCGGGTCGTCCTTGGCGGCCGATTTCTGCGCGACCAGCAGGATCGACTTGCCGGCTTCCATCGCGGTTTCCATAGCCTTGATCGACTTGGGTCGCCCCACGAACAGCGGGATCACCATGTGCGGAAACACCACCACGTCGCGCAACGGCAGCAACGGGTACTGGATGGGTTCCGGCGGGGAGGTATTACTTACCTGCGGTTCGGACATTGTGGTCCTCGGGCCTGGATACGTCGTTATGGCAAGCGGTCGACGGGATATATGCGGCCGCTTTGCCTCAATGCAACATCACGCCGAGCTGCCGGCGACCTTCTGCTGGTCAGAATAGATCAGGATCGGCTTGCCGTCAGCAGTCACCATCGCTTCGTCGACCACCACTTTGCTTACATTTTCCATGGTCGGTAATTCGTACATGGTGTCCAAGAGGATCTGTTCGAGGATCGAGCGCAGCCCGCGGGCGCCAGTCTTGCGGGCCAGCGCCTTCTTGGAGACCGCCGCCAGCGCCGGGATCCTTACCTCCAGTTCGACGCCTTCCATAAGGAATAGTTTCTGGTACTGCTTGAGCAGCGCGTTCTTGGGCTCGGTCAGGATCTGGATCAGCGCGGCCTCGTCGAGCTCTTCGAGCATTGCAGCCACCGGCAGGCGCCCGACGAACTCGGGAATCAGGCCGTACTTGATCAGATCCTCGGGTTCGGTGCCGCGCAGCACCTCGCTGATGTCCTTGCCGCTGCGCGTGCTCCTGACTTCGGCGCCGAATCCGATGCCCGACTTTTCAGACCTCGCGCGGATGATCTTGTCGAGGCCGTCGAACGCCCCGCCGCAGATGAACAGGATGTTGGTGGTGTCGACCTGCACGAAATCCTGGTTCGGGTGCTTGCGGCCGCCCTGCGGCGGCACCGAGGCGATGGTGCCTTCGATCAGCTTGAGCAGCGCCTGCTGCACGCCTTCGCCCGAAACGTCCCTGGTGATCGAGGGGTTATCGGACTTGCGCGAGATCTTGTCGATCTCGTCGATGTAGACGATGCCGCGCTTGGCCTTGTCGACGTCGTAGTCGCAGTTCTGCAGCAGCTTCTGGATGATGTTCTCGACATCCTCGCCCACGTAGCCCGCTTCGGTGAGCGTCGTGGCATCCGCAATCACGAACGGCACGTTGAGCAGGCGCGCGAGCGTCTGCGCGAGCAGCGTCTTGCCCGAGCCGGTCGGCCCGATCAGCAGGATGTTGGACTTGGCGAGCTCGACCTCGTCGTTCTTCGTCAGGTGCTTGAGGCGCTTGTAGTGGTTGTAGACCGCGACCGAGAGGATCTTCTTGGCCTGGTTCTGGCCGATCACGTACTGGTCGAGGATCTCGCGGATCTCGCGCGGGGTGGGCAGGTCCGACTTGGCGCCCTTGCCGCCTTTGTCGGTCGCCGTCTCCTCGCGGATGATGTCGTTGCACAGCTCGATGCACTCGTCGCAGATGAATACCGACGGTCCCGCGATGAGCTTGCGCACTTCGTGCTGGCTCTTGCCGCAAAACGAGCAGTACAGCAGTTTTTCGCCCGAGGACGTCTTTTCCGACATGCGTGTTGGCTCCCGCCTATCCTGTCCGCTTGATTAAGTTGCGCCTTGCGCCCGCGACGTCAGCACCTTGTCGACCAGGCCGTACTTTACCGCTTCATCCGCCGAGTGGAAGTTGTCGCGGTCCGTGTCCTTTGCAATCGTATCAACGTTCTGCCCCGAGTGCTTCGCGAGGATCTCGTTCAACCGCTGGCGCAGGAACAGGATTTCCTTGGCGTGGATCTCGATGTCCGAGGCCTGGCCCTGGAAGCCGCCCATCGGCTGGTGGATCATGACGCGCGAGTTCGGCAGGCAGAAGCGCTTGCCCTTCTCCCCCGCCGCGAGCAGCAGGGCGCCCATGCTGGCGGCCTGGCCGACGCACAGGGTCGAAACGTGGGGCTTCACGAACTGCATCGTGTCGTATATGGCCAGTCCGGCCGAGACCGACCCGCCGGGTGAGTTAATGTAAAACGATATGTCCTTGTCCGGATTCTCGGACTCGAGGAAGAGTAACTGCGCGACGATCAGGTTGGCTGTGACTTCGTTCACGACGCCGACCAGAAACACGACGCGCTCCTTGAGCAGGCGCGAGTAGATGTCGTAGGCGCGCTCGCCCCGCCCCGATTGCTCGATGACCATGGGCACGAGGCCCAACCCGGCGGGATCCGTACGCGACGAGGGAGACTGCCAGAGCGTGTCGATCATGAGCCGCTCCCCATCAGTTCGTCGAAGGCAATCGCCTTGTCGGCGACCTTGGCTTTCGACAGCACCCAGTTGACGACGTTGTCCTCGAGGGCGAGGCCTTCCATCTCATTCAGGCGTTGCGGCTGCATGTAGAACCATTTTACCACCTCGGCGGGGCTCTCGTAGGATTGCGCCTGCTCCTCGATCAGCTTCCTGATCTGGTCGGGCTTGGGCTGCAGTCCTTCGGCCTTGGCCAGCTCGCCGATGATGAGGCCGAGGGCCACGCGGCGTTTTGCAGCGGTTTCAAACGCCGACGGCTCGAACGGCATCTGCTCGATTTTCAGCCCGCGCGCCTCGAGATCAGTGCGCGCCTGCTGGACCATGTTCTGGGTTTCCATCTCGACGAGGGCCTTGGGCAGCTCGACCGGCGTGCTCTTGTGCAGCGCTTCGAGCGCCTGCGCCTTGACGCGCGACTTCACGCGCTTGGCAACTTCGCGCTCGACGTTCGACTTGATGTCGGCGCGCATCTTGGCGAGATCCCCGTCGGCCACACCGAGCGCCTTGGCGAAGTCCGCGTCGAGCGCCGGCAGCGAAGCCGCCTCGACCTGGCTGACGGCGATCTCGAAGGCCGCGGTTTTGCCCGCAACGTCCTTGCCGTGGTAATCGTCGGGGAACTTCATCTCGAACGTCTTCGACTCCCCCGCTTTCATGCCTTCGGCCGCCGCCTCGAACTCCGGCAGCATGCGGCCCTCGCCTAGCACGAACGCGAAACCCTTGGCCGAGCCGCCGGTGAAAGTCTCCCCCCCGATCTTGCCTTCGAAATCGATGGTGAGCTTGTCGCCCTTCTGCGCCGCGCGCCCGGGTTCGGCTGCAAACGTAGTGCGCTGCTTGCGCAGGATCTCGAGCGTCTTGTCGACTTCCGCGTCGCCTACCGTGACCGTGGGGCGCTCTACCGTGGCCGTGCCGAGGTCACCCGTCTTGACTTCGGGATACACCTCGAAGGTTGCGTTGAACTCGAACGCCTTGTCGTCGCCCGCGTCGCCTTCCTTGGCGACGGGCTCGATGCGCGGGTTGCCCGCCACCTTGAGGTTGGCCTCCTTGACCGCATCGCTGAAGCGTTTTTGCAGGGCGTCACCGATCACTTCCGAGCGCACCTGCGGGCCATACTGCTGCGCGACCAGCTTGAGCGGCACCTTGCCCGGGCGGAAGCCCGACATCTTCATGCCGCGCGCGAGCTTCCTGAGGCGCTCGTCGAACTGCTTTTCGACCTCGTCGATGGGCACCGACATGGACAGGCGCCGCTCAAGGGATCCCAGGGTTTCTACATTTGCCGCCATTGCGCTATTCCTTACTTACGAAGTGTTCGCCGAATTTCATTGTGGTGCGAAGGAAGGGACTCGAACCCCCACGCCGTGAGGCGCCAGGACCTAAACCTGGTGCGTCTACCAATTCCGCCACCTTCGCAGGGGATCGACTAAAACACTGCATCGAGACAAAGCCTTTGGCAGCACACATAATTATACCCCAGCAAACCCGCTTCCTTTCCCGCTGCGCGGCCGGAAAACCCTTACAAATCACGCCAGTGTCAGCAGGTCACTACGAAAATTTTCCCGTTGCCTCGCTGCTCGTGCCGGCGCGCCTGCGTGCAGCTGTCGGGGTCATCTACCGGTTTGCGCGCAGCGCTGACGACTACGCCGACGAGGGCGACGCGCTGCCGGCAGAGCGCCTTGCGAGCCTGCAGGCCTATCGCAGCGAGCTCGACCGCATCGCTTCAAGCAGATCTCCGGAAACCGCGCTGTTTGCAGATGTCGCGAGAATCGTGCGCGACCACGAGCTGCCGCTGGCGCCGTTTTACGACCTCCTTTCGGCGTTTTCCCAGGACGTGATCAAGGCGCGGTACGCGAGCTTCGAGGAGCTCCTGGACTATTGCTCGCGCTCGGCCAATCCGGTCGGGCGCCTCATGCTGCATCTTTTCGGTGCCGCTGACGCTCCCAACCTGCGCCAGTCGGACGCGATCTGCTCGTCGCTGCAACTGATCAACTTCTGGCAGGACGTGGCGATCGACTGGAAGAAGGACCGCGTCTACCTGCCGCTGGACGAGATGGCGCACTTCGGCGTGACCGAAGCCCACATCGGGCAGGCCCTGAGCGATACCGCCTGGCGCGAACTGATCACCTTCCAGATGGACCGCACGCGCTCGATGATGATGAGCGGCGCCCCGCTCGGCCGCGAGCTTCCCGGCCGGTTCGGCCTGGAGATCCGCATTACAGTCCGGGGCGGCCTTGCCATCCTCGACAAGCTCGAAAGCGCGAACTGCGATATGTTTCGCCACCGGCCGGTGCTCAGGTGGCACGATTGGCCCTTCCTTTTCCTGCGCGCGCTATGACGCCCGACGAGTACTGCAAGGACAAGGCCGCTTCGAGCGGCTCCTCTTTTTACTACTCGTTCCTGTTCCTGCCGCCCGAGCGGCGGCGCGCGATCACGGCGCTGTACGCGTTCTGCCGCGAGGTCGACGACATCGTCGACGAAACCGGGGACCCTCAGATCGCGGCGACCAAGCTCGCGTGGTGGCGCAACGAGATCGGCAACCTTTTCGCCGGCAAGCCGCAACACCCGGTTGCGCGCGCGCTCGAGCCGGCGCTGGTGCCCTTCGGCATCACCGCGCTGCGCCTCAACGAGATCATCGACGGCATGCAGATGGACCTCAGCCAGTCGCGCTATCTCGATTTCAAGGGACTGGAGACGTACTGCTATCACGTGGCCGGGGTCGTGGGCCTGCTGGCCGCCGGGATCTTCGGCTATTCCAATCCGCGCACCCTGGAGTACGCGAAGACGCTCGGCATCGCCTTCCAGCTGACCAACATCATCCGCGACGTCGGCGACGACGCGCGCCGCAACCGGATCTACCTGCCGATGGACGAGCTGAAACGGTTCGAGGTGCCGGCTTCCGACATCCTCAACGCGCGCTACAGCGACAACTTCACGCGCCTGATGCAGTTCCAGGCCGACCGTTCGCAATCGTTCTACACGGCGGCATTGGCTGCGTTGCCGGACGCGGACCGCCGCGCGCAGCGCGCCGGGCTCATCATGGCGGCGATCTACCGCACGGTGCTCGAGGAAGTCGCGGCCGACGGTTTCAAGGTGCTGAGCCAGCGCACCTCGCTCACGCCCGTGCGCAAGTTCTGGATAGCGACCGCGACTTGGCTGCGCACGTAGAGGGATTGGGCGCTCCGGGGCGCGTGGCCGTTGTTGGGGCGGGCTACGCCGGCATTGCGGCGGCAGTCACGCTCGCGCAACGCGGCGATCGCGTAACTGTGTTCGAAAGCGGCCCGGTGCCGGGCGGCCGGGCACGACGGGTGACCACGGGCGGGCGCACGCTCGACAACGGCCAGCACATCCTCGTCGGTGCGTATACGACGCTGCTCGGCTTGATGCGACAAGTGGGCGCGGACCCCGATGCCCTGCTGCTTCGCCTGCCGCTAGAGCTGCGCTACGCCGAAGGATTCCACCTTCGCGCGCCTGCGCTGCCCGCGCCTTTGCACCTGGCGGCCGCGCTCGTGAGCGCCGAAGGAATTTCATGGCGCGAGCGGTTCGGTGCGGTTGCTTTCATGCAGGCGATGAAGAGGAAGCGCTTCAAGGTCGAAGCGCATGTCAGCGTGGCGACCCTGCTCGAGGCGCATGGACAGGCGGGCACCATTGGCCGCTACTTGTGGTTCCCGCTGTGCATCTCCGCACTCAACACGCTGCCTGCCCAGGCATCGGCCAACGCGTTTCTCGCCGTGCTGCGCGACAGCCTTGCCGGGCCGCGCTCGGCAAGCGAGCTGCTCATTCCGCGCGTCGATTTGACCGCGATGTTTCCCGAGCCCGCCGCGGCGTGGCTCGCCTCGCGCGGCAGTGAAGTCCGCTGCGGATCCCCTGTGCGGGAGCTGGGGCCCCTGCTCAAGGAATTCGACCGCGTGATCATTGCCGTCGGACCGCACCAGCTTGAACCCCTGCTGCCCGGGCTGGCCGACGGCTATACGTACCAGCCAATCTACACGATCTATCTCAAGTTTCCCGCGACGGTGAAGCTGCCGATCGCCATGCTGGGGTTGGCCAGCGGCATCGTGCAGTGGGCTTTCGACCGCGGGCAGCTTGGCGGGGAGCCTGGCCTGATCGCGTGCGTGATCAGCGCTCAGGGCGACCACCAGCAGATGCAGCAGGACGAGCTCATTGCCGCCTGCCACGGCGAGTTGTCGTCCGCGCTTGGCCCGCTTCCCAGGCCGGAGTGGACGCAGGTGATCGCGGAGAAGCGCGCAACCGCCACCTGTACGCCGGACATCCAGCGCTTCGGTCCTTTAACGTCGTTGCCGAACGTCTTTCTCGCCGGCGACTACACTCACCCTGAGTATCCACCGACGCTCGAAGCGGCGGTGCTGAGCGGGATCAGAGCGGCGGCACAGGTGGTTTGATTCCGGCCAGCGCACGCTCGTAGATCGCAAAGTCGCCTGCCGAGAAGCAGCAGAACACCACCTTCTCGATTCCCCGCGCATCTTCTAGCGCTTGACTCACCGCCGCGATCGCAACTGGCGTCGCCTGCTCGATCGGATAGCCATACACGCCTGTGCTGATACAGGGAAAAGCAATCGAGCGCAGGCCGTTCTCTTGCGCAAGGGCGATCGATTTCCGGTAGCACGCCGCGAGCAGCCCGGGCTCGCGGCGATTGCCGCCCTGCCAGACCGGGCCGACGGCATGGATGACTTTCTTCGCGGGGAGCCGGTAGCCGCCGGTGATCCGCACGTCGCCGGGCTCGCACCCGTTCAGCTTGCGGCATTCCCGCAGCAGGTCAGGCCCAGCGGCGCGATGGATCGCGCCGTCCACGCCGCCGCCGCCGAGCAGGCCCGAGTTGGCCGCGTTGACGATCGCGTCGACCGCCAGCGTGGTGATGTCGCCTTTCAACGCGTGGATCCTGGCCGCAGGCATGGATGTACCGGTACCGATAAAAAAACCCCCGGAGATTGGCTCCTGGAGCCAGTCTTAGAAAACGAATTAAGAAGATTTTGCCTTTTACAGCTCGCGCAACTTGGCTACTGCCTGATCGACGCGCTCCACCGCGATGACTTCCAGTCCGTCGATCTTCGCCTTGGGCATGTTCGCTTTGGGCACGATGGCCCGGGTAAATCCGAGCTTGGCCGCTTCCTTGAGCCGGTCCTGGCCGCGGGGCGCCGGGCGCACCTCTCCGGCCAGGCCCACTTCGCCGAACGCGATGACTTTGCCCGGGATCGGCCGGTCGGTGAGCGACGACACGATCGCCATCATGACCGCCAGGTCCGCGGCCGGCTCGCCGATGCGCACGCCGCCGACGGCGTTTACGAAAACATCCTGGTCATAGCACGCGATGCCCGCGTGACGATGCAGCACTGCGAGCAGCATCGCCAGCCTGTTCTGCTCGAGACCGACCGACAGGCGCCGCGGATTGGGCGCATGGGCGGCGTCGACCAATGCCTGGATCTCGACCAGCAGCGGGCGAGTGCCTTCGAGCGTTGCCAGCACGCACGAGCCGGCGACGTCTTTCTCGTGATGCGAGAGGAACAGCGCGGACGGATTCGACACGCCGCGCAGCCCTTTCTCCGTCATCGCAAAAACGCCCAGCTCGTTCACCGCGCCGAAGCGGTTCTTGATCGCGCGGATGAGGCGGAAGCTCGAATGCGGGTCGCCTTCGAAGTACAGGACCGTGTCGACGATGTGCTCGAGCACCCGCGGGCCGGCAATGGCGCCCTCCTTCGTCACGTGGCCGATGATGATCAACGCGATGCCGCTCGACTTGGCATGCCGCGTGAGCTGCGCGGCGCATTCGCGCACCTGCGCGACCGACCCCGGCGCGGAGGTCAGCGCTTCCGAGTAAAGGGTCTGGATCGAGTCGATCACCGCGACTTCGGGCTTCGCCGCATCGAGCACGGCCGTGATGCGCTCGAGCTGGATCTCGGCAATCAGCTCGACGTCCCCGGCATCCAGCACGAGCCGGGTCGCGCGCAGCGCCACCTGCTCGGCCGACTCCTCGCCCGAGACGTAGAGCGTCTTGTGGCGCGGCGCGATCTCCGCCAGCGCCTGCAGGAAGAGTGTCGACTTGCCGATGCCGGGGTCGCCGCCGATCAGCACCACCTGCCCGGAAACGAGGCCGCCGCCCAGCACGCGGTCGAGCTCGCCGATGCCGGTGGGCAGGCGTTCGATTTCGCGCGTTTCGACGCGGCTCAGGCGCAACGGCTTTACCGCGCCAGCCGCGCCTCCCGCCACAGTGGAATAGCGGTGCGTGGAAGGCTTGCCCTCCGCCGCGGTCTCCTGGAGCGTGTTGCCTGCGCCGCACGACGGGCAGATGCCGAACCACTGCAGCGCACTGGCGCCGCATTCGGTGCAGACGTAGACCGACCGAGCTTTCGCCACTAGGGCACTTCCCTCACCGGCACGCGCGCGGCAAGCCCGCACAGGAGCTCGTACGAAAGCGTGCCGGCCGAGGCGCCAACCTCATCGGCCGAAAGCCCGTCGCCCCACAGCGTCACCGGAGTGCCGATGTAAGCTTCGGGCAGCGAAGAGATGTCGACGCACATCATGTCCATCGACACGCGGCCCACGGTGCGCGTGCGCTCCCCGTCGACCAGCACCGGCGTGCCGGTCGGGGCGATGCGCGGGTACCCGTCCGCATAGCCGCATGCGATCACGCCGATCGTCATATCTTCCTTGGCTTCGAAGCCGAACCCGTAGCCCACTCGTTCGCCCGCCTGCAGGTTTTGCAGCGCGATAATCTCCGTCGTGAGCGTCATCACCGGCTCCAGGCCGAGGTCCTCCGCGGTCTGGTCGGCAAACGGCGAGCAGCCATACAGCATGATTCCGGGGCGCACCCAATCCGCGTGGGATTCCGGATAGCGCAGCAGAGCCGCCGAATTGGCCATCGAGCGCGGCCCCTGCATGGGTTGCGTGAGGCTGTTGAACCATTCGAGCTGGCCGGCCACGCCGGAGGCCCCGTCGGCATCGGCGAAATGAGTCATCAGCGTGACTTCGCGGATCTGCTCATGGCCGTGCAGCGCGTTCCAGCCGATACGCACGTTGTCCACCGTGAACCCCAGCCGGTTCATGCCGCTGTTGACCTTGAGGTAAGCGTCGATCGGCTTGGGCAGCGCGGTCTTTTCCAGGATCTCGATCTGCTCGATGTTGTGCACCACCGGCGTCAAGTCGTACTCGGCCAGGAGCGCCACGTCCTGCGCCTTGAAAAATCCCTCCAGCAGCAGGATCGGCTTCTTCACCCCCTGCAGGCGCAGCCGGATGGCTTCCTCGAAGTCGAGCATGGCGTAGCCGTCTGCTTCGTGCAGCGCCCGCGCCGCGGCAACCAGGCCGTGCCCGTAGGCGTTGGCCTTCACCACGGCCCACACCTT
The DNA here is from genome assembly GCA_038329645.1 of Burkholderiales bacterium. Taxonomy (GTDB): domain Bacteria; phylum Pseudomonadota; class Gammaproteobacteria; order Burkholderiales; family SG8-39; genus SZAS-79. Next base: position 10,200 of record JBBQNG010000111.1, read on the forward strand.
CGAGCCAGGCGCCGCTTTGCGCGCGACCGAAAGGTTGTGCGCGAGCGCCGAGGCCTTGATCGTGGCGAGTATCGGGCGCGGCATGCCTAGTGATCCGCGCCGGCGCGCAGCCTTTCCTTGGCGAATTCGATGAAGGTATTGGCCAGCCGTGAGCGGAATTTCTCCTTCGGGTAGACCACCGACAGCGTGCGCATGAGGCGCGGAGCGAGCGGCACTGCCACCAGCTCGCCGAGCTTGACTTCCTTGGCGATGGTCGCCCGCGACATGATCGCGAATCCCAGCCCGGTGCTGACCAGGCCCTTGATCGCCTCGGGGCTCCCCAGCTCCATGACGGTATCCAGGCTGTCCGGCTCGATGCCGGCCTTGTGGAAGTAATTGTCGGTCACCTCACGCGTGCCGGAGCCCTGCTCACGGCTGATGAAGAAATGCTTGAGCAGCTGCTTAGGCGTCACCGACTCGAGCTTGGCCAGCGGGTGACCGGGCGCACAGAGGACCTGCAGCTCGTCATCGGCGCAGAAATCGGAGACAAGGGCAGGCATTTGCGAGGGAGCCTCGATTTAGCCCAGTTACAGCGTGTGATCGGCCACGCGGCTTTCCACGGCCTCCGAATTCGCCACGATCAGGCGCGGCAGGACCTTGGGATGGCGAGCGCGGAATTCGCCCAGCACCTGCGGCAGCAGGAACTCGGCGATGGTCATGCTCGCACCGATAAGGAGGGCGCCTGCGACCTGGCCGGTCATTTCCTTCAGCCGGGTGTCAAGCTCCGCCGACAGCCCGAGGATGCGCTCGGCGTAGTCGAGGACGATGTCGCCGGCGGGAGTGAGTGCGATGCGGCCGTGACCGCGATCGAACAGGCGCGTGTTGAAATGCTCTTCGAGCTGCTTGATCTGAAACGTAACCGCAGGCTGGGTCATGAAAAGCGCCTCGGCTGCCTTGGTAAAGGACAGCTGCCTCGCCACCGCATGGAACACCTGGAGACGCCGGTCCGCCATCGCCCACCTGACTGAAGTTAACGCGCTTATTCAAGCATAAATTGCAGTTTAAGCATATCTTATGGCTGCATCGCATTGGATAAAAAGCGAATTTTCAATCATCGCGTGCTATAAAGCCGCCTCCCTTCCCCAGGAGAACGACCGGCAGCGCCCACGGGCCGACCGGCATCCCATCTATCCCCGATGAGCCTAGGCTTTTACATCATCATGGCGGCGCAGTTTTTCTCGTCGCTGGCGGACAACGCCCTGCTCGTCGCGGCGATCGCCCTGCTCATCCAGTCGGACTCCCCCGGCTGGCTCACCCCGTACCTGAAGTTCTTTTTCGTCATCTCCTACGTGGTGCTCGCCCCGTTCGTCGGCGCGTTCGCCGACCGCCTGCCCAAGGGCCAGGTGATGCTGGTGTCCAACAGCATCAAGATCGTCGGTTGCACGATGATGCTTTTCAATGTCAATCCGATGGTCGCCTACGCCATGGTGGGGCTGGGCGCGGCGGCCTACTCGCCGGCCAAGTACGGCATCCTGACCGAGTACCTCCCGCCTACGCGCCTGGTCATCGCCAACGGCTGGATCGAGGGCCTCACGGTGGCCTCGATCATCCTGGGCACGGTGCTCGGCGGCGTCCTCATCAACGTCAAGGTCTCCGGGCTTCTGCTCAACATGGACCTGCCCTTCATCGAGACCAGCATCGATACGCCGGCCGAGGCGGCCATCTCGCTGATCGTCTTCATCTACGCGATCGCCGCATTCTTCAACCTCTACGTGCCCAATACCGGCATCCCGCTCAAGAAGCTGCCGCCCAACCCGGTCGACACGCTCAAGGATTTCTTTGTCTGTTTCAAACGCCTGTGGGCCGACAGACTGGGCCAGATCTCGCTCGCAGTAACCACCTTGTTCTGGGGCGCGGGCGCCACGCTGCAGTTCATCGTCATCGAGTGGGCGCGGCACAACCTGGGTTTCGACCTGTCGCGCGCGTCTATCCTGCAGGGCGTGGTCGCTTTCGGCATCGCGCTCGGCGCGGTGATCGCCTCCGCGCGGGTAAAGCTCCACCAGTCGGTGCGTGTGATTCCGCTGGGCATCGCCATGGGACTCATCGTGCCGTGCATGGTATTCGTGCACAGCATCTGGATCGCCATTCCGCTCATGATCCTGATCGGCGGGCTGGCCGGGTTCTTCGTCGTGCCGATGAACGCGCTGCTGCAGCACCGCGGCCACAACCTGATGGGCGCCGGGCGCTCGATTGCGGTGCAGAACTTCAACGAGAACTCGTCCATCCTCGTGATGATCGCGACCTACTCGCTGCTGCTCGGAACAGGGGTGCCGATCACCTGGGTCATCGTCCTGTTCGGGCTCTTCGTCGCCGGTACCATGGCGATGGTGCAACGCTGGTTCATGATGAACCGGGTGAAGCACGCTTCGGAGATCAACCGGCTGTTGGAGATCGCGCGGTCGGAGAAGCATTGAGCGGGTTTTGAGGCTGTGCAGTGGAGCGGATGCAAGCGGTGGAGCGGTTTTGACGTTATCCGGTCTCGTGTTTTTGTGCGTTTTTTTATGGATGCGCGTAGGCGCAACCATAAAAAAACGCACAAAAACACGATGGGGGGAGTGTCCTGATTTCTGTGTTTGAGGCTTGAATGACTTTCGCGCCGTGGCGGCGTTCGTCGCTTGCGACGAACGTCCGACGCGGAGCGAAAGTCGGCGATTCATCTTACCCCTGGTGTCTTGTGAAGCGGTCCTGGTAGAGGATCGCGAATTGGTTCATTGCCGTCTTCCGGCTATGCGCCGACCGGCTCCAGTCGGCGGTGATGTTGCGCAGCGCCAGCCAGATCAGCTTGCTGGCCGCATCGTCCGAGGGGAAGTGGCCGCGCGTCTTGATGATCTTGCGCAGCCGCGCGTTCACGCTTTCGATCGCATT
>JBBQNG010000112.1:0-13019 GCA_038329645.1 Burkholderiales bacterium
TGTGCCAATCGTCACGCGCCCGCTTGCGGGCTTGTAGAAGCCGGACACGAGATTGAGGAGTGTCGTCTTGCCCGCGCCGTTTGGGCCGATAAGGCTGGTGACCCTGCCGGGCTCGGCCACGAGCGAAGCCCGGTCGACGGCGAGGTTGCCGCCGAAGCTGACCGAGAGGTTTTCCACCCGCAGTGGCAACGCGTTTTCACGGGCGAGGAATTTCGCCACGCGCCCTTCGTCGCCGGTAACAGGCGCAATGGGGGCGTTGCGCCGCGTGAGTCTCGCCCATACGCCGGCGGCCGCGCCCGCAATTCCCGCTGGCGCGAGCCACAGCACGAGGAGCAGCAGCCCGCCGAAGAACATGAGGCGGTATTCGGCCAGCGACGACAGCATCTCAGGCAGCAGCACGACGACCAGCGCGCCGAGCAGCGGCCCGGTCGGGCTGCCCTGCCCGCCGACGAGCACGAGCAGCACGAAAGTAATCGACAGGAAGAACGGGAACGACTCCGGGCTGATGAATCCCTGCAGCGTTGCGAACAGTGCGCCGGCGAAGCCGGTGACCGCGGCCGAGATCGCGAACGCGAGGGTGCGCACGGCTACGAGGTTGGCGCCGAGCGACTGGGCGGCGATCTCCGCGTCGCGTGTCGCGCGCATCGCCAGGCCCCAGCGCGTCGAGGCGAAGCGCGCGAAGCCGTACAACAGCACGCCCGCAACGACCGCGCAGGCGATGGCCAGGCCGCGATCGGAAAGCGGTCCGCCGATCCACTCCGGACGCGGGATGTTCATGAAGCCGTTCCAGCCGCCGGTGACTTCTTTCCACTCGGCCGAACCCTGCTCGACGACGAACCCGAACGCGATCGTCACCATCGCGAGGTACGGCCCTCGCACCTTGAGCGCCGGGACGGCGAGCAGCGCGCCGGCCGCCGCGGCCAATGCGGCGCCGGCAAGTGCGGCGAGCATGAAAGGCACCCCGAGCCTGGCCGACAGGATCGACGCCGTGTACGCGCCGATCGCGAAGAATCCCGCGTGACCGAACGAGATCTGCCCGGCCAGGCCGAACAGTACGTTGAGGCCGGTGGCGACGATCGCGCTGATGGCGATCGAGCCGATGATGAGCAGGTGGTAGTTGTTGCCGTAGAAGGCGCCCAGCGTGGCGGCCGCCACAGCGAGTATCGCGAGTACAGCGGTCGCGCGCGTAGCGGTCATACCTTTTTCACCATGGCGCGCCCGAAGAGCCCTTGCGGACGCAGCGCAAGCGCGACGATGACCAGCGCGAAAGACAGCATCTGCGTCCAGGTCGAGCCGAAACCGGCCGTGATGACCGATTCGGCCGTGCCGAGCAGCACGCCGGCCAGCATCACGCCCCACGGGTTCCCCAGCCCGCCGAGGATCGCCGCCGCATAGGCCTTGATGCCGAACAGGGTGCCCATGCCGGCGGAGACCGTGTAGAGCGGCGCGATGAGCATGCCGGCGACCCCGGCAAACACGCCCGACAGCGCGAACGCGCCCGTCACCACCAGCGCCACGTTGATTCCCATGAGCCGCGCAGCATCGCGGTTCTGGGCCACCGCGAGCATGGCCTTGCCGGAAGCCGAGCGCGTCACGAAGGCATTGAGCGCCACCGCGATGCCGAATCCCACCAGCGGGATCGCCACCTGCAGCAGCGTCACGCGCAGGCCGGCCATGTCGAACCCGGTACTGGTGAGGAAGGACGCGGGCATCCCGCGCGGGTCCTTGCCGAACGTGAACAGCACGACGTTCTCGAGGATCAGCCCGAGTGCGACGGTGGCAAGCAGCCACGACTCGGAGCCGCGCCGCGCGAACGGGCGCACGCCGATGGCCTCGACCAGCGCGCTCCAGGCGGCGCACAAAGCGAGCGCAACGGGCGCGCCTAACCACATCGGCCATCCCAGTTTCACGCCCAACGTGAAGGAGAGCACCGCGCCCAGCATCAGGGTCGAGCCTTGCGCGAAGTTCACCGTCCCCGACACCGCGTAGGTGACGAAGAACCCCAGCGCGGTGAGCCCGTACATGCTGCCCAGGCCGACGCCCGCGACCGCGGAGGAGAGGAAGGTATTGAGGTCCATGCCGCAAAAAAACAGGCCCCGGATCACGGGGCCTGTGTGCTGTAGGAGGGGTGCTTACCTGACCGGCACGATCTTCGGGCCTTCGAACTTGACCATGATGTAGTCGTCGGGCCCGAGGCCTTCGTGGTCGGCGGGGCCGAAAGGCTTCTTGTAGGTCTTGATGAGGCCGGCGTATTCGTCGATCGACTCCAGGGCCTTGCGGACCGCCTCGCCATCGGTGCTCTTGGCGCTTGCGATTGCGCGCGCGAGCAGGTTCATCGCGTCGTAGGCGTTGGCCGTGCCGACCGGCGCGAGCACGTCGGACGGGGTCTTGATGCCGTACTTGGACTGCATCGCCGTGTAGACGCGCTTGCCCGTGTCGTTGAGGTGGCCGGCGAAGCTGTAGGTCTGCACGAAATGCGCGTCGCCCGCAGTTGCGCCGACCAGCTCGTCGAAGCGGCCGCCTGAAATGCCCCAATGCGAGACCACTGGCACTTTCCAGCCCATGCGCTCGCGCGCTTTCATCATTTGCGCACCCGGCGCGGCGTTGGCCACCAGGATCAGCGCATCGGCGCCGGCGTTCTTCAGGCGCGTGAGCTGCGCCGTCATGTCCACGTCGGTCGGCTCGATCTTCTCGATGCCCGCGATGCCGATGCCGGAGGCTGCGGCGGCAGCCTTGAGGCCCTTCTCGTTCGACTCGCCCCAAGGGTTGTTGATCAGCACGAGGCCGGGCTTTTTCACGCCGTAGGTCGCCATCGCGTACTTGATCAGCTTCACGTCGACGAGGTCGTCGCGCGCCGAAACGCGAAAGACGTAGTTGGGATTTGCGCCATTCTTCGTGATGTTGGTCGCGGCGGCCCACACGCCCATGAACGGCACTTTTTCCTTGTTCACCACGGGAATGATCGCAAGCGACACAGGCGAATCGATTCCGCCGAAGAGCGCGGCGACTTTCTCGTTCGAGATGAGCTCGCGCGCGGCAGCAAGGCCCTTGGGCGGGCTCGATTCGTCGTCGCGGCGTACGAGCACGACCTTGCGCCCCAGGATGCCGCCCTTGGCGTTGAGCTCGTCGATCGCGATGGTGAGACCGCGCGTGATCGCTTCGCCCGACTGGGCCGAGGCGCCCGTGAGCGCGGCAACGAGGCCGACCTTGATGTCCTGGGCTGAGGCGGCGCCGGCCAGCAGGGTGCAGGCGGCGAGGCCGGCGGCGAGCGGCACAAGCTTGGATTTGAAGTACGCGGTGATGGACACGTTTTCCTCCTGGGTTATGAACGCTTACCGGTTGCAAGCGCCATGCCACGGCAAACAGGGCGGGTGGCGCCCTTGTTCCTGCACGGCAGCTGAGCATCCTTCAGCAAGCGGGCACAAGGATGGTGCAGCGCCTGCCTGCCGTCAACCGTCGAACTGCTTGCCAAAAGTGGGATCGTCTACCGATTGCGGGTTCGGATGTCCAGGGCGCCGGCGGGCAAGGACAATGAAAAGAGCTCCCGCACAGCGGCGCAGAAAGGGAGTCATAGGGTGGGCCGTGCGAGCGAGGGAGCGCATTCTGCAGCAATTCGAGGTGCTGCGCGCCTGGCGGACGCTAAAATCCACAGATTGGAACTGCAGTTGAGGAGTTGCCCGATGAACGACGCGAATACCCCTCCCATGCCCAAGGGCGCACCCAGCCTCACCGAGATCCTGATCCAGACGAAGGACGTGCCCTGGCGCGCCAAGTCCCTCAAGGGCCTGCACGAGAAGATGCTGTGGCGGGACGAGGCCACTGGCGCCACAATCTCGCTGAACAAGTTCGAGAAGGGCGCCGGCATCCCGAAGCCACACAGCCACGCCTCCAACCAGTTCATGTTCTGCCTGGAGGGCCGTTACGAGTACACGGCGACCAACACCGTTCTCACGCCGGGCTGCTTCTACTGCAATCCGAAGGGGAACGTGCACGGCCCGACGATCGCGCGCGAGGAGAGCATCCTGGTGGAGGTCTACGACGGGCCGCACTACCCGCAGGTGCCCGACTGGTATACCGACGCGCAGGACGCCCGCTGACGCGATGGTGGCGCCCAAGGTCTATCTCGATTACACCCAGGCCGAGCTCGACGCCGCTTACGACCAGAAGGTCTGGGCGGCCAACCGCGAGGAGCTCATCGCCTGGTACCTCTCCGAAGGCGAGAAAGTGCGCGCGCGGCTCCCGCACCAGCGCAGCGTCCCGTACGGGGCGGGTGACGACGAAACGCTCGACATCTTCCCCGCAAAAACCGGGACAGACCACGTTTTCCCGAAAACGTGGTCTGTCCCTGATTCCGGCGCCCCGATCCACGTCCACATCCACGGCGGGCGCTGGACGCTGTTCACCAAGGACGAGGAATCTTTCATCGCGCCGGTGTTCGTAGACGCCGGCGCGGTGTACGTCGTGCCGGATTTTTCCAGCATTCCCAGGGGCCGCATCCCGGACATGGTTGCGCAGGTGCAGCGCGCGATCGCATGGGTCTGCCGGAACGCGGCGAGCTTCGGCGGCGATCCCCGGCGCATCCATGTCTCGGCACATTCCTCGGGATCGCACCTCGCAGGCGTGGTGCTCCTCACCGACTGGGAAAAGGCGTTCGGACTGCCGGACGACGTGATCAAGAGCGCGCTGCTGATCTCCGGCATGTACGACCTGCGTCCGGTGATGCTGTCGGCGCGCGCGAGCTACGTAAAGCTCTCGGAGGCCGAAGTGCTCAAGCTCAGCGCGATCCTGCAGCCGCAAAAGCTGCGCACGCCGCTCACGATGGCCTACGGGTCGAAGGAAACGCCCGAGTTCAGGCGCCAGCCGAAGGCATTCGCGCAAGCGCTCGCCGCCGTGGGCAAGCCGGTGCGGCTGGTCGAGGTTCCCGGCATGAACCACTTCGAGATCCTCAAATCGATGGGCGATCCTGCGAGCTAAATGGCTAAGATCGCGCTCGCGTCGATGTTTCCGAAATAGGCAATACAATTGGCGTTTAGTGCGCTCCCTGATTTGTTCTAAGAAATATAAAGTAACACTTTCTATCCTGTCACCGTCACTACGACCGTGCGCGTATGCGGGTGCGTGCGGTGCTCCCAGAGATAGATCCCCTGCCACGTGCCGAGCATCATCGAGCCATTGCCTACGGGCACGCTGACTGAGGTTCCCGTGAGCAGGCTGCGTGCGTGCGCGGCCATGTCGTCGTCGCCTTCGGCGTCGTGGCGGTACGCGGGGTCGGCATCAGGCGCCCAGCGCCCGGCGAGCGTCTCCAGGTCGCGCAGCACGTCCGGGTCGGCATTCTCGGTAATCATGAGGGAGCAGCTTGTGTGCTGTACGAAGACATGCGCCACGCCGGTCGCGATTCCCGACCCGGCGACGATCCGCGCGACTTCGGCGCTGATTTCCGTCGTGCCGCGGCCACGGGTACGAATGTCGAAAGTCTTCTGGTGGGCCATAGTCTAAAGTTTATAGTGAACGATGCTGACCGACCCGCCCGATCCCGCCATCACCTGCTCGAGCTGCCGCGCCTGCTGCTGCCGGCTCGAGGTGATCCTCATGGGCGAGGATGACGTGCCGCAGCGCTTCGTGGCGGCCGACCAGTGGGGCGGCGAAGTCATGGCGCGGCTGGAGGACGGCTGGTGCGCGGCGCTGGACCGCGACACGATGCTGTGCACGATCTATGCGCGGCGGCCCGGGGTGTGCCGCGGATTCGAGATGGGCGGCGACGACTGCATCACCGAGAGGAAGCGCTTTGCGATTGCTGTCGTGCCGCATCCGGGATAGGGGCGGTTTCGCAGGGCGCAGCGCCAATGCACAACATCGGTGCTAGACTTTTTTTGTTCCGGCCGGCAACCCTGCCGACACGCTCGCGAATCCTCGGGAGGATCATGAAAACAACATCATCTGCGCAGTTTCCACGCATGGCCGCGGTCGGCCTGCTGTCGGCGTGTGCGCCGCTGTTTTTGGCCGGCAATGCCTGCGCCATCGACCGGACGGTAGTCTCTTCGAACGGCATGGTCGTCGCGGGACATCCGCTCGCGGTGGAATCCGGCATTCGCGCCCTGCGCGCGGGCGGCACCGCCTGCGATGCGGCTGTCGCGACTGCCGCGACCCTGAGCGTGATGATGCCCGACATGATGGGACCGGCCGGCTCCGGCTTCGCCCTGCTGTGGGACGAGAAGAAGAAAGACCTGTCTGCAATCGACTACAACGGCGTGGCCCCGAAAGCCACCAAGGTCGGCGACTACACGCTGGAAAAGAAGCTGCGCGGCTTCTGGGCGCCGACGGTGCCGGCCAACCTCAAGGGCTGGGAAGAGGTGCACCGCAAATGCGGCAAGCTCAAGTGGGCCGACCTGTGGACCGACGCCATCGACTATGCCGAGAACGGCCGCCCGATGGACTTCGACAGCTCGTTCCATACGCGCAGGCATATCGCCGAACTCGGGATCTACGACGGCTGGGCGAAGGAGTTCCTCGTCAACGGCCAGGCGCCCGCCCCGGGAACGAGGTTGGTGCGCAAAGATCTCGCCAATACGTATCGCCAGATCGCCAAGAGCGGCTCGAAGGTGCTGTATGGCGGCCCGGTGGGCGACAAGCTCGTTGCCTATATGCAAAAGAACGGCGGGCTCATCGCCAAAGAAGACCTGCTCGCCTACAAGGTGGTGTGGAGAAAGCCCGTGCAGTCGAGCTATCGCGGCCTCGCGGTCTATGGCGCGCCGCCGCCATCCGCCGCGATTACGTGGATGGAGATGCTTTCGATCCTCGAGGGTTACGACCTCAAGGCGCTCAAGCACAATTCGTTCGAATATCTGAACACCATGGTCGAGGTGTCGAAGTACGCATACATGGACAGCTACCGCTACGTGTCCGACCCGGCCTTCGTCACGAGCCCGCTCGACAAGCTGCTGTCGCGGGAATACGGCGCCGAAATCCGCCAGAAGATCGCCCAGGGGCGGTACGACATGAAGACCGTCAAGCAGGCGGTGCTCGACCTGCCTTCGAAGTCGGCAACCTCGCACATGTCGGTGGTCGACAAGTGGGGCAACGCGGTGTCGATGACCAACACGCTGGGAAATTTCTGGGGCGCGGGTGTGGTAATCGAAGGCACGGGCTTGCTCCTCTCCAACGGCATGGACTGGTTCGACATCACCGAGAACGTCTGGACCGGGGAGAAGCCGGGCAACCTCGTCATGGCCCCCGGCAAGCGCAACCGCTGGACCCTGGCGCCGGGCATGATCTTCAAGGAAGGCAAGCTGTACATGGTCGTCGGCGGCGCTGGCGCCGAATCGACGATGTATGGGATCGCCCAGCCGATCGTGAACGTCGTCGACTTCGACATGGATGCCTTCGCCGCGGTGAGCGCACCGCGCGTGATCTGGGGCGATACCTACCACTACACCGGCGGCACCGAGGTCCACCTGCAGCCCGGCATCGCGGAAGACGTCCGCGCGAAGATGAAGGCGGCCGGGCACACCGTTCCCGACATCGGCAAGAACCGCAACGTCGCGGCGGGCACCACCAACCTCATCGTCGTCGATCCGGCGGCGCGCACGTACTCCGGCGCAGCCGCGAGGAACGGACGCGACTTCGTGTCGGGCTACTGATGCGAGCGCTCGCGCGCTGGGTGGCGGCGGCAGGCTTCGCGTGCCTGCCGGTCGCGGCGGTGGCGCAGGGCGTGCCTCTCAAGCTCGAGCTGCCGGTGCTGGTCACCTCCTCGGGCCAGTCGCTGGATGCATTCACCGCCAAGACCCTGCTCACGCGAGCAGGCGTGGTCAATGAATACAAGGGTCTCGCCAAGGTCGCTGACCTGGACAAGGTAAAAACGTTGGTGATCGCCTTCGGTGCCAGCGTGAAGGGATTCGGCGCAGCCGGCGTGACGGCCGACTCGGAGCTGGTCCGCACCCGCGAGCTGCTCGCCGCCGCGCGCGAAAAGAAGATCCGCGTGATCGGGATGCACCTGGGCGGCGCGGAGCGGCGCACCGGCCTGTCAACGGCGATCGTGGAGCTCGTCGCGCCGGCGTCCGAGTGGCTGATCGTCTGGGAGGACGGCAACGCCGACGGGTATTTCACCAAGCTCGCGGCCGAGAAGAAGATCCCGCTGACGGTCCTCAAGCAACCGATGGAATCGGGCAAAGTCCTCGCCGCCGCCTTCAAGTAACGCCGCCCGCGTTAGTTCCCACGTTGCTTCCAATGTCCCCGTCGCTGCTGCTTGCCCTGAGCGCCGCCGCGTTCGTGTTTTTCGTGCGCGTCGCGCGGTGGCCGTTTCCGCTCGCGCTGTTTGCGGTGGCGATCGGGGCGGGCAGTGCCGGCACGCTCGACTTCCCTTTCCGGCATCTCGTCGAAGGCACGTTCGGCTATTTCAACCTGATGCTCGCCCTGTTTGCGGGCGCATGGTTCGGACAGGTCGTGCGGCAGTCGGGCCTCGCGATCGGATTCGCCATGGGCCTGCAGCGCATTGCCGGCCTGCGCCCGGCGCTCAACCTCGGGGTAATCGCGACGCTGCTGTTCGCGGCCGGCATGTTCACTGGTCTTGCCGGGGTCGCGGTGCTCGCGGTGGGAGTGTTTGCCGCGCCGGTGCTGCGGCGGATCGGCCTCGCGTCGCACGATGCCGCGGCCTTCATTGCGGTCGAGGCGACATGCGGCATGATCGCGCCGCCGGTCAACCTGCCCGCGATGATGATCGCCGACGGGGTCAATATGCCGTTCCTCAATTTCGACCGCACGCTGCTCGCCATCTCGCTGCCGGTGGCGTTGTTCACGGTTGCGCTGTTCGCGCGCCGTTGCAGGATGGCCGAAGCCTTGCCGCAGGATTCGGCGCCAACGCGAAGCGCATTTGCGGGGGCGATGCCGCTGCTGGTCGTGCTGGGGTTCTGGCTCGTGCTGCGTGCGTTCCCCGCGCATGTCTACGATCCGGGCGTGCCCGTCGTGCTGGCATTGGCGGGCCTGCTCATGGCGCCCCTGCTGGCGCGAGGCGGCCTGCGCACTTCGGTGCAGGCGGCATTCTCGGGAACGCCACTGTACCTTGCCGCGGCACTCGCCGCGGTGGGCATGCTGGTTCAGGTCATGACGCTGACGGGAATGCGCGGCTGGGTTGTCATCCAGACCATGGCTTCCGACGCGCCGTGGCTGCACCTGCTGGTGGTCAGTCTGCCGATTTTCGGCGGCGTGCTGACTTCCGCGGGTGCGGCCAATATTCTCGGCGTGCCGTTTGCATTCGCGTTCATCCACCAGGACATGATCATCAACGTGAGCGCGCTGTCCTCGATTGCGGCCATTTCGGAGTTCATGCCGCCGACCGCCATCGGCGCCGCCCTTGCGGGCTACGTGGTCGGCGAGGGCAGGCTCTTTGCGATCATCCGCGCAGCGTGGCCGCCCATGGCGCTGCTGTTCGCGATCAGCATGCTGCTGCTGATTTTCGCCAAGTCCCTGGTGCCGTGGCTGACGGCTTGAGAAAGGACGCGACATGCCCCTCGATGCATTAATGCTGTTCGGTTATCGCGGTCTCGCCGCCGTGGTGGCGCTGGTGATGGCGGTGCTCGTGCTGCGCTCGGACGACTGGCGCCAGCAGGTCTACGCCGCGCTGTTGTTCGTGCCGTTCGCTTTGCGCGCCGCGGGGATCAAGTAGTGCGAATCAGCCCTGCGCTGCGCGGTTGGCCAATCCTCGCGCTCGGGGTGGCGGTCACGCTCGTGGCCGGCTTCATTTTCCACGCCATGCACGAGCGCGAGCCGGTTTATCCCGGCAAGGGCGTGACACGCAAGGCGATGCTGAGCGACTACGCGCCCGCACTGAAGGACACGCCCGCGGACACGCCGGTGTACTTTCTCGAAGGTGCGCAGCCCGGCCCGACGCTGCTGCTGTTCGGCGGCACGCACCCGCAGGAAATTTCCGGCATGGTGAGCGTGGTGGTCGTGGTCGAGAACGTGCAGATGAAGCGCGGTCGCATGATCGTGATCCCGCACTCGAACCAGAGCGGCTTCACGTATACCGAGCCGTTGGAGGCGTTCCCGCACGAATTCGAGATTCCCACGGCTTCCGGTTCGAGGTGGTTCCGGCTGGGCATGCGCCTCACCAACCCGATCCACCAGTGGCCGGATCCGGACCTCTACACGCACTATCCGAGCCGGGAGCCGCTCATCGGCTCCGAGGCGCGCAACCTGAACCGCGCCTATCCTGGCCGCCCGGACGGGCGTTATACGGAGCGCGTGGCGAACGCGATCCTGGGTCTGGCGCGGCAGGAGCGCGTCGACGTCGTGCTCGACATGCACGAGGCGTATCCCGAGTACCCGATCATCAACATGATCGTCGCCCACGAGCGCGCGTTCGAGACCGCGACGATGGCCACCGTCGCGCTGCAGGCGCGCGGCATCCAGATGAACATCATGGCCTCGCCCAAGAACCTGCATGGCCTCACGCACCGGGAATTCGGCGATCACACCGAGGCGCAGGCCATGCTCTCGGAGACGGCCAACGCGGGCATGGGGCGCTTCCGCGGGCGCACCGACAAGGCCCTGATCACGGAAGGCAGGGATCCCAACTACGTGGCGGCAGCCAAGTTAAAGCGCCTCTTCGTGCCCTTCGACGCATCCGGCCATCCGCTCAGTTCGCGTGTCGCGCGGCAGCTGGCGACGATCGAGGAGATGCTCGGCGCCTACAACGACGCGAATACCGCGCGTCCTTTCGAGCTGGCCGGCCTGCCGGCCTACGAGGACGTGCGCACGAAAGGGATCGGGGCGTTCCTGCGCTCCGGTCCGTAAGTTCAGCCGCCGTAGATAAAGGCGTTTCGCCCGGGCTGAGGCAACGGCGCGGGATCGAGCGGCAGTCCATAGCGCTGCGCCAACTCCCTCACCTTGTGGAGGTTCAGCACCGGGATGCCTCGCGCGAGGGCCAGGTGCACGAGCCCCGGAGTGCCGGTGCATGGGAGCGACTTGGTGACCAGGCCGGAAGGGATTTCGCCCGACTCTGAGCAATCGCCCAGCGCAGCCTGCGCTCCGCCGACATTGATCAGAAGTTTTGGCCGCGCCTCGGCTGCCGCATCCAGGCCGAGCGCAGCCATGCTGTTCTTCACGGCGTCGGCGAGTGTCGAGCCGCCGATCAGCGGCACGCTCGCGCGTTGCGCCGAAGCTTCGAGATCCCTGCGCGACGCGTCGCCGAGGTCCCGCGCGCTGCCTGCTTCGCCGCCCAGCATCGCAGCCGAAGAGCCTGTCTGCCAGATGCGCGCCGCGCGCACCGTCGACTCCATGTCGAGCCAGGTGTAGGCCGGATCGGCCGCGCCGTACATCGAGGCGCCGAGCGAGGCGAGAATCTTTGGCCGCAATCCGTACGCTTCCATTGCGCTCATGACGGCGACGTTGCCGCCGACGAAGGAGCCTGAAACCACCACGGCCGCCGCATCGCCCGCCTTGAGGCGCGATTCGTGGATCAAGCGCACGACCAGTGCCGCGGTATCCGGATTGGTCAGCGTGCGCTTGGCACGCAGGCTGCCCAGCGTGGTCGTAGTCTCGGACCATTCGGGACCGATCAGCCCGGTGCGGTTGGGGTCCAACTTTTCGCCCTGCATCAGTCCGCGCCGCGTTTTCTCCGTGCGGATCGCTTCGGTGGCGCGCTGCATCGTGGCCGCCGCGGCGTTCATCACCGCTGGTTCCGGCCCCGAATGCGCGGACAAATGTTCGACGGCCTGCCACAGCGCGATCGAGGCTGCCGCGGCGAGGGCCAGCCTCGGCAGCCCGATCGTATTCATGACAGCAGCAACACGGCGACGCGCACCAGCGGCGCGGCGACCGCGATCATCAGCGTGGTTCTCAGGATGCCCTGGCGGTCGAAGTGGTAGGCGATCAGGCCCGGCACCAGGTAGCCGAAGGCCGTCCATTCGACGACCCCCGCGACCCCCATCGATTCCTGCACCAGCAGCGGCGCCAGCGCTGACTGGGCCGCGGCATTGAGGACCCCGCCCAGCAGAACGCTGATGCCGTAGCGCCGCGTGCCATAGAGCGGAATCGCCTGCTCCAGCCCCCTGACTATTAGGAGCACGCACAGCGCCATGACCAGCAGCACCGCCAGCGACACGGGGTTGCCGAGGATGGTCGACACGTACGCCGGGACGATGATCCCGCCCGCCACCAGTCCGGTAAGTTCGAGCATCGCCACGGTGAGGGCGATGCCGACGGTCATCGTCAGGGCGAACACAGGTCTTCGCTTTTCAATGATTTGACGATCGCCGCGCCGCGGCCGTGGTAGTTGCCCACGCCCCAGACCGTCGAACCGTCCGGGACCCGCGCGGCTACGCGTTCGAGTAGCGAGCCGCCAGCTGTCCACGGCAGTCCCGCGATGGCCTCGGCTTCCAGGCCGCGCTTGCGCGCTGCGCGGCGCAGCCAGGACGTACCGCCCAGGAGCAGCACCCGGGGCCGTGCGGGCAGTCGCGCAACGTAATCGAGGATCTGAAGCGAGCGCAGCGGCCGGTCGTGGCGATGGTTCAGCAGCACTGCGGCCGGTGCATCGGTAGCGTACTCGCGCCACAACAGGTCGAGCGACACCGTGTCGTTGCAGGCGAACGCGTTGGCAAAGCGGATGCGCTTGCCGCCGGCGTGGATCGTGGCAAGAGAGAAAGCACCGGCGTCGGGCTCGGCGCGCAATACCGGCGTGCAACCCGCGGCCTGGCACGCCGCGAGGGCAATCGCCCGGTTTGCTTCATCGACCGTCAGGCCAGCAGTGGGCACCGCGATGATTCGCGTCAGCCGCGCTGCAGCGTGCTCGCGCATCGCCGGCGAGAGCGCCTCTTCGGCTGCGACCAGCACGCCGTTTTCGGGCACCAGGCCCAGGTGCGACTCGGCGATGGTCGCCGGTGAAGCCAGGTCCTCGAGATGGTCCGGCCGGACGTTGGTGAGCACGGCGATGGTGGCGCGCACGAGATGTTGCTCGCTCGCGCGGACGAACTCCGGGCGGATCGCCATGCACTCCAGCACCGTGGCCTGCGCGCCGAGGCGGTGGG
>JBBQNG010000113.1:0-12999 GCA_038329645.1 Burkholderiales bacterium
CCGCCTGCCGTCGGCGCTGGACAACCGGCCGCTGCGGTTCGACGAGTTCGAGACCGTGGTCCGCCAGACGGTATTCGTTTCCGCCACCCCGGCGAACTACGAAAAGGCGCATGCCGGGCAAGTCGTCGAGCAGCTCGTGCGCCCGACCGGCCTCATCGATCCGCAGGTCGAAGTGCGCCCGGCCGTCAACCAGGTCGACGACGTGCTCTCCGAGCTGAACCTGCGCGTCAAGCTCAACGAGCGCGTGCTGATCACGACGCTCACCAAGCGCATGGCCGAGGACCTGACCGAATATCTTGCCGACCACGGCGTGAAAGTGCGTTACCTGCACTCCGAAGTCGACACCGTGGAAAGGGTCGAGATCATCAGGGACCTCAGGCTGGGCGTGTTCGACGTGCTCGTGGGCATCAACCTGTTACGCGAAGGTCTCGACCTCCCCGAGGTTTCGCTGGTCGCGATCCTCGACGCCGATAAGGAGGGATTCCTGCGCTCGGAGCGCTCGTTGATCCAGACCGTAGGGCGCGCGGCACGCCACATAAACGGCAGGGCGATCCTCTACGCGGACCGGGTCACCGATTCGATGAAGGCGGCGATGGACGAGACCGACCGCCGGCGCAACAAGCAGATCGCGTACAACCTGGAGCACGGCATCGAGCCCAAGGGCATCTCCAAGCGCATCCGCGACCTCATCGACGGGGTCTACGATGCGGACGAGGCGCACGCCACGCTAAGGGCGGCGAAAGACGAAGCCCGCTACGAGCGCATGAGCGAGAAGGAAATCGCGCGCGAGATCAGGCGGCTGGAAAAAGAGATGGTTCAGCACGCGCGCAACCTGGAGTTCGAGAAGGCCGCCGAAGCGCGCGACCAGCTGCACGAGTTGAGGAAGCGCGTCTTCGGCGTTGAGACCGCCTCGGATTGAGGGAACGTCCCGGCGAGGGGGTACGGGGGAGCCCGCAGGGTTCCCCTGTTCCGATCGTGGTACGGGGGAGCCCGCAGGGTTCCCCTGTTCCGATCGATCTGGCCTAGTTCTTCGTTTCGACCTGCATCAGTTCTTCGGCGGAACCCTGCTTCGGGCGCTCACGACGCGGACGCCCGAGCTGATCGCGCTCGTCCTCCAGCTGGTAGGACTTGGGCCGGGACGGATCCGTCTCGATCATCACCAGGCCCGAGTTGGAGAGCAGCTCTTTGGGATCCGCTTTCGGTGCGGTCGGCTGCAAGGTCGAAACCTGCGCAGGCCGCTCGACCGGTGCGACCGGCGCGTGAACTACTTGCGGGGCAGGCGCAGCGACTGCAACCGGCGCGGGCGCTTCGGCGACGAACGCCTGCGCTTTCGGCTCTTCCCGCGGTACGGCTTGCGGCCCGGCCCGGTGCTCGGCCACCGCAGCCTGATGGACGGGCGTCGAAACTTCTACGGTCGCCGGAACCGCTGATTCGGAAACTGCCGTAACGACCGGCTGGTGTTGTTGCTCCATGGAGGGAAACCCGGCCTGCGGGCTTCCAGCTGCCATCGTTTCGGTGTGCTGTTCGGCCGGCGCGCCTTCGCGCGGACCGCGATCGCGCCCGCCGCGGCGGTGGCGACGGCCGCGGCGCTCGCCTTCCTCCCCGGCCTGCATCGGCGGCCGCGGCTCGCGCGGCGGCTGATCTGCGCGCGGCTCCCTGGACTCCCTCGGCTCGCGGGGCTCACGCGGCGGGCGGCCCTGTTGGTCGCGGCGCTGCTGGTCCATGTCGCGCCTGGCGCCCTGGCGATCGCCAGCCGGGCGCTCTTCGCGCTGGCCTTCAGGCCGCGGTTCACGCGGCGGACGGTCTGCGCGCGGCGGACGCTGCTCGCCGCGGGCCTGGCCTTGCGGCCGCTCATCGCGTCCGCCCTGGCGCTGGCGGCCATCGCGGCCGCGATCGCCGCGGTCACGACCGCCTGAACGCTCGCCACGTTCGTTGCGCTGTTGCTCGCGGCGCGGGCCGGGTTGTGCTGCAGGCTGCGCTGTCGGCGCAACGGCCGGCACAGGGGGGGCGTCTTCGCGCTTGAACCAGCCGAAGATCTTGCCGATGATTCCCGGCGTTTCGGCATCGGGACGGGGCGCCTGGGCCCGCGGCACGGGCTGGCTGGCACGGGCCGGCTCGCGCGTTTCCGTGCGCGGCGGGCGGGCGGCGCGCTCTTCGACCGTACGCTCGGGCACGTTCGGCGCCGGCTGGTCGGGCACGATCGTCTTGACGGCGGCTTCCTGGCGCGGCTTTGGCGGTTCGGCGGCTGCCGCAGCTTCCTTCTCCTCGTCGGGCTCCGTGACCATCTCGAAGCTCGCCGGGACGTGGTCCATCTCGTTCAGCTCGTCGTGCCGCAGGCGGTTGATCGTGTAATGCGGCGTCTCGAGGTGGATGTTCGGGATCAGCAGGATGTTGACCTTGAGGCGGGTTTCCAGCTTCAGGATCTCGCTGCGCTTCTCGTTGAGCAGGAATGTCGCCACGTCCACGGGCACCTGGACATGCACGGCGCCGGTGTTTTCCTTCATCGCCTCTTCCTGCAGGATGCGCAGGACGTGCAATGCGGTGGACTCGATGCCGCGGATGTGGCCGGTGCCGCTGCAGCGCGGGCAGGTGATGTGGCTCGACTCGCCCAGCGATGGCTGCAGGCGCTGGCGCGAAAGCTCGAGCAGGCCGAAGCGCGAGATCTTGCCGGTCTGGACGCGGGCGCGATCGAAGTGGAGGGCTTCGCGCAGGCGGTTCTCGACCTCGCGCTGGTTCTTCTGCGACTCCATGTCGATGAAGTCGATTACGATCAGGCCGCCGAGGTCGCGCAGGCGCAGCTGGCGGGCGACTTCATCGGCCGCCTCCAGGTTGGTGCGCAGCGCAGTCTCCTCGATGTCGTGGCCCTTGGTGGCGCGGGCGGAGTTCACATCGATCGAAACCAGCGCTTCGGTATGGTCGATCACGACCGCGCCGCCCGAAGGCAGGCTCACCTGGCGCGAGAACGCCGATTCGATCTGGTGCTCGATCTGGAAGCGCGAGAACAGGGGCACGTCGTCGCGGTAGAGCTTGACCTTGTGCACGTTGCCCGGCATCACGGTCTGCATGAAAGCCTGGGCCTGCTCGTAGATCTCCTCGGTGTCGATGAGGATTTCGCCGATGTCGGGCTGGAAGTAGTCGCGGATCGCGCGGATGACGAGGCTGGACTCGAGGTAGATCAGGAAGGGCTTGGGCTTGTAGCGGCCATCTTCGCCCGGGGTACGGTCGTTGGCCGCCTGCTCAATGGCGCCCCAAAGCTGCATGAGATAGCCCATGTCCCACTTGAGCTCCTCGATCGTGCGGCCGATGCCGGCCGTACGCGCGATGACGCTCATGCCTTGCGGGACTTCGAGCTGGTCGATCAGCGCCCTAAGCTCGTCGCGGTCTTCGCCCTCGACGCGGCGGGAAACGCCGCCGCCGCGGGGATTGTTCGGCATCAGGACGAGATACCGTCCGGCCAGGCTGATGAAGGTGGTGAGGGCCGCGCCCTTGTTGCCGCGCTCGTCCTTTTCGATCTGGACGATGAGCTCCTGGCCTTCCTTGAGCGCGTCCTGGATGCGGGCCTTGCCGACCTCGGCGTCCTGCTTGAAGTAGCTTTTGGCGACTTCCTTGAAGGGCAGGAAGCCGTGCCTTTCCTCGCCGTAATCGACGAAGGCGGCTTCCAGACTGGGCTCGATGCGGGTGATGACGCCCTTGTAGATGTTGCTCTTGCGTTGTTCCCTTGCTGCAGACTCGATATCGAGGTCGATCAGCTTTTGGCCGTCGACGATGGCGACACGCAGTTCTTCCTGCTGCGTCGCGTTGAATAGCATGCGCTTCACTTGTTCTTCTCCTGCGCGGCGAGGAGAGTCCGTGAACCGACGGTCAGCGTTTCGTTAGCTCTTTAAGCCGTGATTTGCCTATTTCGAAGATTCGACAGTGTCGTCGTAGTGAACGAAATACCGGCGGGATGCCGGGATCGTGGCGCTCCGCTTCCATGCGGGGCGCGGCGAGGGTTCCTTGGGGTCAGACTCTCTGTGTGCGCTTTCAAGTACTATCGCTACTTCCGGTGAGCGAATTTGACCAGTTGCTCCGGGCCCGGCAACAGCCGGGCAGGAGGCGGGTAAATGGTCCCGGATTCGGCGGAAGAGCCGGCCGACTTCTTCGGACCGTGCCTCGCAACTCAAAGCAAGCGGCCAATTATATGCAAAATGAACGAGTTAAGTAAAGCTCGGGCGACGCTGCTTGAAGTCGGCGAGGAAAGCGCCGACCAGAGGATCGACAATTTCCTGCTGCGGCGGCTCAAAGGCGTGCCCAAGAGCCACGTCTACCGCATCCTCAGGAGCGGCGAGGTAAGGGTCAACAGCGGGCGGGTGAAACAGGACTACCGGGTGCGGCTGGGGGACAAGGTGCGGGTTCCCCCCGTCAGGATTGCGGCCCCCGAGGCCCGCCCCCAGGCACGGTCCCTGGACCTGCCGGTTGTTTTCGAGGACGACGCCCTGATCGTGATCGACAAGCCCTCCGGTATCGCGGTCCACGGCGGCAGCGGGATCAGTTTCGGCGTGATCGAGTCGCTGCGGGCCGAACGCCCAAGGGCCAAGTTCCTCGAGCTCGCCCACCGGCTCGACCGGGACACCTCGGGCCTCCTGATCATCGGCAAGAAACGCAGCGCCCTGGTCGAGCTGCACCGCATGCTGCGCGACGGCGAGATCGAAAAGGACTACCTGGCCATCGTGAAAGGGCGCTGGAAGGGGGGCAGCCGGAAAGTCGACGTTCCCCTGCATAAATTCGTCACGCCGGGCGGCGAGCGGCGGGTAAGCGCGCGCGCAGACGGCGCCCGCGCGGTCACCCAGTTCAAGCCGCTGGCGGTGGGCGAAAGCGAATCTCAGATCGAGGCGCGGCTGCTGACCGGCCGAACCCACCAGATCCGCGTGCATGCAGCCCACATCGGCCACCCGATCCTTGGGGACGACAAATATGGCGATTTCGAGCTCAACCGTACCATGGCGAGCCAAGGCGTCAAACGATTGTTCCTGCACGCGCGAAAGCTATCATTGCAACATCCGCTCACCGGCGAGCCCCTCGAGTTCGAGGCGCCCGTGCCATTCGACATGAAACGCTTCAGCGCCTCCCGCTTCGATGCCTCCTCCTGATCCGCGTTACTCCCTGATCGTTTTCGACTGGGACGGCACCCTGATGGATTCGGCCAGCGGGATCGTCGCCTGCATCCAGGAAGCCAGTCGCGAGATGGGCATCGCGGTGCCGAGCCGGGAGAGGGCCAGTCACGTAATTGGACTGGGTTTGCGCGATTCCCTCCGATTCGCGGTACCCGACCTGCCTGACAGCGGATATGAGCGGTTCGCCGAGCTGTACAGAAAGCATTTCCTCGCCCGGGAGGAGGGCATGAACCTTTTCCCCGGGGTGAAGGCGCTTCTGGCCCATCTCCACGCCGCCGGTTATTCGCTGGCCGTCGCCACCGGCAAGAGCAGGAAGGGCCTGGACCGCGCGCTCGGGGCGTCCGGTCTCGGCGTTTATTTTTGCGCTTCCCGCTGCGCCGACGAAACCAACCCCAAGCCCCATCCCGCAATGCTCCACGAGCTCATGGCCGAGCTTTCCCGCGTACCGCGCGAACTGCTCATGATCGGCGACACGTCGCACGACCTCGACATGGCGGCGAGTGCCTCGGTCGACGCAGTTGCAGTCACGTACGGTGCGCATCCGGTGGAACTGCTGCGTGCGAGGACTCCCAGGGGACTGGTTGCAAGCGTCCACGAGCTGCGCGAATGGCTGACGGCGAACGCGTAATCTGCGCGGGGGCCGAGCTCGTCGATTCCGGGCGCGGCGTGCGTTTCGAAGTCGAGTACCGGGGCGAGACCGCGGCTGCCTTCGCCGTGCGCTGCCAGGGTCGCGTGCATGCATACCTCAACCGCTGCTCGCACGTCGCGATGGAGCTCGACTGGCAACCGGGCGCGTTCTTCGACCTCGAAGGACGCGATTTGATATGCTCGACCCACGGCGCGGTCTATTCCGCGTCGAGCGGAAAATGTCTCGGCGGGCCGTGTTCCGGACGCCCGCTTGTCAAACTCGCCGTCGAGGAACGCGACGGCATGATCGTACTCAAGGAATCGACTGATGGCTGACAACGGCGGGCAATGGGAGCGCGAAGTGCTCGAGAAAGTGGCGCTCGCGGGGATCAAGGAGCAACGCGCGTCGCGCCGGTGGGGCATTTTCTTCAAGCTGCTCGCATTCGCCTATGTCACCGCGATCCTGCTGTTCGCGATCGACTGGAAGAGAGCCGACGGGCTCACCGACGGCAAGCACACGGCGCTCGTGGAGGTAAGCGGGATCATCGCCCCGGGCACCGACAACAGCGCCGAGAAAATCAATACCGCTCTGCAGGCCGCGTTCAAGGATTCGAACACGCAGGGCGTGGTAGTACGCATCAACAGCCCCGGCGGCAGCCCGGTCCAGTCGCAGAACATCTACGACGAGATGCGGCGCCTGCGCGCGAAGTACCCCGCCATTCCGCTCTACGTCGTAGTGGAGGACCTGTGCGCCTCGGGCGGCTACTTTATAGCGGTCGGCGGCGACAAGATTTTCGTCAACAAGTCGAGCCTGATTGGATCCATCGGCGTGCGCTTGGACAGCTGGGGCGTAACCGGCCTCATGGAAAAGATCGGGATCGAAAGGCGCCTGCTGACTGCCGGGGAGAACAAGGGGTTTCTCGACCCGTTCCTGCCGGTGGACGAGAAACAGAAGCAGCACGCGCTGACAATGCTGGGCGAGATTCACCAGCAGTTCATCAGCGTGGTCCGCGAAGGGCGCGGCAAGCGCCTCAAGGAAGCCCCCGAGATCTTCAGCGGCCTGATCTGGACCGGCCAGAAGAGCATCGAGCTCGGACTCGCGGACGCTTTCGGGAGCCTGGACTACGTGGCCCGCGAAGTCATCAAGGCCGAAGAGGTCGTGGACTACTCGCAGAAGGAAAACATCGCCGAGAAATTCGCCCGGCGTATCGGTGCCGGCGCAGCAGGCGCACTGGCCGAGTTCGCAGTGCGCTATTCGCCGACGCTGACGCGCTAGCGAGCCTAGACCGGGCTTAGGCCCGCGGCCTCGAGGAAACCGATCAGCGCAATGAGGGGCAGACCGATGAGCGCAGTCGGATCGTCGCTCTCGATGCGCGCGATCAGTGCGATCCCGAGTCCCTCGGCTTTGGCGCTTCCGGCACAGTCGTAGGGTTGCTCCCGCCTCAGGTAAGCCTCGATCCTTGCGGCCGTGAGCGTGCGGAAATGCACCTTGCACGGCACGACCTGCGCTGCGACGGCGCCTGTGCGGCTGTCGAGCAGGCAAATTCCGGTGTCGAAATCGGCAGTCCGGCCCGACAACCAGGTCAGCTGGTCGACAGCATTCGCGTGCGAGCCGGGTTTATTCAGAATGCGGCCGCCGGACGACGCAACCTGGTCGGAGCCGATGATCAGCGCATGCGGAAATTGCGGTCCGACGGCACGCGCTTTCGCCTGGGCGAGGCGCAAAGCCGTGTCCCGGGGTGCTTCGCCCTGCAGGGGCGCTTCGTCGGCCTGGGGAGCGGCACTTTCGAACGGGATGCCCAAGCGCTCCAGCAACTGCCGCCGGTAGACGGAGGTGGAGGCGAGGACCAGTTTGCGGGCTTCAGTCATGACTTTGTTTTGACACGGTTTTTTCGAAATGATATCATTTAGGGTTTACGGCGGCACCACCTCCCAGATGCTGGACAAGTCGCACGCGCAGTTCCCGCTGATCGACGGCTTCCAGTTTGCCGCGACGGGACAGGAACTGCGGGGCAGGTGCGCAGTATCTGCCTTCGGGCGGTTGCAGGACGTGCTGAGCTCGCACGCTGGGGAGCTGGAATACAGGGTAGTAGGCACCAAGGATGACATGGGCCGGCCGGCCCTGCAGGTGAAAGTGGACGGCCCGCTGCAGCTGACGTGCCAGCGTTGCCTCAAACCCCTGGCCTATGCGCTAGGGGTGGATGCGATGCTGGTGCTGGCAAGGACCGAGGCGGAGATCGAATCCCAGCCGGTTGAGCCGGACGGGCCGGACCGGGTGCTGGGAAGCAGGGAAATGGCAGTCGGTACCCTGCTCGAGGACGAGGTCCTTCTTGCGGTGCCGTTCGCACCGAGGCATGAGCAATGCGCGGCGGCGGGGGGCGGGAAAGGAAAGGCACAGGCATTACCATTTGCGGATTTGCGCGGACTGCTCAACCGGGGCAGCCGCGCCAGGAATTGACGAAAGGAGTTTCACCATGGCAGTCCAGCAGAACAAGAAATCCCCGTCCAAGCGCGGCATGCACCGCGCCCACGACTTCCTCACCAGCCCGTCGCTGGCTGTCGAGCCGACGACGGGTGAAGTGCACTTGCGCCACCACATCAGCGCCACCGGGTTCTACCGGGGCAAGAAAGTCATCAAAGGCAAGGGCGAGTAGTCCGGCTAGCAGTCTTGCGGCCGTAGCCCAAGCGGCCGCCCGAGACCCGGAATGGAAATCACGGTTGCCATCGACTGCATGGGGGGCGACCACGGTCCCCACGTGACGGTTCCCGCGGCGCTTGAATTCCAGAAAGGCGTTCCAGGCATCGACCTCGTTCTGGTGGGACTTGCCGATGCGATCGAGGCCGAGCTGAAAACGCACGGGTCGGGTCCAGGGCCGCGCCTGCGCGTTCGGCACGCGTCGCAGGTCGTGACTATGGACGAGTCCGCCGCCACGGCGTTGCGCGGGAAGAAGGATTCGTCGATGCGCGTGGCCGTGAACCTCGTGAAATCGGGCGAGGCGCACGCCTGCGTCAGTGCCGGCAACACCGGCGCGCTGATGGCCGTATCCCGGTTCGTGCTGAAGACCCTGCCAGGCATCGATCGCCCCGCGATCTGCAGCGTGCTGCCGACCATGCGCGGTCGCACCTATGTGCTCGACCTCGGCGCGAACGTCGATTGCGGGCCCGAAAACCTCCTCCAGTTCGGCATCATGGGCGCCTGCCTGGTGGCGGCGCTCGAGCACATCGAATCGCCTTCGGTCGGCCTGCTCAACATCGGTGTCGAAGACATCAAGGGCAATGAGCTGGTCAAGCGCGCCGCGGAGCTGCTGCGCGGCAGCGGCCTGAACTTCTTCGGCAACGTCGAAGGCGACGACATCTACAAGGGCACCACCGACGTGGTGGTGTGCGACGGGTTCGTCGGCAACATTGCGCTCAAGAGCTCGGAGGGGGTGGCGCAGATGATCGCCTCCTTCCTGCGCGAGGAATTCAACCGCACGCTGTTCAATCGTCTCGCAGCACTGGTCGCGCTACCGGTTATCGGAGCGTTTCGCAAACGCATGGATCACCGGCGATACAATGGCGCCAGCCTACTGGGACTGAAGGGCATCGTGATAAAAAGTCATGGCTCCGCCGACGCTTTCGCATTCGAGCAGGCGCTGGCGCGCGCCGTCGAGGAAGTCCGCAACGGTGTGCCGGGACGCATTTCCCACCATATGGCCCTGCTGCATCCACCGAAGGCGGCCTGAGTGATCTATTCGCGCATTGCCGGAACCGGAAGCTATCTCCCGGCCCGCGTCGTCTCCAATGACGAATTCGCACAGCGGCTGGACACCAGCGACGCCTGGATCCGCGAGCGCACCGGCATAGTCCAGCGCCATATCGCCGAAGAAGCCCAGGCGTCGAGCGACCTGGCCCTGCAAGCCAGCCTTGCGGCCATGCAGGCGGCCGGCGCCCAGGCCGCCGACATCGACCTGATCATCGTCGCGACTTCGACCCCCGATTTCATTTTCCCGAGCACAGCGTGCCTGCTGCAGGCCAAGCTCGGCATCACCGACTGCGCGGCCTTCGACCTCCAGGCGGTGTGCAGCGGATTCGTCTACGCGCTCGCCACCGCAGACAAGTTCATCCGCTCGGGCCAGCACAAGTGCGCTCTGGTGGTCGGCGCCGAAGTGTTCTCCCGGATACTCGACTGGAACGACCGCGGCACTTGCGTGCTGTTCGGCGACGGGGCGGGCGCAGTAGTGCTGCGGGCGGCCGACGCCCCCGGGATCCATTCGAGCGTCCTGCGCGCCGACGGGCGCCATGCCGGCATCCTCTGCGTGCCGGGCAATGTCAGCGGCGGAAAAATCATCGGCTCGCCCTTCCTCCAGATGGCCGGCAACCAGGTGTTCAAGTTCGCCGTCAAGGTCCTCGATGAAGTGGCGCGCGAAACGCTTGCGGCTGCAGGAGCGGAAATCGCGGACGTCGACTGGCTGATTCCCCATCAGGCAAACGTCCGTATCCTCGACGCCACGGCGCGCAGGCTCGGGATTCCGGCGGAAAAGGTCGTCATTACCGTCGCCCATCACGGCAATACGTCCGCTGCATCGATTCCGCTCGCGCTCGACGAATACGTGCGCGCAGGCAGGATCCTGCCCGGCCACCGCCTGTTGATGGAAGGTGTCGGCGGCGGGTTCACCTGGGGCGCGGTGTACGCCACTTTCTAGGAACAATGCCTTTCATGAAGCTCGCTATGGTTTTCCCGGGTCAGGGATCGCAATCGGTCGGAATGGTGCGAGGGTACGCAGGGCTGCCCGGCGTTGACGAGGTGCGCAGGGAAGCCGCAGCAGTGCTGGGGCGGGAATTCGTCACGCTCCTCGATGAAGGACCCGCGGAATCCCTCGGCATGACGGTCAACACCCAGCCCGCGATGGTGGCGGCCGGGTTCGCGGCCTATCGGGCCTGGATCGGCCTGGGCGGCCCCCACCCCGAAGTCGTGGCCGGGCACAGCCTCGGCGAATACACCGCGCTAGTGGCCGCCGGGGCGCTGACGTTCGCGGACTGCCTGCCGCTCGTGCGGCATCGCGCCGAAGCAATGCAGCGGGCCGTGCCGGCCGGCGAGGGCGCCATGGCGGCGATCCTCAATCTCGATGACGAGCTGGTGCGCGCGGCATGTGCCGAAGCCGCCCAGGGCCAAGTCGTGCAGGCGGTAAATTTCAACGGTCCAGGGCAGGTAGTGATTGCCGGCAACAAGGACGCGGTCGCACGCGCAATGGAAAGCTGCAAGGCCAGGGGCGCCAAGCGGGCCGTCTCCCTGCCGGTAAGCGCACCGTTCCATTCGAGCCTCATGCAACCGGCCGCCACTGCCCTCAAGACCTATCTCGAGAGCGTAAACGTGCGCACGCCCGTAATCGCTGTCATCAACAACGTCGACGTAAGCGAGCAGACCGAGCCCGCGGCAATCAAGGACGCGCTGGTCAGGCAGGCGGCTGCGCCGGTTCGCTGGGTCGAAACGATCAACAGGATGGCCGCAATGGGCGTTACCCATGTCCTCGAATGCGGACCCGGCAAAGTGCTCGCGGGCCTCACGAAACGGATCGACCCGCGCCTGCAGGGGTTCGCGCTCGCCGATCGCGCTTCGCTCGAGCAGGCGCTCGCTGCCGTGAGCGCGGCATGACGGCGCTGGCCGGCAAGGTCGCCCTGGTCACGGGCGCTTCGCGCGGTATCGGTCGGGCAATCGCCATGAACCTCGCGGGCGAAGCAGCCACGGTGATAGGCACCTCGACGACGGCGCCGGGCGCACAGGGCATCGGCGCAGCGCTGGCAGCTGCCGGCCATGCGGGCGCAGGCAAGGTCCTCGATGTGCGCGACAGCACCAAGTGCGATGCGCTGGTTGCCGAAATCGCCAAGGAGTACGGCGACATTGCGATCCTCGTGAACAACGCCGCGGTGGTGCGCGACAATCTCGGCATGCGCATGAAGGACGACGAATGGGACGAGGTCATCGAGACCAACCTGCGCTCCGTTTTCCGCCTGTCCCGGGCAGTGATGCGCGGCATGATGAAGGCTCGCTGGGGTCGCATCATCAGCATCACTTCGGTTGTCGGTGCGGCGGGCAATCCCGGCCAGGCGAACTACGCGGCCGCGAAAGCCGGCGTGGTGGGCATGTCTAAGTCGCTTGCGCGCGAGATGGGCAGCCGCAACATCACGGTCAACTGCGTGGCGCCCGGGTTCATCGATACCGACATGACGCGCGCGCTTTCGGGGGAGCAAAGGACCGTGCTGCTGGGCCAGATCCCGCTCGCGCGGCTTGGCGCGCCGGAGGATGTCGCGGCCGCAGTGGCTTTTCTGGCCTCGCCTTCGGCGGGCTATATCACAGGAACCGTGCTGCATGTCAATGGCGGCATGTACATGGCGTAGTTTGATTTGTTTTGGGCCGCATTCGGTGCGACGCGGGCCTTTTGGTAAAATGGACAACTTGAGCTTGGCCCAACCGGGAAGGAGCAGGACATGGATAACATCGAGCAACGAGTAAGAAAAATCATCGCCGAGCAGCTCGGCGTGAATGAAGCCGAGATCAAGAACGAATCCTCGTTCGTGGACGACCTGGGCGCCGATTCGCTCGATACCGTCGAGCTCGTCATGGCTCTCGAAGAGGAGTTCGAGACCGAGATCCCCGACGAAGAGGCCGAGAAGATCACCACGGTCCAGCAAGCCATCGACTTCGTCCAGACGCGCCAGAAGGCCTGAGCACGCAGCCCATCGGCACGGAGCCAGTTTGACACGCCGCAGAGTGGTCATCACGGGGCTGGGCATCATCAGTCCCGTCGGAAACACAGTCCAGGCCGCATGGGAAAACCTGCTGGCCGGCAAGTCGGGAATCTCCCGCGTCACCCGGTTCGATCCATCGCGCATCGCCTCGCAGATCGCTGGCGAGGTGAAGGGGTTCGACGTCACCGAGTACATGTCGGCGAAGGAAGCCCGCCGCATGGACACTTTCATCCATTACGGCATGGCCGCCGGCCTGCAGGCCTGGAAGGACAGCGGCATCGACATGGCGGCCGAGGACCCGGAACGCACGGGAATCAACTTCGGTTCCGGCATCGGCGGGCTGCCGATGATCGAGCATACGCACGACGAGCTGACCAAGAGCGGCCCGCGGCGGATCTCGCCTTTCTTCATCCCGAGCACCATCATCAATATGATCGCGGGCAACCTGTCGATCATGCTCGGCACCAAGGGCCCCAACCTCGCCATAGTC
>JBBQNG010000114.1:0-12960 GCA_038329645.1 Burkholderiales bacterium
AGCGCGAGAGCTTTTCTGACCTTGTCCTTCCGGTCACCATCGGCAGCGACATGCACTGGTGGGAGCTGTCGGCGTCGCCACGTTACGACGAACGGGGCAGTTTCCTGGGTTTTCGCGGTGTCGGTTCTGACGTAACCGCCCAGCGCCGCTCGGCCGACAAGATCAACCACATGGCCCGCTTCGACACGCTGACCGGGCTCCCCAACCGGCTCCAGGTCAACGAGACGCTAGGCGAGGCGATGGCCGACGCCGATCGCTGGCGCGGCAAGTGTGCGTTCATGATGATCGACCTCGATCGTTTCAAGGCGGTCAACGACACGCTGGGCCACGGGATCGGCGACCTCTTGCTCCAGCAGGTTGCGCTGCGCCTGAAGAGTTGCGTGCGCGCCAGCGACACGGTGGGTCGCCTGGGCGGCGACGAGTTCGTGATCATCCTGCCCGAGGTCGCCGGGGCGAGCTCTTCGGCCGTGATTGCGCGTAAGGCAATCGAGTCCCTCGCCAGGCCATTCCACCTTGCCGAGCACGAGGCATTCATATCGGCGAGCATCGGCATTGCGACCTGCCCGGAACACGGCGATAGCGTCGAGGCGCTGGTGAAAAATGCCGATACGGCCATGTTCGATGCCAAGCAGGCGGGTCGCAACGCCTATCGATTCTTTACCGCCGATGCGAAGGCGCAGCCCCTGCTTGAACACTAGGCATGTATGGAAAACACTACACACCTTATGGTCTAGCTCTATGTTAGATAACACACATACTTTCACACATACATTCGACGGCGTGCAGAGTACCCTGTCTGCAAGCGGCAGTTTCGCTGCGCACAATTCCCTAAGCTGAATTTCGCCCGGCGCTTGCGCCGCGAAGGCCATTTAGTGGAAACGATATCGACGCTGGTTCCGGATGCCGCCGAGCGGGATGCACGGCGCGACGACTTGGGCCGGGGGCTGGCTGAGGAAGCGCCCCGCGTCAGCGAAGAGCGCTACCGCATGCTTCTCGACGCCGTTCAGGACTATGCGATTTTCATGCTGGACCCGAAAGGCAGAGTCGTCAGCTGGAACGCCGGAGCCGAACGGATCAAGGGTTATGCGGCCGACGAGATCATCGGGCACGATTTCGCGTGCTTCTTCACGCCGGAGGACGTAAGGCGCGGCAGGCCCGCGGAGGTGCTGCGCATCACTGCGGCAAACGGCCGGCACGAGGAGCACAGCCTCCGCGTTCGCAAGGACGGCTCGCAATTTCTCGCCCATGTCACGTTCGCGGCGCTGCGCGACTCCTCCGGGGGCCTGCAGGGCTTCTCCGAGTTCAGCCGCGACATCAGCGAGACTGAGGAATCGGAGGCGCGCTACCGCGGCCTGCTCGAGGCGGCGCCCGATGCAATGGTGGTGGTCGACCAGGGCGGCACGATCGTGCTCCTCAACGTCCGCGCGGAAAAGCAATTCGGTTTTTCGCGCGACGAGCTTGTCGGCCAGCAGGTGAAGCGGATCATCCCCGAGGGGTTCGCCGAGAGGATAGTCGCCGACGGCACGCGCAGCGCCGCCGACGCGCTCGAGCAGCAGATCGGCATGGGGATCGAGTTGTCGGGCCGGCGCAAGGACGGCAGCGAGTTCCCGATCGAGATCATGCTCAGCCCCTTGAAAAGCGCCAAAGGCATCCTGGTCACGGCGGCGATCCGCGACATCAGCGTGCGCAAGGCCGCGGAAGGCCATCTTGCCCAGATGGAGGGCAGGTATCGCGGACTGCTGGAGGCCGCGCCGGACGCCATGGTCGTGGTCGACCGAGCGGGCAGGATCGTGCTGCTCAACGTGCAGGCCGAAAAGCAGTTCGGCTACCGGCGCGACGAGCTGGTGGACCAGGAGGTGAAGAACATCATTCCGGAAGGCTTTGCCGAACGGATCATCGCCGACGGCACCCGCAGCGCTGCCGAAGCTCTGGCGCAGCAGATCGGTACCGGCATCGAGCTCTCCGGCCGGCGCAAGGACGGCAGCAAATTCCCGATCGAGATCATGCTGAGCCCGCTGGAGAACGCCGAGGGCGTGCTGGTGACCGCCGCCATCCGCGACATCACCGTGCGCAAGGCCGCCGAGAGGCACCTGGCGCAGATGGAAGGCAGGTACCGTGGACTGCTGGAAGCAGCACCGGATGCGATGGTCGTGGTGAACCAGGGCGGCGAAATCGTCCTCCTCAACGTGCAGGCCGAGAAGAAGTTCGGCTACCACCGCGACGAGCTGGTCGGGCAGAAGGTCAAGAACATCATTCCGGAGGGGTTCGCCGAGCGGCTGATTGCGGACGGTACGCGGAGCTCAGCCGACGCGCTTGCGCAGCAGATCGGCACCGGCATCGAGCTGTCGGGCCGCTGCAAGGACGGGACAAGGTTTCCGATCGAAATCATGCTGAGCCCGCTGCAAAGCGCGGAAGGGATCCTGGTGACGGCCGCGATCCGCGACATCAGCGTGCGCAAGGCCGCGGAATCGCACCTGGCGCAGATGGAAGGCCGCTACCGCGGATTGCTCGAGGCGGCGCCCGACGCGATGGTGGTGGTTGACCAGGGCGGCGCGATTGTGCTCCTCAACGTCCAGGCCGAGAAGCAGTTTGGCTATCGCCGCGACGAACTGGTCGGGCAGCAGGTGAAGAACATCATCCCGGAGGGTTTCGCCGAGCGGCTGGTCGCCGACGGCACGCGCAGCGCCGCCGAAGCCCTGGCGCAGCAGATCGGCACCGGAATCGAGCTGTCCGGGCGGCGCAAGGACGGCAGCAAATTCCCGATCGAGATCATGCTGAGCCCACTCGAGAGCGCGGAAGGCATCCTGGTGACTGCGGCGATCCGCGACATCACCGTGCGCAAGGCCGCGGTGCGGCACCTGGCGCAGATGGAGGGCCGCTACCGCGGGCTCCTCGAGGCGGCCCCCGACGCGATGGTGGTGATCAACCAGCTCGGCCGGATCGTCCTGCTCAACGTCCAGGCCGAAAAGCAGTTCGGCTACCGGCGCGACGAGCTGGTGGGGCAGAAAGTCACCAACATCATCCCCGAAGGCTTCGCCGAGCGCCTCGTCGCCGACGGCAGTCGCAGCACCGCCGAGGCCCTGGCGCAGCAGATCGGCACCGGCATCGAGCTCTCGGCCCTGCGCAAGGACGGCAGCCAGTTTCCGATCGAGATCATGCTGAGCCCGCTGCAAAGCGCCGAAGGCACGCTCGTGACGGCGGCTATCCGGGATATCAGCGTGCGCAAGCAGGCCGATGAGGCGCTCAGCGGGCAGACCAAGGAGCTTGCGTCGGCCAACAAGGAGTTGGAGGCGTTTTCGTACTCGGTGTCCCACGATCTGCGTTCCCCGCTGCGGAGCATCGACGGGTTTAGCCAGATCCTGCTGGAAGACTACGGCGACAAGCTGGATGCGGGAGGCAGGGACTCGCTGCATCGGGTGCGGGCCGCGAGCCAGCGCATGGGCATCCTCATCGACGACATGCTCGCCTTGTCGCAGGTGGCCCGCCGCGAAGTCCGCTCCGAGCGCACAGATCTGAGCGCCCTCGCGGCAGCCATCGAAGCCGAATTGCGTGAATCCGGCCCGCAACGGCAGGTGGATTTTGTCATCGCTCCCGGGCTCGTCGCCGAAACCGACGCCCACCTCATTCGCATTGCGCTCTGGAATCTTCTGGGCAACGCGTGGAAATTCACCGGTCGCCGGGACAAGGCGAAGATCGAATTCGGCATTGCGGACGGGAAGACGTATTTCGTCAAGGACGACGGGGCGGGATTCGACATGACCTTTGCGGACAAACTGTTCGGCGCCTTCCAGCGCATGCACGGCGTCACCGAATTCGAAGGCACGGGCATCGGCCTTGCGACGGTTCACCGGATCATCAACCGCCTGGGCGGGCGTGTCTGGGCCGAGGCCGTCCCCGATAGCGGGGCGACTTTCTACTTCACGTTGTCAGAAAGGAGCAGGTCATGAGCGCGATGAATGCGCAAATCGACAACAAAGTGATTCTCCTCGTCGAAGACAATCCGGATGACGAGCGGCTCACGCTGCGCGCCTTCGCGAAGAAGAATATGGTCAACCCGGTGGTGGTCGCTCGCGACGGTGTCGAAGCGCTCGCTTACCTGTTCGCCACCGGCGTCCACGAGGGACGCGACACAAGCGTCATGCCTGCGGTGATCCTGCTCGACCTCAAGCTGCCGAAAATAGACGGGCTGGAAGTCCTCAGGCAGGTGCGCGCCGACGAGCGCACCAAGCGAATCCCGGTCGTCGTGCTGACCTCCTCCAAGGAGCAGCAGGACCTGGTCGCGAGTTACGACCTGGGCGCCAATAGCTACATCAGGAAGCCGGTCGATTTCGAGAAATTTGTCGAGGCCTCAGGGTTCCTCGGCATGTACTGGTTGATGTTGAACGAGCCGGCGCCGCATGCGGGGAGTCAGCAACCGTGAACCGGGAAGAACACATTCCGACCCCGCTGCGGGCATTGATCGTCGAAGACTCGGAAAACGATGTGATGCTCCTGCTGAGCCTGTTGAAACAGGGGGGGTACGAGGTGTCGCACGAGTGGGTGCATACCGCTGGCGCCACGCGCGCCGCGCTGGCATCGCACGGATGGGACATTGTGTTCTCCGATTTCGGCATGCCGGGCTTCGACGGGCGGGCCGCGCTCAAGCTCGTTCGCGAGCATGACCCCGACCTCCCGTTCATCCTGGTGTCCGGCTCGATCGGCGAAAACACCGCTGTGGACATCATGAAGGCGGGCGCGTCGAACTATGTCATGAAGGGAAATTCGGTGCGCTTGATTCCGGCAGTCCAGCGGGAGTTGCACGACTCGGAGCTCAGGCATGAGCGCAAGCGCGCCCGGGAGGCGCTTCGGGTCAGTGAAGCCGGATTGAGTCGCGCCCAATTGGTGGCGAAGCTTGCGCACGTAGTCACCGGACCGCAAGGCGAATTCGAGACGTGGTCCGAAACACTCCCGGTTCTGCTAGGCCTCGACAGGGACCGGATGCCGCGCAGCACGCGGGCCTGGCTGGATCTCCTGGACCCCGGCGACCGCGAGATGATGCGCGAAAAAAGCATCGCCGCCTCGCGCACGGGCAAAAGCGTCGACCTGGACTACCGCTTGAAGCGCGGCGATGGCGTATGGGTGGACCTTCACCAGGTCATCGAGCCGATCGCAAGCGACGACGGCAACGCAGGCGGAACACACTGGTTCAACACGCTCCAGGACGTGACGGAAGCAAAGCGCGCATTGAACGCCCTGCAGGAAAGCGAAGCGCGCTTCCGCAGCCTGACCGCCTTGTCATCGGACTGGTACTGGGAGCAGGACGAGGAATATCGTTTCGTCGATCAGGGCGCCGATGCCTACACCAAGCAGTACATCCAGCCCGCAGTGACGACCGGAAAGCGGCGCTGGGACAACGCGACCGCCAACCTCAGCGCGGAGCAATGGGCGGCACACCGGGCCGTCCTCGACGCAAGGCAGCCGTTTCACGATCTCGAATACAGCCGGCTGGGCACCGACGGCGAGCGTCATTGGGTCAGCGTCAGCGGGGAGCCGGTTTTCGATGTCGATGGAAAATTCACAGGCTATCGCGGCGTGGGCAAGGACGTCACCGAGAAAAAGCTGATCGAATTGAGGATCAACCGGTTGAACCGCGTGTACGCGGTGCTTAGCGGGATCAACACCCTGATTGTCAGGGTGCGCGATCGCGAGGAGCTCTTTGCCGGGGCCTGCCGAATCGCGGTCGAGGAGGGAAAATTCCCCCGCGCATGGATCGGGGTGTACGACAGCCGGAAAGAGCACGTGACTCTGGCGGCATTTGCCGGTGGCCACGCGAGGTTCTTCGATGAAGTGATCGCGCAAATAAACGAACGCGGACTGGCGGGGACTTCGATCGCGACCCGCGCGATCGCGACGGCCCTGCCGGTAGTTGTAAACGACATCCAGCAGGACCAGGGCGTGCTCAACAAGGCGCATGCGGTAAGCACCGGGTCGCGTGCAATAGCCGCGCTGCCCCTGATCCTCGCGGGCGAGGTCAAGGGAATTCTCGTGCTGCACGCGGGAGATGCCGGGTTTTTCGACGCACCGGAGATGAGGCTGCTGACCGAGCTTGCCGGCGATATCGCCTTCGCGCTCGACCACCTCGGCAACCAGGAGCGCCTGAGCTATCTGGCTTACTACGACGCGCTGACGGGCCTGGCAAACCGCACGCTGTTTGTCGAGCGCATCGAGCAGTATCTGGCCGATGCCCGCTTTTCGGGGCACACCCTTGCGCTCAAGCTCATGAATATCGACGGTTTCAAGGGCGTCAACGATACCCTCGGCCGCGAAGCCGGCGATGACTTGCTCAGGCAAATTACGTCGCGCATGCTGGCGGCCTCCAAAGAGCCGGCACGCCTCGCCCGGATCGGCGGCGACACCTTCGGCATGATCGCGCTTAACCCCGCGGGGGCTGAGGAGACCGCCCGCTTGATCGAGCACCGCAACGAGCAGGTGTTCGGCACGCCCTTCATGCTGGGCAGTGCCGAGACCCGCATTGCGGCGACTTTCGGCATCGCGATGTTCCCCGAGGATGGCGCTGACGCCGAGACCTTGATCAAAAATGCCGAGGTGGCGCTGAAGAATGCCAAGGCGAAAGGCGAGCGGTATCTTTTCTACACCCAGGAAATGACACGCAGGGTCGCCGAAAGGCTCAGCCTGGAGAACAAGCTGCGGCAGGCGCTGGAGCGGGAGGAATTCGTGCTCCATTACCAGCCGAAGGTGGAATTGAGGACGCGGACGATTGTTGGGGTGGAGGCGCTGATCCGCTGGAAGAGTCCCGAACTCGGGCTGGTCCCACCGCTCAAGTTCATCCCGCTGCTCGAGGACACGGGCCTGATCGTGGAAGTCGGTGCCTGGGCGCTGCGCCGGGCCGTGCTGGACCACGCCGGTTGGGCGCACCAGGCGATCCAGGCCCCACGCGTTGCGGTGAATGTGTCGCCCGTGCAGCTGCGCCGGCCGGATTTCGTCGCGGGCCTGGAATCCGCGATCCGGGAAGGCGCGTCGCCCCACGGGCTCGATCTGGAAATCACCGAGAGCCTGATCATGCAGGACGTGGAGGGGAGCATCGGAAAACTGAAGGCCGCCCGCGACCTCGGCATCAGCATCGCCATCGACGATTTCGGCACCGGCTACTCGTCGCTTGCCTACCTAGCCAGGCTGCCGGTCCAGATGCTCAAGATCGACCGCGCTTTCATCATCAAGATGCTCGACGATCCCAATGTCATGACGCTGGTCCGGATCATGATCTCGCTCGCCCATTCGCTGCGCCTGAAAGTGGTCGCCGAAGGCGTGGAGGAAGAGGAGCAGGCCAGGATGCTGCACCTGCTCAGGTGCGACGAAATGCAGGGATACCTCTTTTCCAAACCGCTGCCGCTCCAGGAGATTACCGCGCTCCTGAAGGCTGCGGGGCAGCCCCGGCCGGCGAGCGCATGATCGAGACGCCCCCGGCCGCTGTCGCGTCGGAAGCGATCCCGGTTCCGGCGCCGCGAACCCCGCTGCGGGTCCTGATCGTCGAGGATTCGGAGGACTCCGCGCTCATGGTCGTGCAGGTGCTGTGGCGCGGTGGCTTCGAAGTGATGCACGAGCGGGTCGATACCGCCGAGGCGATGCGTGCTGCGCTGGCGGGCGGCGCCTGGGACTTCGTCCTCTCCGACCACTGGATGCCCGACTTCGATGCGTTCGAGGCGCTGGAAGTGCGCCGGCTTTGCGCCCCCGAGTTGCCGTTCATCATCGTGTCCGGGGTCATCGACGAGGAGGCCGCGGTAAAGGCGATGCGAATGGGCGCCGCAGACTACGTCATGAAAGACAATCTCGCGCGGCTGGTGCCCGCCGTGCAGCGTGAATTGAGCGACGCCAAAGTGCGCCTCGAGCGCAAGCGCGGGGAGGAAGCGCTCCGGGCAAGCGAAGAGCGTTTTCGCAGTTTGACCGAACTCTCCGCCGATTGGTACTGGGAGCAGGACGAGAACTACCGGTTTGTGCCAGTCGAAACCGGGCTGAACACGATTGCACCCGAACGCAGGATCGGCAATCTGCGCTGGGAAAACGTCGATACCGGTCTTTCCGACGCCCAGTGGGCCGCGCATCGCGCGGTGCTCGATGCCAGGCAGTCCTTCCGGGGGTTCGAATACCGGCGGATGAGCACGGGCGGCGAAGGGCGCTATGTCAGCGTAAGCGGCGTGCCGATCTTCGACGCCGGGGGAAATTTCAAGGGCTATCGCGGAATCGGCACGGACATTACGGAACGCAAGCGCAACGAACAACTCCTCGCGCTCGAGCACTCGGTGGTTCGCCACCTCGCCAATGCACAGGACGTTGCCGAAGGGATGCAAGCGGTACTGAAAGCCGTCTGTGAAACCGAAGGGTGGGATTTCGGCCGCTACTGGGGGCTGGATGAGGCCGGGGGCGTATTGCGCGATGGTCCTTCATGGTCCGTTCCAAGCAGAGCAATCGCGCAGTTCCTCGAAGCTTCGCGCATGCGCACTTTTGCGCCCGGGGAAGGCCTGATCGGCACAGTCTGGCAAAGCGGAGGGGCACTGTGGATCCCGGATCTGCTCAAGGACCATCGCCTCGCGCAGACGGATTTCGTCGTCAAAGCGGGCTTGCATGGAGGCTTTCTGTTCCCCGTGACCGCGGATGGCCGTACTGTCGGCGTGATTGTGTTCGGCAGCGGCGAAGTGCGCAGGCCGGACGAGCGCCTGCTCGCCGCGGCGCGCGTGATCGGCAGCCAGGTCGGCCAGTTCGTGCAGCGAATGCGCTCGGAGGAAGCGCTGCGCCGCTTCCGGCTCGCGATGGACAACTCGGCCGACATGATCCTCCTGACTGACCGCACGACGATGCGCCATATCGACGTGAACCCTGCGGTCAGCACCCTGCTGGGCTACTCGCGCGCGGAGCTGCTCGGCATGGGTCCGCAGGATATCCTGCCCCTCAGCCGCGAGGAGCTCGAAAAGACCTACGACCAGCTCATAGCCGATCCGTCGCTCAAGAGCGGGGTAGCCAGCCATTACCTGTGCAAGGACGGGTCGGAGCTGCCCTTCGAGTCCACGCGGCATGTCATGCCCACCAAGGACGGATGGATCATCGCGGTGATTTCGCGCGACAGCCGGCAGAGGATTGGTGCTGAGCGCGCGTTGAAAGAAAGCGAAGAGCGGTTTCGCAGCCTGACCGCCCTCTCTTCCGACTGGTATTGGGAGCAGGATGAGAACTACCGGTTCGTGGCGCTGGAGAGCAACCCGGACAAGGCGGAGCTTCTGTCGATTGCGCGATATGTCGGCAAAACTCGCTGGGAATCCGACGACACCGGCCTTTCGCCTGCCGAATGGGACGCGCACCGCGCCGTCCTCGACGCCCGCAAGCCCTTCCGGGAATTCGAATACAGTCGAATGGGCGCCGATGGCGTAATGCGCTTCATGAGCATCAGCGGGGAGCCAATCTTCGACGCCAATGGGGATTTCAGCGGCTATCGTGGCATCGGTACGGACATTACCGAGCGGCGGCGCAACGAGCAGCTCCTGGCGCTCGAGCATGCCGTCGCTGCCCACCTTGCCCAAGCGCAGAGTACGGCCGAAGGCATGCGAGCGGTGCTCAAATCGATCTGCGAAACCGAAGGCTGGGTCTTTGGCCGCTACTGGGGAGCCGACGACACTGCCAACGTGCTGCGCGCGGTCGAGTCTTGGAGCCTGCCGGGCGCGCAAATCGGGCACTTCGCCGAATCTTCGCGGCAACGGACGTTTGCGCCCGGAGAAGGCATGGTCGGCAAAGTGTGGCAAAGCGGAGAGGCGATGTGGGTGCCGGATCTGCTGCATGACAATCGCGTCGCGCAAGCGGAATTCGTGATCAAGGCGGGTTTGCACGGAGGGTGCCTGTTTCCGGTATTCGCCGGCGGGTGGACTGTCGGCGTGCTGGCGTTCGGCAGCAGCGAAGTTCGCCAGCCGGACGAGCGCCTGCTCGCCGCGTCGCGCGTGATCGGCAGCCAGGTCGGCCAGTTCGTGCAGCGAAAGCGCTCGGAGGAAGCACTGCGCCGCTTCAGGCTCGCCATGGACAACTCGGTCGACATGATCCTGCTGATCGGCCGCGAGTCGATGCGCTATATCGATGTGAATCCGGCGGTCTGTTCGCTGCTCGGTTACTCGCGCGAGGAGATGCTCGAAATGGGTCCGCAGGATCTGATACCGGTAGCGCGGGCGACACTCGAGGCATCCTACGACGCACTCATAGCGAATCCCTCGGTCGCGGGCTCGCAGCACAGCTCCTACCGTTGCAAGGACGGCTCGCACCTGCCGTTCGAATCCACCCGTCACGTCCTGCTCTCCGAAGGCCGCTGGATAATCGCCGCGATCTCGCGCGACATCCGGGACAGGATCGCGCGCGAACAGGTCTTGCAGGAAAGCGAAGCGCGGTTTCGCCAGACTTTCGAACTGGCGGCCTCCGGCATGGCGCACGTCGACCTCGATCATCGGTTCCTGCGCGTAAACCGGAAACTATGCGAAATGCTGGGGCGTACCGCGGACGAGCTCATCGGGCATCGGGCCACGGAGTTCTCCTATCCGGACGATCTTGCCGCGTCTGCATCCATGCGTGCCCGCGTGCTTTTAAAAGAGGTGGAGGCGGGCAGCATCGAAAAACGCTATCTGCGCCATGACGGGTCGCTAGTCTGGGCCAGCGTCAACGCGGCGCTGGTCTGCGATTCCGCCGGCAGTGCCGAATACGAAATTCTGGTGCTCGAGGACATCACCGAGCGCAGAAAGCAGCGCGAAAGGATCGAGCAACTGACGCGGGTGCACGCGGTCCGCAGCGGCATCAATGCGGCGATTGTGCGCATTCGCGATCGTGGCGATCTGTTCCGCGAAACCTGTCGCATTGCGGTATCCGTCGGAGGCTTCATGTCGACGTGGGTGGTCGAGGTGGACACGAAGGGCAAAGCCGGTATTGCCGCGGCCACGGATGACGACTCTGTCGCCATCGCAGTAGTGGAGGATCTGAACCGCAATCCCGCGGGGGTCAACAGCCTGATGGCCCAGGCTTTGCGCAGCGGCGAGCCGATGGTTTCCAATAACATCGCAGAGGACATGCGAGTGCAGGGTCGCGCCATCCTGACTGAAACGGGCGCGTATGCGCTGGCAATCCTGCCATTGAAGGTCGGCAAGCGCATCGCCGGTGCGATTGTCCTGCGCGCGCGAGGGACCGGCATGTTCGACGCGGAGGAGGTGAAGCTGCTGACGGACGTTGCCGGCGACGTTTCGTTCGCGCTCGAAAATATCGAGAAGGAAAAGAAGCTCGACTACCTCGCGCTGTACGACTCCCTGACCGGCCTGGCCAACCGCACTCTTTTTGTCGAGAGGCTCAACCAGTCGATCCACGCTGCGGCGCAGTCCGGGGAGAAATTCGCCGTGGTGCTGGCAGACATCGAGCGGCTCCGGACCGTGAACGAATCGCTAGGCCGGGAGACGGGTGATGCGCTCCTCAAGCAGGTTGCCGGGCGTTTCGTGCAAGCTGCGGGCCGGACCGAGGTGGGCCGGGTCAGCGCCGACCAGTTCGTGATGGTGCTGCCCACCGTCAAAGGCAGGTCCGAGGTTGGGCGCATCGTGCAGACCATGACGCACGGCTGCTTTTCGGAGGCATTCGAAGTCAACGGCACGCAACTCAGGGTGTCGGCGAAAACCGGCATCGCCCTGTTCCCGAACGACGGCCTGGACGCCGAAACCCTGATCAAGCACGCCGAGGCCGCGCTCAGGAACGGTAAGGTCACCGGCGAGTCGTTCACTTTTTTTACGCGGGACCTGGCAAATCGCACGGTCGCGACGCTTACGCTCGAAAACAAGCTCCGCCTGGCCCTCGAGAACGACGAATACGTCCTTCACTACCAGCCCAAAGTGGACTCCGAGACGCGCGCCATCGTGGGTATGGAGGCGCTGATCCGCTGGCAAAGCCCGGAGCTCGGGCTCGTACCGCCGATGAAGTTCATCCCCTTGCTCGAAGAGACCGGCCTGATCCTGGAAGTCGGGTCCTGGGCGCTGAAGCAGGCCGCGATCGACCATCGGAAGTGGACCGACGCGGGGTTGCGGCCGCCCAAGGTCGCCGTGAACGTCTCGCCCATCCAGCTGCGCCGGCGCGAATTCGTGAGCATCGTGGAGCAAGCGATCCTGGAAGGCGTTGCGCCGGTGGGCATCGACCTGGAGATCACCGAGAGCCTGATCATGGAGGACATCGAAGGCAACATCCGCAAATTGAACGAAGTCCGTACCCTTGGCCTGGATATCGCGATCGACGACTTCGGCACCGGCTATTCGTCGCTCGCTTATCTGGCCAAGCTTCCGGTCCAGTCGCTCAAGATCGATCGCTCTTTCATCATCACGATGCTGGAGGATCCGGACACCATGTCGCTCGTGCAGACGATCATTTCGCTCGCGCACTCCCTGAGGCTGAAAGTCGTCGCCGAGGGGGTCGACCAGGAGACGCAGGCCAAGGTGCTGCGCCTGTTGAGGTGCGACGAAATGCAAGGCTACCTGTTCAGCAAGCCGGTTGCGTTCGAGGCGCTTGCAATCCTCCTCGAGGCGAAAACGTCATGACCGCCGTTCCCGAAATTCGGTTCTCGCCTTATATCGAAGACGAGCGGAGCGCAAGGAAAAGCGCGCCCGAGCGCTGTCTGGTGACCTTCTTCGACCGCCACGATTTGAAGGCGAACCTGATCTCCCTCCTGCCCGGGCAGGCCCTTGCGACGGTGCAGGCGACGGGTGCGATTGCCAACGAAAACCTGCCGCTCGATGCCATCCGATCGATCCGCTTCACGGAACCCGTCGACATCAAGCGCTCGGTCGCCCATTTCCGCAAGCACGGGATCATGGTGCAGGCGATCGCCCGCAAGGCGCCGTTCATCCTCACCTATCGCGACGGCCGCGTGCTCACCGGCGAGCTGCACGGCTATGGCACGGCGCAGGGCGGGAT
>JBBQNG010000115.1:0-12885 GCA_038329645.1 Burkholderiales bacterium
GTGCTGAGGGTCTCCAAGAAGACGAGCAGGTCTGTCTGCTCCTCTCGCGTGAGGTTCAGCGGCCTGGACGCGGCAACCTTTGCGCCGGCCTTTTCGCGCAGGCGCGCGGGGTCGAGGTCGGAATAGTGCTTGATGACCTCGGCGAGGGTCTCGACGCGGCCGTCGCGGCCGTACGGCGCGGTCAGGATCAGGTTGCGCAGCGACGGCACCTTGAACTCGCCAGCATCCGCCTTCTCGAGCACCACCTTGCGCGTGCGCTCGGCCGTGGCGCCGGTCTTGTCGTCGTTGTACAGACCCATCAGGTTGAAGCGGCTCGCCATGAGGTGACGCACGCCTTCCTGCCGTCCTGGATCGGGCTTGCCCTGCGGCGCGAAGCGCGACAGGCCGGTGTTGAAGAATTCGTTGCCGGTGAAGTTGGGGCCGGTGTGGCAGGTGGTGCAGGCGCCCTGACCGATGAAGATCTTGAGCCCGCGCTGCGCCGGCTCGGAGAAGTTTGATTCGGAAGGTGCCTCGCCGCGCGCCACCGCGTCGCGGAACCGGTCGAACGGCGTGCGCCCGCTCACCAGCGTTTCGAGGAAGCTCGCAATGGCTTTGCCTACGCTTACCAGCACGGCCTCGTCGTCGGTTGCGGGCGGCGGGGTGCCGAACGCCTTGCGATAGCGGCACGACAGGAGCTCGTCGTTGCGGATCAGCTGGGCCACGTGGTTCGGCGTCGCGCCCAGCTCGCGGTTGTCGAGCATCGGGCGCAGGTTCTGCGACCACAGGCTGTCGGCGGCGCCGTCCCAGCCGTACCAGGGCTGGGCGCGCAGGTTCATCAGGGTCGGCGTGTTGCGGTCCACCTCGGACGTGCCGACGCCGCGGGAGAGGTTGTCCGACCAGTGGCGCTCCGGCACGTGGCAACTCGAGCACGACAGCTGGCCCTTGGCCGAGAGGCGCTGGTCGAAGAACAGGGCCGAGCCCAGCTCGATCGCTTCGATCTTGCCCGAGGCGCGGTTCGAGGCATCCAGCGGCACGTTCGCCGGCCACGGCCCGTGGGACAGGATCTGCTTGATCTCGCTTTCGGTGAAGGTGGCCGCGGGGCTGGCAAGCGGCAGCATTGCGACGGCTGCGATCGCGCATGTGCCTGCGAAGCGAGACATCCTGTTCATGCCGGCAATACGGTCCCTACGCCGAAAAAGAACCAGTCTTCGCCCGTCACGGCGGCTTCCTTGGGCAGGATGATGAAGCCGTCGCCGGGGGCGCGCAGGACTTTGCCGTGGGCCAGGTTCGCCATGGGCTCGCCTTTCTTGACCGCGTCGAAATGCTTCCAGGGCCTGGCGAATTTCCCGCCCTTTTCGCAGCGGTAGACACTTTTCATCTTGACCCAGCGCTCCTTGCCGGCGGGCAGGGCGGCCGGCGGCTCGCCCTCAAGCATGTCGAGGTGCGCCAGCGCCCGCAGGATCGCGCGGTAGCCGATGTCCGCGGCGTCCTTGTTGAAGTGGTTGCCGCATTCGAGCGTGATCGCCAGGGCGCCGTTCTTGCGCGCGTATTCCGTCGTGCCCTGCGACTCCTTGTCATCGCCGCTGCCGAAGGCGTCCGCCCAGCCGTAGACGAAGTCCGGGATGCCGAGCGACTGGGCGTAGGCGATTTCGTTCGCGTTCGGCGGGCCGAGGAAGATGAACGGCCCGCCCTTGGACGTGTACGAGTGCAGGTCGAGCAGCACGTTCGTCATGTCCAGCAGCCCGCAGAGGATCGGGTCGAGGTGGTCCTCGTAGTGCTGCTTTTGGTCTTTGGGGTAGAGGTAGCGGTTGAGGTTGCGCTCGACGAAGCGCA
Organism: Burkholderiales bacterium; assembly: GCA_038329645.1. GTDB lineage: Bacteria > Pseudomonadota > Gammaproteobacteria > Burkholderiales > SG8-39 > SZAS-79. The sequence continues at coordinate 1,813 of JBBQNG010000115.1, forward strand.
CGCCCTGCTCAAAGGCTTTGGGGTTGACGATTGGGACGAGCTGGAGCGTGCCGCGCTTGAGGGTGACGGTGTTGTTGTCGATGTCGGCGACGAGGCGGGCGATCGCTTCTGCTCCGCAGCGCTCGTTGCCGTGGACTGCGCCGAGGACGGTGAGGGTGGGGCCGGGCTCGAGGGCGCGGTAGGTGACGATTTTTACGGTCATTGTCAGAGTGAGAGCGGGAGTTCCAGGTGATCGGCATACATCTTATCGCGATGCTCGAGGAGGATCGGGTCGAGGGCTGCCTTGGTTTGCTCGTCGAGTGACTCGAGTGCGGTCCTCATGGCTGGGTCCATCGCGCACTGCGCGTGCGGGAGCGGGGCGAAGAGGGCCATGAAGGTTGCACTGTAGACATCGACCGCGGTCAGGGAGTTTCCGACATAGTAGTTGGAGCCGGCTTTGTGCTGTGCTTTGAGGCGATCGACAAGCATGCCGAGGAGCGCGACCACTCGCGTGCCGTAGTCCGCTGCCGCTTCAGGGCGGTAGCCGTATTTTTTCGCCAGGTACTTCGCCACCGGCGGAGGAAAGCCTGGCGCGTTCTGAAGGCCGGCGTGCACCTGCTGCAGACGGCGCGTCCAGCCCAGGCCCTCTTCGCCGCAGATTTCGTGGGCGAGGCCGAGGACCAGGGCGCGTTCGGCCGGGTCGGTGGGAAGCAATGACGGTGTCGGTTTCAGTCGCTCAGCGAGCAGGAGGATCTCGGCCCAGCCGCTGCGGGGGCGTTCTTCACCGTAGATCGCCACCGGGCCGCTCAGTTGTCCGCTCGTCTGGCCGGCCCAGTTCTTTAGCGATTCGCTGTCGTAGGCCAGGCGCACCGCGGCCCATTCGATGCCTTTGATGTGGAGGAAGCCTTTGGCAGCTTCGCCCCAGGGGCTGGGGATGTTGGGGACCACGACCATGCGCAGACGGGGGTGGGGGAGGGCTTCTTCGACGGACAGGTATTGGATGGGCATGGGGTTCGGAGGATAGAGCTGCGGCGAGCGCGAATCGGACCGGACTACTTCAATTCATCGCCCGGCATCGGCGCAACGTTCAACACCTTGCGCAACAACTTGTCAAAGTCCTTGCGCGAGCCCTTTGCCGCTTCGCGTTTGAGGTGGTCAACCGTCAAAAACGACGCCATCTTCTCGGCTGCCGCACTGGCAATAAACTGGTTGACGGAGATGCCGTCTCGCTTGGCGAGGTCCTTGATGGTCTCATGCACGGAACTGGGCAGCCTTATGGTGATTGCGCTCATGATCATTTCTCCTTCAGGGTTTTCAGGAACTGGCCGGGTGTCTTGGCTCGGAACGGAGATCGGTGTCGCCCCGTAGATACCAATGCTCAGAGCCTCCGCTGCTAGACCCTTGAGGCGCTTCGAAAACTGATTCGAGGCATTAGATTAGGCTCCGCCCTCCAACGCTTGCTTAATAATTTCCGCAACAGTGACTTTACTAATCCCACGACGTTTGCAGTAACGCGATTCAATCCAAATGGAAAGCCGTTTTGTCCCCTTGCTTGAATTGCACGATGCGCAGCACCTTGCAATATTTTGTCGGGTAACAATTTTAGCGTTGTTAATGATGTGCTCCCAGGTCGCGACAGATCTTCGCGAGCCGTCTGCGGACGGGGACTCAATCATCAGCGTTCCACAGTAGACACACTTTCTATCGCGCTCCCGCACCTCGATTTCAAGCCACGCCGGGATGCTCCACTTGTTCATGTGACCGCTTTATGTACGTCCACAACCTACCAGTGAACTAGGTGCGCGCCTGCTTGGGGCCCAATTGAATGCCGCGTTAGGCTTGTTCATCAAGTTGCTTGAGCGATGTTCCATCTTGGGATTTCCATGCTGTAAGTCCGTTCGCACTCCCTCCATGTATAACGACGGCCGCCGCGGAAGGGCTAGAAAACTCAGCATCCTTGGTGAAGGACAGGAAGCCATCTTTCTCGATGAGTGTGCCATCGGCGATTAACTTTTTGCGTTGAACTAAAACGTATGGGTAACTCTCGGCAGATGGGCGCTCCTCCAGAACTGCGGTGGAGCCGTGAATTACAACAAAGCCATTCGCGGTACGTTGGCCCCGCGCCTCGGCTCCTTTAGAGCGACAGAAGAGTACGCCGCCGGGTTGCGCTTTCGCAGCTGGCTGGGCGATTGGCGCGAGAATGTCAGAACCGAGTACGGGAAGGAGTTGTCGAATGTGGGCCAGAAATACTTCCATGTCTTCGCCATCGGATTCCGGAAGCCTCGAGCCGCCAGCCTGATTTTGTTCAAGGACAAACCTTCCAATCTGGGCGGCCTCAGCGAGAAGACGGCTCTCGAGAAACCTCACATGTGCCTTGGTTAGGTTTTCGTCTTTACTTACAAATACGATGGCCGAAACCCAGAACTCTTTGGTCTTATGCTGCTTTAGTCGCTCGCGAATAACCTCGGCCTCTCCAATGTAGGCGCGGGCAGCGCTGGTGATTGGATCGCTGCCGAGGAGAATGTAGACACCCGCCTTCTCGAGTTCTTCGCGAGCCAATAACTCGTCTAGTTCCGTGCGAGGCGCGGCGACGGCCTTACCAGTCCAATTCGAAATCTCCGCAGTACGCAGGCTTTTGGCATCTCCGCGTGGAAGGAAGAGTCTGATCGTGGCTGATGTCATGTGCGACCTGTAGGCCTAGCTAGGATTTGTCGAAAATTTAGTTGCCAAATATGGCGTCTTGGAAACCGCCAGTTCCGCTGATGTTAGGGCCGGTTCACTTTTGGATCAATGACTTAGTTTCTAAGGTTTACAAAACGCAAACCGACTATTGCGAAAGTAGATAGGAGTGCCCTGTCCGGGCGAGCTGTCGCGTCAAGAATGTACCAGTACCGATACACAAACTACCCTACGACCCGCTCCAGCCCTATACCTTACAAAATAAATTCGCCGAATTTACCCCTCAAACCTTCGGCAATCTCCGATCCCCCACGGTCCTTTCAATCGCCCCCGCAACCGTCAGCAACCGCGCATCGCTGCCGATTCCGGCAAACACCGTAAGCCCGAACGGCACGCCGGCCTTGTCCACACCGCAGGGAATCGCCACGACCGGCGCTCCGGCCTTCCCAGTGCACTTCGCCGCAGCACCCATGGGGGCGATCAGCACATCGACGTCGTGCATTCTGAGCGCCGCATCGATGCCGGCGGTGCGTGACAAAGCGATGTCACGGGCCCGATCCGACCGATAAACCGGATCGTCGACGCCGTGGGTGGCATTGGCGGCGATCAGCAGAGACTGGCCATACGGAATCGTTGCGGGATGGGCCTCGTTCCAGCGGATGAGGTCGTGCATGGAGCCGATGCCTAAGGGCGAGCCGTGATCCTCCAGAAAAGCATTGAGGGCAGCCTTGAACTCGGTGCGGAACACGCAGGAGCGCACTTCCTGCAGCTGTTCGGCGCTGGGCAGATCGCAGGGATCGACGATCTTGGCGCCCATGCGCGAGAGGCTCGCCAGGGCCGCCTCGAACAGCGGCATGACGTCGGCGAACTCCGCACGGTCGGCGATCTGCCGGCGCGGCACGCCGATGCGCACGTCCGACAGGCTGTCAACGGCCAGGCTCCCGGGCAGCGTTCCCTGCGCGAAGAGCGTCGCGCTGTCGCGCACGTCCGCCCCGGCGAGGACCCAGCCGACGAGCGCGGCGTCCTCCACAGTGCGAGCGAGCGGACCCGGCGAATCCTGGCTGGTGACCAAGGGCACGACGCCGGTGCGGCTGACGACTCCGACGCCGGGCTTGTAGCCGGCCACGGACGAGTACGAGGCCGGCGTCTGGATGGAGTTCTGGGTCTCGCTGCCGATGGCGAACATGCACAGCGACGCGGCCACCGAGGCCGCCGACCCGACGCTCGAGCCCTGCCCGCGCCCGTACTCGATGCCGTGCGGGTTCTTCACCACACCGCCGGCGCCGCTATAGCCCGAGGGCATGTTGTCCGACACAAAATCGGCGAACTCGGTGAGGTTGGTTTTACCGAGAACGATCGCCCCAGCGTTGCGCAGCCGGCGCACGAGCACGGCGTCGCGCTGCGGACGGAACCGGGCCAGCGCCGCCGCACCCGCAGTCGCGTGCATGTCCGCAGTGAGGATGTTGTCCTTGATCAGCACCGGGATGCCGTGCAGCGGGCTATGGGCCTGGTCGGCGGCGATCGCCGCATCCGCAAGCCGGGCGTCCTCCATGGCGCGGCCCGAAACCTCCCGCACCGCGTTTATCGCAGGCCCGTTCTGGCTGACACTCGCGATGCGCTTCAGGAACCAGCCCACGGCGTCGGAGACCGAGATCTCCTTCTTGAGGTAATGCGCGCGCAGGGCGGCGATGGAGCCCTGCATCAGCGTGCGTTCGATGTCTCTCGAGCTCATGGATAAATCAGGCCTCTTCGAGGTCAACGTTGTCGATCCACGCCGCGTCCACTTCGGGCAGCGGAATGGCGCGCAGCAGCTTACGCGTATACGGGTGCTGCGGTGCATTGAAGACGTTGGCACAGCGGCCAGCCTCCACGATAACGCCGTACTGCATTACGATGACTTTCTCGCAAAGCACGCGGATCACCGAGAGGTCGTGGCTGATGAGCACCAGCGCCATGCCGGTCTCGGAACGCAAAGTGCGCAGCAGGTCGAGGATCTGAGCCTGCACGGAGACATCCAGCCCCGAAACGATCTCGTCGGCCACGACCAGCGCGGGATTCAGGGCGATGGCCCGGGCGATGCCGACCCGCTGGCGCTGGCCGCCGGAGAGCTGGTGCGGATAGCGGGCGGCGAACTCGGAGGTCAAGCCGACGCGTTCGAGCAGCCCCGCGGCGAGGCGCAGCGCCTCGCGGGCATCGCCCGCGCGTCCGTACGAGAGGAAAGGCTCGGCCAGCGCAGTGCCGATGGAGAGGCGCGGATTGAGGGCCGACTGCGAATCCTGGAACACGATCTGCATGCGGGCTCGCAGGGGGCGCAGGTCGGCCTCCTCGAGCGAGGTGATGTCCCGGCCCTCGAAGACGATGCTTCCGGCGGTCGGCCGGTACAGCCGCAGCAGGGCGCGCGCGAGCGTGCTTTTGCCCGAGCCCGACTCGCCGACCAGGCCCACCGTCTCGCCCGCCGCCACCGACAGGTCGATGCCCTTGAGGATCTCGATCAGCGGCGCGCGCCCGAACACCGGCCGGTTGCCGCGGTCGGGCAGGGCGACGCGGAGTCCCCGAACCTCAAGCATTCGGATGATCGGCGTCATATTTTGCCGCCTCGCGGGCGAGCCGCTCGCGCAGTTCGGGCGGGACTGCATGCAAGGCATCCTCGGGACGGTCGTAGCGCGGTGCCGCGTTGAGCAGCGCCTCCGTATAGGGATGGTGCTGCGCGCTGAAGATCTGCCCGACCGGTCCGGATTCGAGGATGCGTCCGGCATAGATCACGCTGACCGAATCGCAGATCTTGGCCACCACGCCGAGGTCGTGCGTGATGAACAGGACCGCAGTGCCGGTCTTGCGCTGCAGGTCGCGGATCAGGCGCAGGATCTGGTGCTGCACCGTCACGTCGAGCGCGGTGGTCGGCTCGTCGGCGATGATCAGGCGCGGCTCGCACGAGACGGCGATCGAGATCACCACGCGCTGGCACATGCCGCCCGAGAGCTCGTGCGGGTAGAGGCGCATGACCCGCTCCGGCTCGCGGATATGGACCGCGGCGAGCATCTCGAGGGCGCGAATGCGTGCCGGCGCCCTGTCGAGGCCCATGTGGAGTTGCAGTACGTCGGTGACCTGGTCCCCGATCCGATACGCCGGGTTCAGCGCGGTCATCGGGTTCTGCAGGATCATCGCGATCGAGCGCCCCAGCAGCCCGCGCCGCTCGCCCGGCGGCATCGAAAGGAGCTCGCGGCCTTCGAAGCGGATCGCCCCGGCCTCAATCCGCGCGCTCTCCGGCAGCACGCCGAGGATCGCCTTGCCGACCATCGTCTTGCCGCCGCCGGATTCGCCGACCAGGCCGAGGATCCTGCCGGCTTCGAGCCGCAGGTGGACGCTGCGCAGCACGGGAGTCCGCACCCCCCGGTTGTGGATGGCGACGCGCAGGTCTTCGATTTCGAGGATGAGGCTCATCGCTGCAGCACCGGATCGGTGGCCTGGCGCAATCCATCCCCGAGCGCATTGAGGCCAAGCACTGCAACGATGATCGCCGCGATCGGGTAGGTCATCGCCCACCACGCCTGGTTGATGTACGAGCGCGCGTCCGCGATGATTGCGCCCCAGGTCGCCAGGCCACTCGAGCTGAAGCCGATGAAGCTCATGATCGCCTCGACCACGATCGCGCGGCCCATCTCCAGCCCGAGCAGCACGATTACGAGCGGCAGCAGGTTGGGCAGCACCTCGTGGAACAGGATGCGCAAGCGCGACTCGCCGATGGTGAGCGCCGAGGTCACGAATTCCTGCTCGCGCAGCGCAAGCACCTCGCCGCGCACGACGCGGCAGAAGCGCGTCCAGCCGATCAGCACCACGGAGATCACGACGGTATTGAGCCCGGGCCCCATGGCCGCGGCCAGCACAATCGCCAGCAGCATCGGCGGGAAGGACATGAACGTGTCCACCGTGCGCGACACCGCGGTATCGAGCCACCCGCCGAAATAACCGGCAAGCATGCCGAGCAGCACGCCCACGAGGCCCGACAGCGTGGCGCCCAGCACCATCACCATCAGTGCCGGTCGCGTGCCGTAGATCATGCGCGACAGCAGGTCGCGCCCGAGCGTATCGGTGCCCAGGAGAAAGGCCGGGTCGCCACCCGCCGCCCAGCGCGGCGGCAGCAGCTGGTTGAGCAGGCTTTGCTCCATCGGGTCGTGCGGCGCGAGCCACGGTGCGAAAGCGGCCACGAGCACGAGGGTGAGCAGGACAAGGGCACCGAACACGAAGCGGGGATTGCGGGACAGGGCGCGCACGGCCATCAGTGCCTCAGGCGCGGGTTAACCAGCGCATAGGTCAGCTCGATGGCGATGTTGAGCAGGATGAAGAGCAGCGCGAAGACCAGGGTCACGCCCTGGATCAGCGGCAGGTCGCGGTTGGAGGACGCTCCAAAGAGCATGTTGCCGATGCCGGGGTAAGAGAAGATCAGCTCCACCAGCACCGTCCCGCCGACGAGGAAGATGAAATGCACGCCGGTGAGCGTGATCGTGGGCAGGAGCGCGTTGGGCAGGGCTTCCCTCACCAGGATGCGCAGGTCCGAGAACCCCTTGACCCGCGCCAGCAGGATGTAGTCCTGCACCATGACCTCCTGCAGCGAGGATTTCAGGACCCTCGCGATGACCGCGATCAGCGGCAGCGCCAGCGCGATTGCGGGCAGCGCAAGGTGGGCGAGCAGCTCGCGCGCAAGCGCGAATTCGCCTTTGGCAATCGATTCGATCAGGTAGAACTGGGTGGTGAATACGGTGGCGCGCATCGGATCGATGCGGCCCGAGATGGGGAACACCGGCATCAGGACGGCAAAGGCGAGGATCAGAAGCAACGCCCAGAGGAATTCGGGGATCGCCAGCGCGATCGAGTTGATCCCGTCCACCAGGTTCTCCACCCACGAGCCGCGCCAATAGGTTGCGGATAGCGCAAGGCCAAAGCCGAAGAAGACCGAGAGCCCGATCGAAACGAACGCGAGCTCCAGTGTCGCCGGCAGGCGCCCGAGCACGAGCGACAGCACGTCCTGCTTGAGCGAGATCGACACCCCGAAATCGCCGCGCGCGAGCTGGACGAGGTAAAGAACGAACTGGTGCGCGATGGACTTGTCCAGCCCGTAGGCGGCGCGCAGCCGGGCGATATCGTCCGGCGTAGCCTCGCCCGGTACCATCATGGCGATGGGATCGCCGGGCACCACGCGCAACAGGACGAACACCACGATGGCGACCCCGAAGAGCGTCGGGATCGCGAGCAACAGCCGCCGCAGGAGGAGGGCCGGCGACATTGCGCGGGGAGGGCCGGTTACTTTCCCGCGCGGCCTATCGAATACGGCAGGATGAACCCCGCGAGGTGCGGCTTGTAGGTAATCGCCGTCTTCCACACCACCGGCTGGTAGAACTGGAACAGCGGCAGCACGTAGGCGTTCTCGGCGATGGTGGCGTTAACCGTGCGGTAGCCGGCCATGCGCTTCGCGTCGTCCTTTTCGATGAACAAAGCCGACAGCGCAGCATCGACTTCGCCCCCCTTCCACGACGTGTGCGGCGACTTGCTGAACATCGCCGAGCCCAGCGAGCTTTCCGGGTCGGCGGTGGAATTGCCCCAGTTGTAAAACGCCGCGGGCGCCAGCTTGTGCTGGGTGCGCAGCTCGAAGTGCTTGGCGATCTCGTACACCTCGATGTTCGCCTTGATGCCCACGCGGCGCCACATCTCTACGATGGCCTGCACCGTTTCGTAGTCCTTGGGCTTGTAGCCGCGCGTGGTCTGGATCGTGAACTCGACCGGCTTGTCGCGCGAGAAGCCCGATTTTGCGAGCAGGTCGGCAGCGAGCTTGGGATCGTACGGCGTGCGGATCGAGGCGTCGTAGCCGCGATACTCGGGAGCGAGCAGCGTGTCGATCGGCCTGGCATAGCCGCGCTGGATGCGCTCCACGATGAGCTTCTTGTCGATGGCGTGCACCGCGGCCTTGCGCACGTTCGGGTCGGCCATCACGCCGATGTTGTGCAGGAAGATCATCGCGATGTCGGTCGTGGGATGCGCGACTCCTGTCAGGCCGGGTTTCACCTTGAGCCGGTCGAACTCCTCCCACGGCATGTCCACGGTGAGGTCCGAAGAGCCGCGCTCTATCTCGGCGATGCGCGTCGCTGCGTCGGTGGCGAACTTGAACACTACGGTATCGAACGCGGGCGCGCCGCCCCAGTAGCCTTTGTAGGCCTTGAGCCTGAGGAACGAGCCGCGCTCGAACTGCTCGATCGTGTAGGGGCCCGAGCCCATGGGCGCTTTCTCGAAGCCCTCCTTGCCCACCTTCTCGTAGTAGTGCGGCGGGATCAGGTAGCAGCCGAGGAAAGTGAGGCGCTCGATCATGTTGGCGCGCCACGGGTTCACGTCGAAAGAGACGTTGTCACCCGCGACCTTGATGTTCTTGATGCTGGCGAAGATCGACTGCAGCGGGGCCGGGAACGTGCTCAGGCGGTTCAGGTTCCACGCCACGTCGGCCGGGGTGAGCGGCCGGCCGTCGTGCCAGGTGACGCCTTTGCGCACGCGCAGCGTGATCACGCTTTTGTCCGCGTTCCAGCCGAACTGGTCGCATACGCCGGGTGCGAGCGACAGGTCTTCGCGCTGCACCACGTAGGGGTCGTAGATCGAGCGGAAGATGCTCGACAGGCCGGGGCTGACCGAGGAGGGGCCCGAATCGGGGTCCCAGCTCGGCGGGCTGACGTTGTAAGCGATGGTGAGCGTGTTCCCAATCTGGGCAGCGGCTTCTTTCGACCACAGCAACGCTTGAAGGGCAGGGGTGCCTAGCGCGGCGGTGGCGGTGGCGGCACGAAGAAACTCACGGCGTTTTGGCGATAGCATGGCGCTCCCGATTAGTTGTGATGCTCAAGTATTGTGCCACGCGATCAATCAGGCCTGGCTGGCCTTGATCCCGCGCGTCCCGGCCTGATCGCCCAGCCCCGCCAGGAGTTCCTGGCGGGACAACTCGTGCTTGTCGGCGATGCAGTTCAGCTCGCCGGCCGGCAGCGAGTCCGCCGCCGCCAATGCCTGCTGATAGGGCTTCGCGCGGTACTCCAGGCCAAAGATATCGGGCCGCGAGTAATGGCCCATGGTGTCGATGATTGCCTTGCCGAGCTTGATCGCGTTGGCGGGGCAAACCGCATAGACAATGGTGTCGCCCGGCGTTGGCGGCGTAAGCGCGATGCTTGTCGGCATGTAGACCGCGCTGCCGCCACCGGCGTAGTCGATGTTCAGCGTGTCGCTCAAAGCGAAATCCTCCGCGATGTCGGCCCGCGTGATGTAGCCGCAGGATGCGATCACGAACGCGCCGGCTTCGCGGGCATGGGACCGGCACGTGGGATAGCCCCAGAAATTGTCGCCCGCCGCATCCAGCTCGACGAGCTTCGGCCCGAGAGTCGAGGAAAATGCCCCCGGGAACACCGCGACATGGAAGTCCTCCCCCTGGGAAATCATGTGGGCACGGGCTAGCGTCATGAAATTCTCGCCGCAGATCAGCCCGCCGATACGCCCGAAATCGGTCTGGTAGACCGCCATGTCCGCACCGTCCCCGACACCCCAGACCGCGCGCTCGACGAACGTGGGCATGATCTTGCGGTGGCGCCCCAGGATGCGGCCATGGTTGTCGATATACAGAAGGGTGTTGTAGATGGTGTGCACGGCTGGGTGGGAATCGAGCTCGTTGCAGCCGATAACGACCACCGCGCCGGCCTTCGCGGCCGCGGCACACAGGCGGTCGGTGTCCTCGCTGGGGATCATCAGCGCATTGTCGAAAAACTGGGTTCGCACTTTGCGCCAGTCGCCAAGGCGCGACTCCCATCCCTCCCCCCAGTAGGGGTAGCCGGCCACCCAGGCTTCGCTGAACACGATGATCTGCGCGCCCTCGCGCGCCGCCTCGGCGATTTTTCCGCATGCCTTGTCGATTGTGCGTTCGCGGTCGAAAAACACCGGCGCCGTCTGGACGATGGCGACCTTGACGCTGGCGTGGCCGTTGAGAATCTTCTTTGAAGGCGTCATGGATGGATCTCCTGGCAAGTCACGAACATGAAGCCTATCCCATCAGGGAAGGCACCCACAGGCTCAGCTGCGGAAACGCTATCAGCAGGCCCAGCACCAGCGTCAGCACGACCACGAAAGGCCAGCAGCCGCGGAAGATCTGGCGCAACCCCACGCCCGGCAGGAGCGAGTTGAGCACGAACAGGTTCATGCCGACCGGCGGCGAGATCAGGCCGATCTGCACGATCATCACGATCAGCACCCCGAACCAGACCGGGTCGAAGCCCAGGCTTGTCACGATGGGGAAGAACAGCGGGATCGTGAGCAGCACCATGGTCACCTCTTCCATCACCGTTCCCAATACGACGTAGATCGCCATCATGGCCGTGACGATCATGATCGGCGACAGGCCCA
>JBBQNG010000116.1:0-12866 GCA_038329645.1 Burkholderiales bacterium
ATGGCGCGCTGGCGCTGGCCGCCCGAGAGCTGGTGCGGGTAGGTGCGTGCGCGGCGCTCGGGATCCTCGATGCCTACGCGGCGCATCGCCGCGATTGCGCCGGCCCTGGCCTCGCCGATACCCGGCGTTCCGTGCAGGCGCAGGGACTCGGCGATCTGATCGCCGACGGTGTGCACGGGGTTGAGGGCAGTCATCGGCTCCTGGAAGACCATCGCAATGTCCCGGCCGCGCAGCTCGTGCAGGCGCGCTACCGGCATTTTCAGCACGTCCTCGCCGTCGAAGATCACCTCGCCTTCGAGGCGCGCGGCGTCGAGGAGGCGCATCAGGGACAGCGCCGTCACCGTCTTGCCCGATCCGGATTCGCCCACCAGCGCCAGGCGCTCCCCCTGCGCCAGGGAAAACGAAACGCGATCGACAACCCGGCGCCGGCCGAAAGACACGCTCAGGTCACGCACTTCGAGGCGGCTCACGGCGCATCCCCCTCGAGCACCTTGCGCGGGTCGAGCGCGTCGCGCAGCGCATCGCCTACCAGGATCAGCAGCAGCAGCGTGACCACCAGCACCGCGAAAGTCGACAGCGAAATCCACCAGGCGTCGAGGTTGTTCTTGCCCTGGCTCAGGAGTTCGCCCAAGCTCGGCGTGCCGGGCGGCATGCCCAGACCAAGGAAGTCGAGGCTCGTGAGTGCGCCCACCGCCCCGGCCATCTCGAACGGCACCAGGGTGACCACCGGGGTCAGGCTGTTGGGCAGGATGTGGCGGACCATTATCTTTACATTGCTCTGGCCCAGCGCGCGGGCGGCCCGCACGTAGTCGAGCGTGCGGTTCCTGAGGAATTCGGCGCGAACGTACGCGGCGATGCCAAGCCACCCGAACAACGACAGCAGCAGGACCAGGAGCCAGAAGCTGGGCGCGAACATCGATGACAAGATGATGAGCATGTAGAGCGTGGGCATCGAGCTCCACATCTCGTTGAAGCGCTCCATGACGATGTCGGTCCAGCCGGCGAAGTATCCCTGGATCGCCCCGACCAGTACGCCGAATGCCGCGCATACCGTGGCCACGATCAACGCGAACATCACCGATATGCGGAAACCGTAGATCAGGCGCGCGAGCAGGTCGCGCCCGCTGTCGTCGGTGCCCAGGATGTTCTGGGAATCGGGCGGCGCGGGATTGGGCTGCGTGGAAAAGTAATTGATCGTGCCGTAATGGTACGGGTTGGGCGGATAGAGCGAGAAGTTGCCCGGCTTGGCGAGGTTGGCGCGGATCAGCGGATCCAGGTAATCGGTCGGTGAGGGAAAATCCCCGCCGAAGGCGGTTTCCGGAAGCGTCTGCACGAGCGGAAAATACAACCGCTCGTTGTAGCGGACCACCAGGGGCTTGTCGTTGGACAGCATCTCGGCAAACAGGCTCAGGCCGAACAGGCAGAGGAAGATGACAAGGCTGTAGTAGCCCAGGCGGTTGCTGCGAAACCGGCGCCATGCGCGGCGCCACGGGCTGCGGCCGGCGGCAGCCACGACAGGCAGCGTTCCGGCCTGCACGATCTCAGTCAAAATAGGCCACCCGCGGGTCGACCCAGATGTAGCTCAGGTCGCGAAGGAGCGTGGTAAAGAGGCCGATGATCGTGAACAGGAACAGGCTGCCCAGCACCACCGGGTAGTCGCGCCGGATGACCGACTCGTACGAAAGCAGGCCCAGCCCGTCGAGGGAAAACAGGGTTTCGATGAGCAGCGACCCGGTAAAGAATGCCCCTACGAATGCGGCCGGAAATCCGGTCATGATCGGGATCATCGCGTTGCGGAAAACGTGCCGCCAGAGTACGCCGCGCTCGTCGACGCCCTTGGCGCGAGCCGTCAATACATATTGCTTGCGGATCTCCTCCAGAACCGAGTTCTTGGTGAGGACCGTAATGACGGCGAATCCCCCAAGCACCATTGCGGCAATCGGCAACGCTATGTGCCAGAAGTAGTCAACGACCTTACCGGGGAGGCTGAGCTCCTGCCAGTTGATCGAGGTCAGCCCGCGCAACGGAAACCATTGCACGAATGAGCCGCCGCCGAACAGCACGAGGAGGACGACGCCCATCACGAAGCTCGGGATGGCGTAGCCCAGCAGCACGATGAACGTGGTGACCGTGTCGAAGCGCGTGCCTGCCCGCACTGCTTTCGCGATGCCCAGCGGCACCGAGATCAGGTACACGAGCAGGAAAGTCCACAGGCCCAGGGAGATAGAAACCGGCAGTTTTTCGAGGATCAGCCGCCACACGTCCTTGTTGTGATAGAAGCTCTTGCCCAGGTCGAAGCGCACGAACTGGGCAAGCATCTGAAAGTAGCGCTCGAGCGGCGGCTTGTCGAAGCCGTAGAGCTTCTTGATCTCCTCGATTCGTTTGGCGTCCACCCCCTGCCGCCCGCGGTAGCCGCTCGTGCTGGTGGCGGGCCCCTCGCCGCCGCCTTCACGGCCCTGCAGCTGCGAGACCAGCTGCTCGACCGGCCCCCCCGGCACGAACTGCACCACGACGAACGTGATGGTGAGAATCCCGAGCAGGGTCGGGATCATCAGCAGCAATCGTTTGAGGACATAGGACCACATCGCGCGCCTACCTCTTCTTCCACCAGGTTTCGAGCACCCAGGTCTCCGCCTGGTAATACAGCGGCATCGCCGCGGGCTGCTCGAACTTGCCTGACCGATAGGCTATACGGTAAGTGTCGGAGTAGTACTGCGGGATCGCGTAGTGCCCGTGGCGCAGGATCCGGTCGAGCGCGCGCAGGCGCGCCACCAGTTCGGGCCGGGTGCGGGAGGAGACCACCTGTCCCAGCAGGACATCTACCGCAGGGTCCTTTACGCCGATCAAGTTGCTCGACCCCTCGGTGTCCGCGGACTTCGACCCGAAGCGGTCGAGGAGCTCGTTGCCCGGGGCCTCGCTGCCGGGCACGCGCACCACGAACAGGTCGAAGTCGAACACGTCCATGCGCTTCTGCAGCAGCGCAAAATCGACGATGCGGACCTCGGCCTTGATTCCCAGCTTGCCGAGCGCCTGGATGAAGGGCGAGTTGACCGGGCCGCTGCGCGGCGAATTGTCGAGGAACTCGATCGTCAGCGGCTCGCCGCGCGCATTGCGCAGGGCCCCGTCGCGGTAGGTCCATCCGGCGGCGGTGAGCAGGTCCCTGGCCTTGCGCAGGTTGTTGCGCAGGCTGCCCGGCGGAGCGGTGGACGGCGGTTGCGGCACCTCGTCTGCGAAGATCTTCGCCGGCAGCTTCGCGCGCAATGGCTCGAGCACCGCAAGCTCATCGGGGCCTGGCAACCCCTTGGCCTCGAAGTCGCTGCCGTTGAAGAAACCGCGCACGCGGATGTATGCCCCGTAGAAGAGTTTGCGGTTCATCCAGTCGAAATCGAAGGCCAGGCCGAGCGCCTCGCGCACCCGCGGGTCCTTGAATTTCTCGCGCCGCGTGTTGATGAGGTAGCCCTGGAAATCGCCTGCGTTCTTCGCGGTCAGCTCCTTCTTGATCAGCTCGCCCGAATCGAATTTTTTGCCGGTGTAGGTCCGTGCCCATTCGCGCGCGGAGAACGAACGCAGGTAGTCGAATTCGCCCGCCTTGAAGGCTTCCGTCTGGGCGGTGGTGTCCTGGTAGATCTTGTAGGTGATGCGGTCGAAGTTGAACATGCCGCGCCGCACATTGAGGTCGCGCGCCCAGTAGTTCGGATCGCGGTCGTAGGTGATGTCGCGCCCGAAATTCATCCGCCCGATCCGATAGGGGCCGGTCGCGATCGGGAAGTCGAGGATGATCTGGTCGAACGGCTTGCCGCCGCCCCACTCGCGGCTGAAGACCGGCAGGCCGCCCACGAGCAGCGGAAGCTCCGCGTTGGCGCGGCTGAAGTCGAACCGGATCGCGAGCGGGCCCGTCGCGACGGCCTGCTTCACGTCGCCGAAGATGACGCGGTATTGCGGCGCCGCGAGCTTGCTCATCAGCGCATCGAAGCTGTACTTGACGTCTGCCGCCGTGACCGCCTTGCCGTTGTGGAACCGGGCGGCGGGATTGAGGCGGAAGGTGACCGAAAGGCCGTCCGCCGCTACCTCCACATCCTGCGCAAGGAGCCCGTAGGCCGTGGTCGGCTCATCCATGGTGCCGGTCAGCAGCGACTCGAACACCAGGGCGCTCAATCCCGGCGGTGCGGTCCCCTTGAGGATGAAAGGGTTGTACTTATCGAAGTTCGTGATGCGCAGCGGCGGGACGAGGTCGATGCTGCCGCCTTTTGGCGCAGCCGGGTTGACCCACTCGAAATTGGCGAAGCCGGCGGGATACTTGAGGTCGCCGAACTGTCCGTAGCCGTGCGCGGCGCAGGCTGCGCTCGCGGCCGATGAGAGGACCAGCGCGCAGAAAAAGCGCATCACGCCGCCCTCCTCTGCCAGCCCCGCGGCATCGAAGCCAGGAGCTTCTTCGTATACGGGTGCCGCGGGCTGGAATAGATCGTGTCGGCATCGGCGATCTCGACGATCTCGCCGTCGTTCATGACCATGACCTGGTCGGCCATGTATTTCACCACCGCGAGATCGTGCGAGATGAACAGGTAGCTCATGCGGAATTCGTCCTGCAGCGCCTGCAGCAGGTTGAGCAACTGGGCCTGGATCGAGACGTCGAGCGCGGAGACCGACTCGTCGCAAATGAGTACATCCGGCTTCATCGTGAGGCAGCGCGCAATCGCAATCCTTTGTCGTTGCCCCCCCGAGAATTCGTGAGGATACTTGAAGTAAGCCGCCCCCGGCAGCCCCACTTTTTCCAGCATCTCGAACGCCAGGGCCCGGCGGTCGGCCGCGCCGGCGCCGATCGAATGGATCCGCATCGGTTCGAGCAGGATCTGCCCCGCAGTAAACCGCGGATTGAGCGAGGCGTACGGATTCTGGAACACGATCTGGATCCTGCGGCGGGCCTCGCGCAACGCCTTGGGCGGCAATGCAAGCAGGTCGCCGCCTTCGAAACGGACTTCGCCGCCGGTCGCTTCGTGCAGGCGCATGAGCAGCAGGCCCAACGTCGTCTTGCCCGACCCCGACTCCCCCACCAGGCCCAGGGTCTTGCCCCGGGGCAGCCGGAAGGAGGCGTCCTTCACCGCGCGGATTTCCCGCTTCCCGAACAGGCCTTCGCGAAAATAAAAGCTCTTGGCGAGGTGCCGGGCCTCGAGGACGATCTCCTCGTCGCCTTTCAATCCCCGGCTGCGCTGGGGGACGCTGCCATCCATGCGTGCGCCCTGGAGGAAATCATCGATCACCGGAAGCCTGACGGGGCGGCTCGCGAGCCGCGGGCGGCATGCCAGCAGCGCTTTGGTATAGGGGTCCTGCGGGGATTCGAAAATCGCCTGCGCCGTCCCCTGCTCGCGGATCGTCCCGTCCCGCATGACGAGCACGTAATCCGCGATTTCGCCGACCACGGCCAGGTCGTGGGTGATGAACAGCATCGCCATGCGGCGCTTTTTCTGCAACGCGGCGACCAGGTCCAGGATCTGCTTCTGCACGGTCACGTCGAGCGCAGTGGTCGGCTCGTCTGCGATCAGGAGCTTTGGCTCGCACGCAATGGCCATCGCGATCATCACCCGTTGCTGCTGGCCGCCGGAGAGCTGGAATGGATAGGCGTCGACGCTCTTTTCCGGGTTCGGAATTCCCACCTCGGAAAGCAGCGCCACCGCGCGCGCGCGCGCCGCGCCCTCCGGGAGACCCAGGTGAAGCCTGAGCGCCTCGCAGATCTGGAATCCCACCGTGAACACCGGATTCAAGGAGCTCATGGGCTCCTGGAAGACCATCGAGATTCCGGCGCCGCGCAGGGCCTGCATTTCGCGCCTTGGAAGGCCCAGGAGCTCGCGGCCGCCGAATTCGATCCTGGTGGCGCGCACGGCGGCATTGCCCGGCAGCAGCCCCATGAGGGCAAGTGCGGTCACCGACTTGCCGCTGCCCGATTCGCCAACCAGCGCCACCGTGCTGTCGGCCGGCACGTCAAAGCTGATGCCCCTTACCGCCGGAACCGTACCCACGCCATCGACCCGGAAATCGACCTGGAGGTCGCGCACGCGCAGGATCGGCCCGGAGTCCGTCCCCTCACTCATCTGAGCCTCGGGTCGAGGGCATCGCGCAAGGCATCGGTGAGCAGGCTGAACGCGGTAACCAGCACCGCCATCGCAAGCGTGGCCGCAGTGAGCTGCCACCAGCGGCCGTTGAGGAGCTCGTTCTGGGCCTCGTTGATCATGCTGCCCCAGGACACGGTGTCAACGCCCACCCCAAAACCGAGAAAACTGAGGATTACCTCAGACTTGATGAACAGGACTACATGCAGCGAGAGCTGCACGAGCACCACATGGCTGATATTCGGGAGGATGTGCGCGTACATGCGGCTCAGGTCCGATGCCCCGATCGCCTTCGCAGCCAGCACGTACTCGCGCACCTTGTGCTTCATGTATTCCGCGCGCACGAGCCGGAAAATGCCGGTCCACCCGGTGAGGGCGAGGATCAGCACCACGGTGGCGGTGCCCTTTTGGTTGAGCACGGCCGCGATTGCAAGGATCAGAAGCAGATAAGGAATCGAGGTGAACACGCTGTAGAGCCAGTTGAAGAATGCGTCGATCCGGCCGCCGTAGTAGCCCGCCTGGGCACCGAACACGGTGCCTATGAGGGCGGCCAGGAAAGCCGCCGCGAGGCCTACGAGGACCGAGGTTTGCATGCCCTTGATGGTTTTCTGCAGCACGTCGCGGCCCCACTTGTCGCCTCCGAATGGCAGCGTTGTCGCGCGGGGCGCGGGGGCCGGGGCCTGCGCGAGGCCCCGGCGGAGTTCGACGAGTTCCGCGCCGATCGGGTCGACAACGCCCAAGTCTTCGTCTGACTTTGCCTGGGCGGCATCGACATCCTCCGGGGTGCTGCGCTTGAAGGGCACGGTTTGCGCCATGAATCCCGGCGGCGCATAGCTTATGCCCGTCTCCTTCGCCCAGTCTGATGCAACCAGCCTGAGGCCCGCAGCGAGGGCAAGCGCCAGATAGGCCAGGACCACGATCGCGCACACGACTCCCACGCGGTCCCGGGTGAATCGCTGCCAGGCCATCGCCCACAAGCCCGGCGAGGCATCGGCGGGACCGATGAGGCAAGCCAGAGCGGGTGCCGTCATTTGAGCTGTACGCGCGGATCGAGCGCCTTGTACAGGAGGTCGGTTGCGAGGTTGACGACCATCGTCGCAATCGCGACGTAGACAGTGACCGCCTTGATCAGCGGGAAATCGCTGCGCTCCACCGCGAGGATGACCTCCCGGCCTATTCCCGGGATCGAGAAGAACCGCTCGATGAGAAACGCGCCTGCGAGCAGTCCCGGCAGCTGGATCATCACGTTGGTGAGGATGGGGATCGCCGCGTTGCGCAGGACGTGCACGCCCATCGTGCGCGCTTCGCTCAGGCCCTTGGCGCGCGCGGTGCGCACGTAGTCCTGGTTCACCTCCTCAAGGAAAAAGCTGCGGTACAGGCGGATATCCGGCGCTAGCGTGACCACCACACCCACCAGGACCGGCAGCGCGCTGTAGCGCAGCAGGTTCTCGGAGAAATTGTGCCCCCAGCCCTGCACCGGGAACCAGCCCAGCCGGTAGGCTAGCACGTACTGGAACAGGATGATGTACACGAGAATGCTGATCGACTGGCCGACCGTGCACGCGATCATGATCGCGCGGTCGGTGAGCGAGCCGCGGTAGTAGGCCACCAGCATCGCGGCGGCCATGGACAGCACCGAGCCGATCACCAGCATCGGCACGAGCACAGTGAGGGACGGGCCCAGCCGGGTGGCGAAGATCGCGGAGACCTTTTCGTTGGTCGACCAGCTCACACCGAAGTCGCCGGTCGCGATCTGCCTGAGGAAGATCCAGAACTGCACGTAATACGGCTGGTCGATGCCCAGCTGGCGGCGGATGTTCTCGATCTGCTCCGGATTGGAGATCTTGCCGACCAGCATGTAGGCCGGGTCGCCGCCGACCATGTTGAAGAGCACGAACACCAGCAGCACCACGCCAAGCAATGTCGGCACGAACTGGAGCAGGCGGCGAAGGACGTAGGCGGGCATCAGTGGGCCGGCTTCGGGTCCAGGTCGATGTTGAGCCACTCCGCATGCAGCACCGGATGCTTCCTGTACCCGACGACGTAGGGCTGGAGGAGCACGTTGCGGTAGCGGCTGTCGGCCAGCATCCAGGCGGTGTCCGCCTCCATCTGCCGCGCCATTTCGCGGTACAGGCGGTTGCGTTCGGGCCCGTCGGGCAGGCGCCTGGATTTCTCGTAGCGCCGGTCATAGGCCGCCGACTGGTAGCAGGCGTTGTTGCTCTGCTTCGAGTTCGGCCCGTACAGCAGCTGCGTGAAATTGTCGCCGTCCGGGTAATCCGCGATCCAGGCCGAGCCGCGCATCATCAGGCGGCACTCGTTCTCCAGCTTGATCAGCTCGGGGAAGCGGTCCTTGTGGAACTCCATCCTCACGCCGATCGAATCCATCGAGCGCTTCATGAGCTCGTCGAACTGGCGCGCGACCTCGGTGGGCACCGATGAATAGCGGATCACGAGCGGCCTGCCGTCCGGGAGCATCCGGTAACCGTCGGCCCCTTTCCTGTAGCCGAACTTGTCGAGCAGCGCATTGGCCAGGCGCGGATCGTGAGGGATGCTGCTGCGGTAGGCCGGGTCGTGGCCTGCCACGCCCGGCGGAATCGGGAACTGCGCGCGCACTGCCTGCCCGTTGCGGATGATCCTGATCTGGTCGTCGACCTTGTAGGCCATCGCGATCGCGCGGCGCAGCGCCACCTTTTCCCTGGAGAACCCGCCCACCGGATTGGGCTTGCCGCCGATGGTCTCGAGCATGTTGAAATAGGTGTAGGTGATCTCGGGATCGACGCTGCGATCGAGCTTGAAGCCGCGCCTGGCGAAATCCGGCTTGAGGCGCCCGTCCGCCGCCATGAAGATGCCCGCCATCTCCGACAGCTGGTACTCGAGGTCGGTCTGCCCGCCCAGGAAAGCGAGCCAGCGGCCTTGGGTTTCCTCCATCACACTGATTTCCACCGAGCCGATTGCGGGAAGTTTCTTGCCTTTCATGCGCGCCGCGATCTCCTGGTCGATCGGATCGTCGCCCGGCCCGAAATCCCACACCCTGCCGCGGAACGCGGGATTGGCTTCGAGGATCATCTTCGATGAGCGCACATAGCTTTTCAGCAGGTAGGGACCGGTGCCCACCGGGTGCGAGTTCGTGTCGTCCCCATAGGCTTCGATGACCTCACGCGCTACCGCCCCCGCTAACGGGAACGCCAGCACGTGCGAAAAATTGAAGTCGGTCCGGGTCAGCCGTACGCACAGCGTGTACCGGTCAAGGGCTTCGAGTCCTGGAATTTTTGCGTCATAGTCGAACTTGCCGGATTTCTTCGCGCGGGCCGCGAGTTCGTCGAGCCCTGCGACCTTTCCTTCGAACAGGAACGCGTAGGGCGAGCGGTTGGCCGGATCCATGAACCGCTTGATCGAGTAGACGTAGTCCGCGGCGGTGAGCTCGCGCTTGCGCCCCTTGAAGGCGGGATCGTCCGCAAAATGGATTCCCGGCCTGATGCTGAGCGTATAGGTGCGGCCTTCGTCGGCAATCGCCGGCAGGGCCTGGGCGACGTTGGGAATGAGCTTCGCGGGACGCGCCAGGTAATCGTAAGTGAGCAGCGGATCGAAGATCGCCTCGATCACCGTGCCCGAATAGTAGTCCGAGACGCGCACGGGATCGAATCCCGTTTCGGCGGCCTGGAACGTCACGTGCAGCACCTTGCCGTTGCCTTGCGCGCCCGCCGGCGCCGCAAGTGCGAGCAGACTGATCGCGTAGAGTCCCACCAAGCGCGACAGCCGCTTCATCCTGCCCAATACATCGGTTGTCCTCGATCGGCCGGGCCGGCACATGCCGGGCGGCGGGGAAAGTATAATCGCAGGCGCACTCACCAGAAGGAACAGCATGGGATTTCTCGCCGGAAAACGCATCCTCGTCACCGGGCTGCTCAGTAACCGCTCGATCGCATGGGGCATCGCCAGGGCCGCGCAGCGCGAGGGCGCCGAACTCGCCCTCACCTACCAGACCGACCGCTTCAAGGACCGCGTCACCGACATGGCGAAGGAGCTCGGCTCCGAAATCGCCCTGCCCTGCGAAGTCACGGACGATACGTCGATCGCGGAGCTCTTCGCGCAGCTGGGCAAGCGCTGGGACAGGCTGGACGGGCTCGTGCATTCGATCGCCTTCGCGTCCAAGGAAGCGATCGCGGGCGATTTCCTCGACGGACTGTCGCGCGAGGCTTTCCTGCAGGCGCTCGAAATCTCGGCCTACAGCTTTCCTGCGCTCGCCAAGGCCGCTCTGCCGATGCTGAGCGAGCGCGCGTCGCTGGTGACGATGACCTACCTGGGTGCCGAGCGCGTGATCCCGAACTACAACACGATGGGACTGGCCAAGGCGAGCTTGGAGGCCAGCGTGCGTTACCTCGCGGAGAGCCTGGGCAAACGGGGGGTGCGCGTAAACGCGATTTCCGCCGGGCCGATCAAGACCCTGGCGGCAAGCGGCATTGCGGGCTTCGGCAAGATCCTCAAGTTCGTCGAGCAGAACGCGCCGTTGCGCCGCAATGTCACTATCGACGATGTCGGCAACGCTGCGGCTTTCCTGCTCTCCGACCTCGCCGGCGGCATCACCGCTGAAGTGCTGTACGTCGACGGCGGCTTCAACACCACGGTGGGCGGCATCGCAACACCCACGGACGCGCCCCAAGAGTAGGGAGGGGGTGCGGGGGAACCGCCCTGCGGTTCCCCTGCTTCCAAATCCCCTGCTTCCTCAGGTTATTCTTGAGCTTTCTTGTCGAGATTGGCTTTGTTGATCTCGACCTTGGCCCGCGAGCGCAGGCTGGCGGTGTAAGCCGCAAACTGTTCGCCCCCGGCCTGGCTTTCTAGCCGCGCGGCCGCGGCCTTGGCTTCTTTCTCGTCTTTCGGGGTGGCCTCGATGACCTTGCCTACCCGATAAAGTACGAAGCCTCGCTCGGCGCCGATTCCGGTATAGGCCGGCAGCTTCGCCGCATCGGCCGCCAGGACCTGGCGCAGCGCATCCGGCGGGAGTCCCTCGGATTTCGCGCGGCTCACAGGATGCGGCGCCGACCACTTGATACCGGGATCCTTGCCCTGCTTGAGCTCCGCGAGCTTGGCCTCGCCGTCCTTGCGCGCGAGCTTCGCGGCCTCCTCGATGCGCAGGCGCTTCTCGATTTCAGCTTTGACTTCTTCGTATTTGAGCTGGGCGGCGGGCTTGTGCTCCGTGATGCGCGCCGAAGCCAGCACCCCAGGCGCGACTTCGATCGCGTCGGTGTTGCGCTTGGACTGGATCGAGTCGGGCGAAAACAGCGCGCCGAGCATTCGCGGGTTGGCGAGCGCGCCGGCCGCAGGCGACCCGGCCTTCGGGATCCAGTCTGTCTTTTGCACCGCCAGCTTGAATTTCTCAGCCGCGGGCTTGAGGCTGTCGGACTGTTCATAGACAAGGTTGCTGAACGCCTCGGCAGCCTCGGCGAATTTGCGCGCGCCCTTTTGCTTCGCGAGCTCCTTGGACAGCTCCGCGCGGACCTCGTCCAGCGGCTTTACCTTTGCCGGCTGGACGGAAGTGACGCGGACGATGTGGTAGCCGAACTCGGTCTCGACGATGTCGCTGGTCTCGCCTTCCTTCAGCTTGAAGGCCGCCTCCTCGAAAGGCTTCACCATCATCCCGGGCGAGACCGGCCCCAGGTCGCCGCCCTTCTCGGCCGAACCTGGATCCTGCGAATTCTGCTTCGCAAGCTCGGCGAATTTTCCCGGCGTCTTTTTCAGCTCGGCGAGAAGCGCCTCGGCTTTCTTCCTGGCGGCCTCCTTCTCGACCGGCTTGGCGTCGGCCGCCGCGGCGATGAGGATGTGGCTCACGCGGCGCTGCTCTTCCTGCTTGTACTGGCTCGAGCGCGAGGCATAGGCCACCTTCAGCTCGTCCTCGGTCACCGGGTCGAGCGCGCCCAGCTGCTCGGCCGACAGGGTGAGGTACTCGGCCTTGACCATCTCGGGCGTGCGAAACGCGTTCTGGTTGGCCTCGTAATAGGCCTTGGCGGCGGCCTCGTCGACTTTCACGCCGGCGGCGAACGATTCGGCCGGAATCACGAATTCCTGCACCTCGCGCTGCTGCCCCTCGAGGGACGCGAGCCGCGCTGACAGCGCGCGGGACTGTATCGCGCTGCCCGCAAGCGAGCGGCTGAGCTGGGACATCGCCAAGTCGTAGCGCAGGCGCCCCTCGAATGCCGCAGGCGTCATGTTCTGCGCCAGCAGGAGCGCCTCGTAGGTCTGCTTGGAGAACTTACCGTCAACCTGGAAAGGCTGCATCGTGGCGATCAGCTCGCGCAGCTGCTCGTCGCTGATCACGAGGCGCGACTTGACCGCGGCCGTGGCGAGCACGCGGCGGTCGATCAGGTTGTCGAGGAGGCCTGCGCGCGCTTCCGGGGTGTCGAAGGTGCTCACGTCCGCGCCGCGCCCGAGCACCTGGCGGATGCGGTCCATCTGCTGGCGCAATTCCTCGCTGAACTCGCGCACGGTGACGTTCTGGCCGTCGACGCTGGCGACGTCCTCCCCGCCGCGCATCGAGCGGGTGTAGGAATCCAGCCCGAAGAAGGCGAACGGCACGATCATGAGCCCCAGCACGACTTGGATGAGGCGCTTGTTCTTGTGGACGAAATCAAACATTTTGCGATCGATCCTCGCTGCGCTGTGCGCATGTGAAAAAGGCGAACCTGGGTTCGCCTTTTTTCAGGAAGGTTGGCGGAGTGGACGTTCGCCTAAATGTATTTTAAGTGACTGTTTATAAATGAACCATAA
>JBBQNG010000117.1:0-12857 GCA_038329645.1 Burkholderiales bacterium
TCGTCGACCTTGCCGGAACCCGCAAACAGCGCCGCGTCGGGCCGCTGGCGCTTGCCCTGCACGATCACGTGCCTGGCGATGCCCGCGCTCTCGGCCAGGCGAACGATATCTTCCATCGAATCGGCAAAGCCGTCGTCCTTGCCGAAATCCAGGCAGACGAGTACGGCCGTGCGGGAACGCGAAGCGGCGGGACGGTCGGACATCAGGACGGTGTCTGGGACACCGCTAGGGTGTCGCTCGTGTCAGGAATCGGCGGCGCCGTCGGGCGGGAGCGTGACCGCGCGCGAAGGCACGACCGTGGAGATGGCGTGCTTGTAGACCATCTGGGTCACCGAGTTGCGCAGCAGGACCACGTACTGGTCGAACGACTCGATCTGGCCCTGCAGCTTGATGCCGTTCACCAGGTAGATGGACACCGGCACGTGTTCCTTGCGCAGCGTGTTCAGGAACGGGTCTTGTAGCAGCTGCCCCTTGTTTGTACTCATGTCGGGTGCCTCGGGCGGAGTGGTGGCGGAGTGGATGGCAGGTTCTGCAAAATGCAACTGTAATTGATTTTCAGGGGGTTTTCCACAAGGTTCCGTACGTTAGCGCACCTTTCCGGGGACCGGCGGCAGCGCAGGCGCAACGTCGGCGTTCTGCGCCCGATGGCGGAGCGCATGGTCCATGAGCACGCAGGCGAGCATCGCTTCGGCAATCGGCGTGGCGCGGATCCCGACGCACGGGTCATGCCGGCCGGTGGTTTCGACCATGACCGCATTGCCGGCCGTATCGATCGTGCGCCTCGGGATGCGGATGCTCGAGGTCGGTTTGAGCGCGATCGAAACCGTTACGTCCTGGCCGGTGGAAATGCCGCCTAGCGTGCCGCCGTTGTTGTTGGAAAGAAAACCCTGCGGCGTCATTTCGTCGCCATGCTCGCTGCCTTTTTGCGCAACCGAGGCAAACCCAGCCCCGATCTCGACGCCCTTGACCGCGTTGATCGACATCATCGCCGAAGCGATTTCGGCGTCCAGCCGCCCGTAGACCGGTTCGCCCCAGCCGGGCGGCACGTTTTCCGCGACGACGTTCACCCGTGCACCGCAGGAGTCGCCCGATTCGCGCAAGACATCCATGTATGCGTCGAGCTCGGGCACGATCGCTGCATTCGCGGCGAAGAACGGGTTGGTGCCGACCGCATCCCAATCCAGGAACGGAATCGCTTTCGGGCCGATCTGGGCCAGGTATCCGCGCACCACGACGCCAAAGCGCTCGAAAAGCCACTTCTTCGCAATTGCCCCGGCCGCCACGCGCACTGCGGTCTCGCGCGCCGAAGCCCGGCCGCCACCGCGCGGGTCGCGGGTGCCGTACTTCATCCAATAGGTATAGTCGGCATGCCCCGGGCGGAATTTCTCCGCGATGGCGGAGTAGTCCTTGGAGCGCTGGTCCTCGTTGCGGATCAGGAAGCCGATCGCCGTGCCCGTCGTGCGGCCCTCAAAAACGCCCGAGAGCACTTCCACCGTATCGGATTCGCGCCGCTGGGTGACGTGGCGTGAGGTGCCCGGCTTGCGGCGATTGAGCTCCTTCTGCAGGTCGTCGGCCGTGAGCGCCAGCCCGGGCGGGCAGCCGTCGACGACGCCGCCGTACGCGGGCCCGTGCGACTCGCCGAACGAGGTCACGCAATACAAGGTGCCGAAGGTGTTTCCGGACATGGAATCGACGCTGAAGATACGGGACGAGTCGAGTTTATCATGCTGAAAAAGAACTACTTAGCGCTGAGCCGGTCGAAGAAACCGCGCGTCTCGAATACCGACGCCGGCAATTGCTTTCCACCCGAGCGCAGCAGCCGCTTGGTGACGAAATCGAAAACCAGGACATTGTGCCTGCGGATTTCGGACAGCACCGGCGCCGCGCCGGCGTCGATAAAGCCCGCCTGCACCAGGTAGTCGACCGAGAAAATCGGCATCAGGCCCGGCAGCGGGTAGTCCGAACCGTTGAGCAACCGGCCGTGCCATTCGGGCGTGCGCAGGACACGGTCGAGCGCGATTCGGGCGCGGCGGGTTTGCGTAATCGCGGAGATGTCGCCGAACAATCGTCCCTCGTGCACGCGCTCGCCCATCATGCGCGCGAACAGCTCGAAGCTCGGAACGCGCTGTCCGTCCTTGCCGGCGTCGAGATCGCGGTCTTCTCCCATCGACGCGCAGTGCGCGACTACGACGCGCACGCCCGCTTGGAGCGCGCTGCGCAGCTTGAGCGGATTGCCCAGGTCCTGCAGGTCGGGGCCGGCGACCGCGCGCTCCAGACCGGCATGCGAGATCAACGGCAAATCCAGCCCGACGAGCGCGTCGTAGTACTTCCTGCAGAGGCCGGACGCCGGATCGAACCCCATCGCCGAAGGCAGCCACTTCACCGCGCGCGCGCCGCCGAGTTTCGCCTCTTCTAGCGCCTGTACGCAGTCATGCCTGTAAGGATGGATCGAAGCAACCCACTCGAAGCGCTGGGGATGACGCTTGGCGGTGTCGCGTACATACGCGTCCGGCACGTAGAAGTCGGTATGCCGCCAGTCGATCGCGCCATTTTCGTCGAACGTCCGGTCGAAGGCATATAGGAGCGCCTTTGCGCCGGCGGGAAAAATATCGAGCAGGCCGCGCAGGCGATCGACGTAGGCCTCGTCGACGCCGCGGTTCGCCGCGTCTGCGCAACCCGCATTCAGGAAGAACACCCGCTGCGCCAACTCGCGTGGGTGCAGGACGCTTTCCATGTCCGGATTGATGCGGATGCCGCTCGGCGTATCGCCGATACCGACCAGGTGCGCGTGGGCATCCCAGACTAACTTCGGGTCGATGCCTTCCCAGGCGCCCCTGACAAGGTCATGTTCCAGCAAGCGACGCGGCAACGGCCCGAGGCACGGGTTCCAGACGCCCTGCTCCGGCCAAAGGCGCCACGCGGCCAGCGCACCCGCGCCGGCGAGCGCGGAGAGGATGAAATTGCGGCGGCCAGCCTTCAGGCCGGCCAATTCTTGATATAGCCCTTGAGCATGCGGTTCTCGAAATCCTGCTCCTCGAGCACCGCCTTTGCCACATCGCGAAACGAGATCACGCCGATCAGCTTGCCGCCTTCGAGCACCGGCAGGTAACGCGCGCCGGTCTCGAGCATCGTGCGGCGCAGGTCGTTGACCTCCATCTCGGGCGTGGCGGTGACTGGCTCTTTCACCATGATGTCGCCGACCTTGGTATCGGCCAGGGCGCCCTTGGCTTTGTGGAGTGCCTGGAGGATCTCGTGGAAAGTGAGCATGCCCAGCATACGGCTGCCCTCCATCACCACCAGCGAGCCCAGGTTCTCCTCGGCCATGGTCTTTACCGCGTCCACCGCGCGCCCATCGGCTGCGATCGACAACAGACGGCTACCCTTTACGCGCAGGATTTCCTTGATCAGCATGGTCCGTTCTCCTCAGAAGCGAAGCAAGCGCTCTGGAGTATCCCACAGGAGTATCAGGCCGGCCTAGCGTGCCCGCCCACGCGTCTGCCCGGCCGGGCGCCGGTGGGCTTGCCTTCGCGCCAGACCGGCTCGCCATTCACGATCACGGTGTCGATGCCCAGCGCGGGCTGGATCGGCTTGGCGAAGGTGGCCGCCTCAGCAACACGCCCTGCGTCGAAGATCGTGATGTCCGCGAATGCGCCTTCGCGGATGACGCCCCGGTCCGCAAGCCGGAAGGTCGACGCCGTCAGCCCGGTCATCTTGTGCACCGCCGTCTCGAGCGGGAACAGGCCCAGGTCGCGGCTGTAGTGGCCGAGCACGCGCGGGAACGTACCCCACAGCCTCGGATGGGGCGAAGCATCGTGCGGAAGGCCGTCCGAGCCGACCATCGTGAGGTCGAATTTCAGGATGCGCTGGACGTCTTTTTCGTCCATCGCGAAATAAATCGCACCTGCCGGAAGCAGCTTCGCCACCGCTGCTTCCTGTCCGACACCCATTTTGGCCGCGACTTCCGCCAACTCCATGCCGCTGAACTCCGGGTGCGGCTTGGACCAGGTCACCAGCACCTTCGAGGCCTGCCCGACGCGGCTCCAGGTAAGGATCGTGGATGAGGCGCAGTAGGGATAGCAATCCATGCCGACAGGCTGGCTGGCCATGTGTTTCGAGATGTGCGCGAGCGTCTCGGTCGAGCGTCCATGGTTGGCGAGCCCCGCCACCTTGTGGTGGGAGATGACTACCGGCACGCCCAGTTCGCGCCCGATCAGGAAGGTCTCGTCGAGGGACTCGATGACCTTCTCGGCCTCGTTGCGCATGTGGGTAACGTACAGGCCCTTGAATTCCGACAGCGGCCGGCACACTTCGACGATCTCCGCAGTGGGTGCGGCCGAAGCGGGTTCGTAAAAGGTCCCGGTCGACACGCCTATCGCGCCTGCGGCCATCGCCTCGCGCGCGAGCGAGCGCATGCGGTCGATCTCGGACGCGTTCGCCGGGCGCTCCACGTCGTCCATGCTCATCACGCGCATCGTCGTGTGCCCGATCATCGGCGCAAAGTTCGTCGCGGCGGGATTGGCGGCGAGCTCCTCGAAATACGCTGCAAAGCTGGGAAAGCGGAACCACCCGCCCGTGTTGTCGAGCAGGTCGAGCGGCGGGGTGACGGCGCCCGAGGTGTGGACCATGGGCGCGAGGCTCACGCCGCAGTTGCCGGAAACCACCGTCGTCACGCCCTGGCTCACCTTCGCCGCCATGTCAGGGGATGAAAGCAGCAGCCGGTCGTCGTGGGTATGCGCGTCGATAAAACCCGGCGCCGCGATCTTGCCGCCGGCGTCGATTTCGCGATCGGCTTTCGCCCCGTTCAGTCGCCCGACTTTTGCAATCCTGCCGTCCTTGATGCCTATCTCGCCTTCGAAGCGCGGCGCACGCGTGCCGTCGATGATCACGGCATTGCGGATGACGAGGTCGTAACGTTCGGCTGCCATGGCAATCCTCCTGGTGCGGGCATTATCGCGTGACCCCGTCGCCACCGCTACACTCGGATCATGAAGCGCATCGTTTTTTCGACCGTCGGTTCGCTCGGCGACCTGCACCCCTATATCGCGATCGCGAAAGACCTCCTTGCCCGCGGCCACGCGCCGGTCATCGCCACCACCGACCGGTACCGGGCCCTCGTCGAGACCGAACGCATCGAGTACGCGCCGCTGCGGCCGCCCGAAGCCGTCTTTGGCGGCCTGGAAGCGGTGGCGGCAAAGCTCTTCGATCCCTTGCGCGGTCCGCCCTACCTGGTGCTCGAAATGATCATGCCGTACGTGCGCGAGCAGTACGAAGACACGCTCGCAGCGTGCCAGGACGCGGCGATGCTTGTGACGCACCCGCTGACGATGGCCGGCCCCCTGGTCTGCGCCAAGACCGGCCTGCCCTGGGTGTCCTCGGTCCTGGCGCCCGCCAGCCTGATGTCGGCATTGGATCGCCCGCTGCTCAATGCTTCCTGGTGGGGACGCGGCCTGCGGAAGATAGGCCCCGCGCCCTACGCGCTGTTGCAGAAAACCGTGGACGCCATCGCTCGAAGATGGGAGCGTCCCTTGCACCTCCTGCGCTCGGATCTCGGCCTGCCGCGTGCGCATCATGCCGCGCTACTTCAAGGCCAGTTTTCGCCGCACCTCAACCTGGCGCTGTTCCCGCGCCTGATCGCAGAGCCGCAGGCCGATTGGCCGGCCAATACGCTGCTGACCGGCTTTGCGCGTTTCGATGGACCGCCGATCGGCGCGCGTTTGCAGGCCGACCTCGACGCCTTCCTCGCTGTGGGGGATGCGCCGATCGTGTTTGCGCTCGGCTCATCGGTGGTCATGATCGCGGGTGATTTCTGGGACAAGGCCATTGCCGCATCCGTGTCGCTAGGCCGCCGCGCGATCCTGCTTACCGGCACCCCGCTGGCGCGGCCGCTGCCTGCCGGCGTTAAAGCGTACGACTACCTTCCCTACTCAGCGGTCTTCCCGCACGCGGCAGCGATCGTGCACCAGGCGGGCATCGGCACGCTCGCGCAGGCGCTCGCCGCCGGCAAATCCCAGTTCATCGTGCCGATGGCCTTCGACCAGCCCGACAACGCACGACGCGCGGTCGGACTGGGGTTGGCGCGCAGCCTGCCGATTGCGAAGGTAACGTCCGCGATCCTTGCGCGAGAGCTCGCAGCGTTGCTCGCCGATCCGGCATACGCACGTTGCGCGAGGGACTCGATGCACGGGCTGGATGGGGGCGATGCCCGCGCCGCCGACGCCCTGCTCGATCTCCCGGTCGTCGGCCTCAGCTGATCTGGAAATGCGCGTCGTGGATGACGCAATCCTTGCCGTTGATCGGCAGCATGTCCTGCGGGCACGCCGAAAAACCCACCACGGCATCCATCTCGGCGCGAAACGAAATCGCGTCGCCCGCCTTGCCCAGTGGCGGCTCGAACGAAATCGACACGCCGTTCTTCACCGGAATGTGCATGAACAGGTTGAACGGGCACGGGTGCACAACGCGCTTCAGGCCCATCGCCTCGAGCGCGTTCTTCAGGTTGTCGGTGCAGTTGTCGTGGAAGCCCTTGCAGCCGAGCTGTTCGTATCGGTACACGTCGCACGAGGCGATCAAAGTGTCGTGAACGCCGGGCGAGGTATCTTCGACGACGGTCAGGATCGGGCGGCGCTTGTTCGTAATCAGGGTGTCCCCCACCGCCGGAATGATCCGCCCAATCGACGCGCGCGAATGCTCCATGGACATGCACTCGGCGAGATCGGGGTCGTTGAATGCCCAGAAATCGACCACCTGCGAGCCGTGAGTATTGACGACCGTAAGCACCTGACCCTTCCTGATGCGCGCGGCCGCCCCTTTACGGGCGGGTATCAGATGTCGATCCTGCATGGCAGCCTCCCGGGAGAAAGCAGTATCCTAGCCAAATCCATGGAAATTTCCGGAGTGTTTCGATGAGCGCCGTCGTCGCCCCCCTTCTCCGCCGGCCCGCCGCGGCCGATATCTTCGATCCGCGCCATTACGCGGGGGTCCGCAAGCCCCTTGCCGAGGCGAGCACCCTGCCGCCCTGGGCGTACACCTCCGAGGAATTCTACCGCCGCGAGGTCGAGACCATCTGGATGAAAGAGTGGAACTTCTTCGGACGCGCCGACCGCATCCCGAACCCGGGGGATTACTTCGCGGTCGATTTCGTCGGCGTGCCGATCGTCGTGGTGCGCGGCAAGGACCGCAGCGTACGCGCGTTCTCCAACTCGTGCCGTCATCGCGGCGCTGCGATGCTCCGCGGCGACGGCAACTGCAATGCCATCCGCTGTCCGTACCATTCGTGGGCCTACGACCTCGAGGGCACGCTCATCGTCGCGCCGGAGATGGATCAGTCGACCGGCTTTCGCATGGAAGACTTCCCGCTCATCCCGCTCAAGCTCGAACTGTGGGCCGGGTTCATCTTCATCAATCTCGCCCCGGATGCGGCTCCCCTCAAGGAATATCTCGTCGACCTGCCCGATGTCCTCGCGAGCTATCACTACGAAACCATGACCTGCGTGCGCCGCAAGGAGTACACGCTGGAGTCGAACTGGAAGATCTACGTCGAGAACGCCATGGAGGCCTATCACGTCTCCACTGTGCATCGCTCTACCTTGTCGCGGCAGAAGGGCGTGTTCCCGACGGTGGTGCCCGCCAAGGGGCAATGGATGGCGCTTCACAAGGAGCACGAAGGCACGCGTGCGTTGCTCACGGGGGATACGGGTTTCCCCCGCATCCCGACGCTCCAAGGCGCTGCGGCCAAAGGCAGCTATTACCCGCTGATTTTCCCGAGCACGATGTTCGGGTCGACCGTGGATTGCATGTGGTGGCTTGAGCTGCAGCCGCTGTCGGCTTCGAGGACCAAGCTCATCGTGGGCTCATGCTTCCCGGAAGCGGTCACGCAAAGGACAGACTTCGACGAGGTGGTGCAGCGCTACTACAAGCGCTGGGACCTCTCGATCCCCGAGGACAACGAGATCTCGGCGCTCCAGCAAATCGGGCTTTCGTCGCCCTTCGCAAAAGCAGGGCGGCTCTCGCATGCGGAGCCGCTCGTGCACGTGTTCAACAACTGGATACTCGACCGCGTGCTCGGCGCGGCGCCAGTGCCGCGCTGAGCGGCTGCCCACTCAGGCGTCGTACTGGTCGATCCCGTGCCGGAAGCCGGCCAGTTCGACACCCAGGGCCGCGTCGAGCGGATCATCCCAGTCAAGCTCGTCGACGATGTATTCCCCGTCAGCGGCGGCCCAGCGCTTGAGGAGGATCTCTTCCTCGACGCTGCGGTCGATGATTGGGGGCATGCGCTTGACGCTGCGGATTGCTTTCTGAGTCTGCATTTTCGTCTCCCTAAGAGTGAATGTGCGATCTCAGTCTAGTAAGGCCCCCGCAGCAATACGATTGGACAAACGCGCATTTGCTTGTAGGACTGCACCCTACCGCGGCAGGCGCGCCCAAGCGGGCGCGCGAGGCTACATCTTTCCGTGACTCGCCTCCGCGGGTTGCGAGCGATCGATATGCAGCGTGCCGGCGCGAAACGTTCCGGCGGGTTTGCAGCCGGCCTCGCTCTCCGGCTCGATCCTGTGACGGGGCGGCTTGGTGATCACCTTGGGCGTGGGGGACGGACTCGCCTCATGCCCGGGCTCGGGCGCCTCATACCGGGCCGGCGCCTCGGGCTGCGGGACTTCGCGGCGCGCTTCAGGCGGGGGCTTGCGGCCGTGACGCCGTCTCAGAAAATACATGCTGTTCCTCCAAAGTTTTGGGTTCTTGTGACAGGGAGTGCGGTCTCACCATATCGCAGCCGGAATCGGCTGCTCTGTGCGCTAACTCACACCGAATGCCTGCGGAGCGCGCACGAGGCTACTGCAGCGCCGTCGCCTGTGGTTGCGGCATTGAGAGCTGCGCAGTCAGCTGGCGGGTCTTTTGCTGCAGCGATTCCCACAGGTTTTCAGGGTTCCTGCTGAATACCATTTCCGGCTCCGCCTGTACCACCGACCACGCGCCATCCCTGATCTGCTCGTCGAGCTCGCCGGCCTTCCAGATGACGCTGCCGACGAAGCAGCGGGCGGTAGCGGGTTTTTCCTTGAGTATTTTTTCGATCAGCGGCGCGCTCAGCGCAAGATACAGGCCCTTGCCTACTTTCAAAGATCCCTTCCCCAGCTCGCGATCGCTGCGCACCAGGAGAACCATGACTTCGGGCAGCATGGGACCGCCGTAATACACGTTGTCCTTGATCTGGTTCAGCACCTTGTGCTCCGGAAACAGGGACCGCATGGGGTGTTCTGTGGGGCGGTTGAGGATTACTCCGATGCGCGCCCCTTCTTTCAACGGTGCAGTCAACAGGACCGTCTGGCCAGAGACCGGGTCGGCAAGCTGAGGCGTGGCGAGCAGCATCATGGACTGGTCCGCCGGCTCGGCCGCCAAAGCCGGGAAGGTGGCTACCGCCAGGGCCATCACAAGGAATGCGGCGCGAACTAGGATAAACATGGCGTCTCCAGCAGTATCGACCGAGCCGGGCTTCGCGCGCCGGGATCGATG
Source organism: Burkholderiales bacterium (assembly GCA_038329645.1). Lineage (GTDB taxonomy): Bacteria > Pseudomonadota > Gammaproteobacteria > Burkholderiales > SG8-39 > SZAS-79. The sequence continues at coordinate 9,505 of JBBQNG010000117.1, forward strand.
GCCGGCGAAACTATAGGGCTACTGTAGGCGCGCCAAAGAGGCCCCGCTGTCGGCCTGATGCGGGATTTCTTGTAGGACTGCGAGGCGCGGCGTGAGCAATCGTTACCCCGGACGTGGTTTTGCATGCGGCACCATCGGGGGGGCATCGGAGGAATGCTGCGCAGGCTGTCAGAAACAACCGACAGCAGGCGCAGGGCGACCAGCGGCATGACACAGGCCATCGCCGGCTTGGGGGGGCGTAGGACAAACACCGCCCACATCTGTATCCGGCGTCCTACTTTGGACGGCTGGGGCCGTCGATAGACTTCTCCGCACGCCATGCCAAACACGGAGGAAGTTAAGATGACGCGCGTCGTGGAATCGAATCTGGACCGGCAGAAGGCTCACGCCGCGCTGCACAATGATGTTTCGCCGCGCTCCGAGCCGCTCCGCGTGCTGCTGGTAGAGGATTCCCCGATCATCCGCGAGCACCTCATCGAGGCAATCGCCACGTCCGGCCGCGTCAAGGTCGTTGGCTGCGCGGATACCGAGTCGGAAGCCGTCACCGCGCTCGAGAAAGACGAGTGCGACGTGATCATCCTCGACCTGGGCCTGGCCGAAGGCAGCGGCACTGAGGTGCTCAAATATGCGCGCTCGGATATCGCCTACTCGCCGGTGGTGGTGATTTTCACCAACTATACCCACCCGAATTCCCGCAAGCAGATGCTGAAAATGGGCGCCGACTACTTCCTGTCCAAGTCGGAAGACTTCGACCGGCTGCGCAGGATCATGGAAGGGCTGGCGTCAACCCACGGCGGGGACGACTGACCTGCCGACAGGGCATTTCGAAGTCAGACACAAACTTCTGCAAGGAGCAAACCATGAACTGGGACCGCATCGAAGGCAACTGGAAGCAGCTCAAGGGCAAGGCCAAGGAGCAGTGGGGCAAGCTCACCGACGACCAGCTCGACATGGTGGCGGGCAAGCGCGACCAGCTCGCGGGCAAGATCCAGGAGCAGTACGGCCTCACCAAAGACGAGGCGAACCGCCAGCTGGACGAATTCGAGAAAAACTACCGCGACTGGGATCCCGCAAGCGACCCCGACCGCCGACACTGACCCATGCGCAATTTCCGCGTGGCGGGTTAGCCCCCCCGCCGGCTACAGGCGGCCGCATTGCCTGCTTGTAGTCCCTTGCCTACCCAAGGACGCTCCCTCCGCCGATTTTTTTTGCTCCCCACCCACGCTATGTTGTCGCCATTCGCGGAGGCCCGCGGGGCGTTCGCCCGATCGATCAAAGGAGCAAGCAAATGCTGAAATGGGCGTTGATTTTCTTCCTGGTATCCGTCGCGGCCGGGCTGTTCGGTTTCACCGGCATAGCGGTGGGGGCCGCCGAAATTTCAAAGATCCTGTTCTTCGTCTTCCTCGTGCTGTTCGCGATCTTTCTCGTTGCGGGGCTGCTGGCGGTCGACCGGTTGAAATAGCGGCCGGAAAGGGGGCACAACGGGGGCGCCTGTCGGGATATGTCCTACAACCGGATTGGATGTCGGCTGATACATCAGAACCGGGCTCTCCCCGATTATCGGCCTGTGGCGCCGGATTTCTGTGCGCCGGGTTACTGAACACTACGGGGAGCGGCCAAATGAGCATCGATTTTCACGCCAGGCGGACCCAAGCGTCATCAAACGAACAATTGGAGGCTTGCCATGCGTGAACCCGGCTATTCACATCCCAATCACCTCCTCGCCGCCCTGATGGCGGCTGGCAGTGAGCGGCTGCTGGCGGGCCTTGAAATGGTGAGCCTGAAATTCGGGGACGTCCTCTATGAATCCGAAAGCAGGATTCGCTACGCGTATTTCCCGACCACGTCGATCGTTTCCCTGGTTTACATGATGGAGGACGGGGCCACCGACGAGATCGCCGCGGTAGGCAACGAAGGGATCATCGGCGTGCCCCTGTTCATGGGCAGCGAGACGACGCCCGGCCGGGCGGTAGTACGGTGCGCCGGTTGCGCCTTCCGCCTGAAGGGCAACGTGCTGCTGGACGAATTCCAGCAGTCCATGGCGGTGCAACAGTTGCTCCTTCGCTACACGCAGTCGCTGTTCGCCCAGATCTCCCAGACCGCGGCGTGCAACCGGCATCACTCGGTGCACCAGCAGCTGTGCCGCTGGCTGCTTTCCAGCCTGGACCGGCTGCCTTCCAACGAGCTCAAGATCACCCACGAATCGATTGCCGGAATGCTCGGAGTGCGGCGTGAAAGCGTTTCCAAGGAAGCTGCCGAGCTGCAGACCGCCGGCCTGATCCACAACGGCCGTGGCCGCATCACGGTGGTGGACCGCCGCCGGCTGGAAGCCCGCGCATGCGAGTGCTACCGCGGCATCAAGCGGGAATTCGGCCGCCTGCTCAATCCGGCGCCGGCCCCCGCTTACGCGATGGACCCGCCAGTGATGGTCACCCGGCTCGTTCCGATGCCCCGTGCTTCGCAACCGCCGGCCCAGTGGAGCGCGACCGCCGCAAGCGTTGCGAACTGAACCCAAGAACGGGCACCGCCCTTTTTGGTCATCGCGCATAGCGTCGCCCAAATAGGTGCGTTGCCGCACAGATGTCCGGCCTTATCCCCAACAGAATCACGCCATAGCTGGGGAGAGAATGAAATGAACAGATTCGCGCCTGGCTTCAGGATCCCGAAATCGGTGCATGTGCCGCTTCTGGTCGCTGCCTTCGGCGCACTCATTATCTCGGCCGTGCAAGCCACCACCGTACCCTTGACCGAATGGGTAATGAGTCCCAACAAGGACCCTGCCGCGGGTGAGCAGCCCAAGGAAACCGAGGACGCTGCGCCGCCCGATTCCGCCACGGTTTCAAGCGGCAAGTCCCGCTGCAAGCATTGCGGCATCATCGAATCGAAGCGCCAGGTAGGCGCTGTCCACGAGATCACCGTGCGCTTGGCCGATCGCTCCACGTATGTGTTCAGCGACACGAGCCCCGCAAACTGGCGGCTGGGCGAGCGCATCATCCTGATCGGGGGCGGTAACTCGCCGCGTCGGTGATGAGCGCTGCAGCAAAGCTCCCTGCGATCGCCGATCCGGCGGACCTGCAGGCTGCCGACATGTCGGCCGAAGTGGCGGCCGAAGTGGCGGCCGAAGCGGCGGCCGAAGCGGCGGAGGTGGAGGTCCGCGCGCGGCGCTATTCGCGCACCACTCTGCTCCTCGCAATCATGACGGGAATTGCGGTAATTGCTGCGCTTTATTTTGCGCGCGCTTTCTTCGTTCCGCTTCTCATCGGCATCCTTGCCAGTTATACGCTGCGCCCCGTGGTGGACTGGCTGCACCGGCTCCGCATCCCGCAGGCGGTGGCCGCCGCGCTCGTGATGGC